>NZ_CP097350.1 GCF_023516215.1 Cytobacillus pseudoceanisediminis | reverse complement strand
TTTCTGATAAAGAAGATGGAGAAATCAGACTATCTTCCAAGGAGGAAGTTTTAGAGGCAATAAGCAACCCATTTTTAGCATGTATCACTCTAAGTGACTTTCTGGATCAACATATTTTAGAATCCATTAAATTAGAGGGTCAACTCATTGTAATCGACTATGATAAAAGTATAAACGTTACAAATAAAAACATAGTTCTATGCAGAAGTACAAATGATACAAGAATGGCCATCTATGATTCACCTATTGGCCACTTAGGAATAGATAGAACAGTTATGGAACCATCCAATGATAAGCCGATAAAGAAAGAAATTGCTAATGAAACAGCTGAAAATGACGTTAAGAAGAGTGATAATCAGGAAAAAGCCATAGACAAATCACCTCCAGAATTCTCGAAGGAAAAGGATAATACAAACTCTAAAATTCCTCCAAAAGAAAACGATCTAGAAAAAAACTCAGAAAAGATCAATAGTAAATCCCTAAGTAAAACGCCAAGTCCGGAATCTAAAAAGGCAGCACCTAATCAAGAACATGACAACTCATCAGCTTCACAAAAAAAGAGGAAGAAAATATACATTTCTTCACCTACAAAGGCTCATGATTTCGGTAGAAAATTAAATGGTGTAAATCTCAGTACAGAAAAGACTGTGGGTATTTGGGCACCTTTAACAGCAGGGGCCACAACCTTCATTGTGGATTATGCCATATTCCTTCAGCAACATGGTGTTCCTATATCAGTTGTGGAGATCCCAAAAGAGAATCCTCACTTGTTTAAGATGTTACACCGGTTTGGTTCAAAGCCAGACAATTGGATTTCACTAACGGAAAACCTTTACTCCAATGACAATGGCAATAATAACTCTTTATGGATTTATAAAGGCGTCAAATGGTTCCCGGTAGGCTTAAATGATTTTGATATTGATCGAAACCAGGACCTAATTTTAGATTTTTTTATTTCAGTTAAAGAAAATGCTTATGTATTAGTGGATTTGCCTACCGGAAAGATGGATGATTCCACTTTAAATACACTTCCATACCTCGACGAAATTTGGGTAATTGCTGATGACCAGTTTGACCGAACTAAAGAATGGAAAAATTTCATACACAATACACTCATTAAGGAGTATAAAAAGCCAGTTAAATTGATTCATAGCCGCACTGGTACTCATAGCCGGCCAAAGGACGTAGCAGAATTATTAGACTTGGAGCTCATCACAGCTTTACCTTCCATGTTTGACAGGGTAATGGCAAATAACCATGAGAGAAAACCATTGATTGCTGACATAATTGCAGCTCAAAAGCTCATACCGCCATTTATTAAAATAGCTAGAGGGTTTGTGGGGAAAGAATTTGATAAAATATACCGACCAACCTTCTGGATGAAAATAAAAAGAAAGTTATTAGATGCTGTTGATTGATTCTTCATGTAGGTGCTAAACTGATAGTAATCTATTTTCTTTTATTATTTCTTGGCTATCTTTTATGAGATAAGCGGTAATTTATCAATTTAGCGGTCTTTGGATCGAAGCAAGAGCTTTCTTTTTGATGCTCTCTCTTCTTTCCATTGGCCGCTTTTTTTATTCAATGGAGGTGGAAAAAATTGAATTTAAAGGAAATTAAAAAAGTCTTAATGACTGGAAAAGGAAAAATTTTAATAGGGACACACACTAAGAAAAGGCTTAAAAAGCGAGGGTACTCTAAAGGAGACATTGTTTCAGCTTTATTTAATGGAGATATCGTTGAAAGACAAGGGGCATCTAAGGTTGTAATAGCCGGGAGAGATATGGATGATAACCCGATTGTTGTGGTCATCGCTAAACATTCGCATTTTATTTTTAAGCTTGTAACAGTCATGCCGCCAATTGATCATTTCCGATTTAAGGATTGTGTGTAAAGAGCTTAAGAACTATAAGAAAGGTTGTTACGAATTATGAAATTAATGAGGCAAACTAGAGTCAAAGATTGGTATGAATACTATCGGACCCCATGTGTAATTTGTGGTAAGACAGGTGGTTGTATGGCTCACCTTGATGGTTCAGCGGTAGCTTGTATCCGAACTGAAAGTGACACTTATTTTTCAAAAAATTCGGCTTTACCTAGCTACCTTCACCTACTTAAAGGGGATAATAAGCGAAAGATTAACAAAGAGGAAATCGAAGAAATTCATGTAGGACATCCCAAGCAAAAAGATAAAGTACTTAATACTGTTTATAGTGCATTAATAGAATGCTTAGAACTTGATGATGTACATTACAAACACTTAACTTCTCCTTCAAGACAGCTAGCGGATAAGCAAGTTATGCTAAGGCAATACCGTAGCTTTCCAGATAAGCCTTGGGAGGTAGCGAGATTGTTGAAAGAAGGTTTGGAAATTAAACATTTTAAAGGAATCCCTGGTTTTTATCTACAAGAAGAAAAGTACTGGACTATTGCCGGCAGCAAGGGAATTTTAATACCTTTTCGTAATCACTATAACGAAATTGTTGGTTTCCAGTATCGAATTGATAATCCTCAAAATGTGGTTGAAGTAAAATTTAATCGCCCTGGTCTTAAAGCCCGGGTTATAGAGCAACCAGATTTTGTGCAGGTCTCTTTTGATGGTGAGATCATCTTAGAGGAAAAGATTGAATCTAACAAAACATGGACAACCATAGTCCATGAAAATGAAGTTAAAGGATGGGTTCGAGTAGTAAAAGGAAACCGATATTTCTGGCGTGCGAGACGTTTCTCAACAAGTGCTTAAAGCATGAAATGAGAGGAATTAAGTTATTTAATTCTAACTGGAACATTGATGATAGGAATGATAGCCGTCATGTTGGCTTGAAACTACACCCTAATACTCCTACATGCGCCTCAACGTTACAGAGTTGATGGGGTCTGAAGCTAGGTGAAGTCGGCTGAAACTAACCTAAGTCCAAGAGTGGATATGGTTAGTGATAGGCCGGGGGCTGAAAAAGCGTTTTATGATGAGAATGTGCTAAAGATGCACTGACAAAGTGGCGAATGTACGGGTCTAAAAATAGATGCACAGGAAACTGTGTAGCTTCCAAGTGGAAGGTGAATTACCGAAAAGTAAGATTGCCAGATATGAAATTCGGGATATCCAACAATGAGGATATATAATTTACAGGCTCAAAGTCACCATCTAAGGAACGATATGATAGCTAAATGTTTCGGAACGTCGAAAGCAATGAACTTCTATTAAACGTCTGTAAGCGGGAAGGTTGCTATAAGGTTATCTTACTAACCGAAGTGCATTTATCGTTGTGAGAGTAGGGGCACAGTACCGTTGAAGCTATGGAAACATAGTAGAGGGATAGCCCCGAGTCGGAATACTAATGACTAAAGAGGACAATATATCAAATTTATTGGGTTCGAGTATGACTAAGAGAAGCAAAACTCCACTAAGGAGGATGCTGACCAATTGGCACTCAATCTCAAAAAGAAGAGGCTCAGGCACAATGAGTATTATGATATGCAAGCTACGCTTGACCAACTTTACCAAGACAGCCTAAACAATCGTGAAACAAGCGATTTAATGTCTTTGATAACGTCAAGGGAAAATGTCAGGCTTGCTTATAGAAACATAAAACGTAATGGTGGAAGCCTTACTAAAGGAGTCAATAAAACTAACATCACCAATATAGCTGATAAAAACATTGATGAACTGGTATCTTATGTTAGAAAAAGGCTTCAAAACTTCCAACCGCACTCTATAAAGAGGGTTTATATACCTAAAGACTTCAGTGAAGAACGCAGACCTTTGGGTATCCCTACAATTGAAGACAGAATCATCCAGCAATGTATCCTGCAAATTCTCGAACCAATATGCGAAGCTAAATTCCACAAACACAGTTATGGATTTAGACCCACTCGCTCAGCTCACCATGCAATCGCCAGATCACAACATCTTATGAATACAAATGGTCTGCACTACGTAGTTGATATCGACATTAAGGGTTTCTTTGATAACATCAATCATGGAAAATTACTTAGACAGATATGGAACATAGGGATTAGGGACAAAAACCTTATTTCAGTAATAAGCAAAATGTTGAAAGCCAATATTATTGGCGAAGGGAGAATGGATAAAGGAACCCCGCAAGGTGGAATCATTTCTCCGCTCCTATCCAACATTGTGCTGAATGAATTAGATTGGTGGATCAGCTCCCAATGGGAAACATTTCAATCTAAGAAAACCTACTCAAATAAGGGCAAACAGGATAGAGAATTAAAGAAAACTAGGTTAAAAGAAGTTTTCATTGTAAGGTACGCTGATGATTTTAAAATCTTCTGTAGAGACATTAATGTTGCAAAGCGAATGTTTTCTGCAACCAAAATGTGGTTGAAAGAAAGGTTAGGACTTAAGGTAAGTAATAAGAAATCTAAAATTACTAATCTTCGTAAGAACTATACTGAATTCCTTGGATTTAAACTCAAGGTAACTCCTAGAGCAAATACAAGGCATGGATACGCATCTATCAGTGACATATCGGATAAGGCAGTTCGGAAAATGAAGAAAAACCTTAAAAAGTCCATCAAAACAATCCAATACTCAAAAGAGCATAAGAAATTAGAAGTAGACAGAATGAATTCGAAAATAAGGGGATATCACAATTACTACAAAGCAGCAACAAGAGTAAACATCACCTTTGTAAGAATGAATTTTGCGCTCTCTAAGGTCATACACAATAGATTAAAAAGCCAAAGCTCTAATGTTGGGACTGAAAGCAAAACGTACAATAAGTTATACGGACAATATAAATTCAAGAAGATATTTATTGATGGTAAGCCTATCTTTCCAATTGCAGGTATTAAATTAGAAATACCTAAAAACTTTAGAAAAGATATCAATAACTTTACTAAAGAGGGAAGAGCAGCTATCCATAACAGTCTGAAAGCAGTGGATAGTGAAATGCTTGTCTATCTTCTGAAAAATCCTGTAATAAATGAGTCAGTTGAATTTAACGATAACCGTATATCACTGTTCGTAGCGCAAAATGGTAAATGTGCTATTAGCGGTCAACCTCTAACTATCGGTAGGATGCATACTCATCACAAGAAGCCTAGAAACTCAGGTGGAACTGATAAATATAGCAACCTTATTATTGTATCCAACTTCGTTCACACTTTGATTCACGCAACAAAGGAGGAAACGATAAAACGATATATAAACTTAGAGAACCTTTCCTTAAAACAAATTGATAAAATCAATGTTTTGAGAAAACTGCTGAAACTACAACCCATAGTCGCCTAACAAATAAAGCCTTTAATGGATTTTGAGAGTGAGTAGCTTTGATGCATTAGTCCATATTAGAAGTATTTCGATGGAACGCGGTATGCGGTGAAAGTCGCACGTACCGTGTGAGGCGGGGGAAAAGCCAGAGATTACTTCAAAGGTTTACCTATCGTACCCGAAATGGGCAGTGGCTACCTCAATCGTTACGGATTGAGATGCCACACATTTAGTTCAGCAAAGAAACCAGAAGGAACAGGTTCAGGTAATCCAGCCCCCATTCATGTTGCAGTACCTACTTCTAAGTTAAAGGAATGGAAAGAAGGGGTTAGTCTAAAAGCAAGAACTGTATGGTTATCTGAAGGTCCTTTAAAATGCGACATAGCATCAGATTGTATTGGGAAACTATATAATCCATTAGAAATTGATGATATAGGTGATATCTTCTTAGCACTTCCGGGAGCAGGAGCATGGCGTCTAGCCCTTCCTGTATTAAAGGAAATGGGTGTGGAACAAGTAAATATTTGCTTTGATGCTGATGCCGTTTCCAATGTATATGTAAAGAAACACTTGATGGAATGTGCGAAAGGTCTAAAAGAAGAAGGCTATAGAGCAAACCTTGTTTTATGGAATGAAGATGAAGCTAAGGGGATTGATGACTTATTTATCAAAAACCGCTTACCACATATAAAAAAATTATTTTAAAAAATATTATTTAAGCTATAAAAAAGTCCTTTGAGTTGAGTTCTCAAGGGACTTTTCCTTTTACATCAAAAACTGAACAAACAAAATTAAATGTTATTGGCAACTTTCCATCCCTTTCGTTGTTTGGCAGCTGATAAGATATTTGAACATTTAAAAGTCCTAAGTTGCTGCTTCCCAACATCCAATGTAAGAACAACTTCGCTAGTATAACTCCTTACAACCACTGCCCTATGTGTGAGTTTCCCTGCATCATTCATATAAATTAGATCAATCGGTATTTTATTTTCCCTTGAGAAATTAAACAAGCATTTCATGTATTATCAGCTCCTTTTTACATAATAATAAGGGAACTAATGTTCGTTTTCAAGTTGATTTAAGAACGAATGTTTGTATAATTATTGATATAAGGAGATGAGAATAGATGATCCGTGACAGAGGAAAAATTAAATGGCAGCCAGCTCATTTTATGCCAGAGCATAGGGCCATGCTTAATCGAATAACAATCGACGACAAAAAGCAAAAAAAGCCTCAGTTGGATGCACATGAATTTGAGGAAATAGGTTATATTGTCATGGAATCCTTAAAGTGTACCATCCCAATTAAAGTGACGATTTGGAAAGACGGGTTTTTTATGTTTAGAACCGGAATCGTAGATAAAGTGGATATGCTAATAAATATTTACTCTTAGAATCTAATGGTGAGTTATTAAGGATATCTATTCACGAAATTACGGCTGTTGAGAGGATATAAAAATGACCAGGATTCCAGAAAAAGACCGGGATATTTTAGAGCAAGCTATGTATCTCCCGATGCTCCTTACCATTCTCGAAAGGGATCGAATATTATTTGATAAAGGTTCCTTCAAACTTAAACAACCATACTTGGAACTTATTGATGAGACGAATCCAAGAATTCGAAATAGGGTCCAGGAACTAATGGAGTTTTACCTGTATAAGCGATTTAAATAGTAAAAGCCCTTAAGAAGGGCTTTACTAAATTTAGAACCAGTTATTTAACTGTTTTTCACTGCATCTTTCAGTGCTTTACCTGGAGAAAATGCTGGTACTTTACTCGCAGCAATTTCAATTTCTTCACCAGTTTGCGGATTACGCCCTTTACGAGCGGCTCTTTCACGAACCTCAAAGTTACCAAAACCTAAAAATTGGGCTTTTTCCCTTCTTTTAATACATTAGTAACTGCTTCAAATACTGCATCAACAGCTTTTGAAGCATCCTTTTTGGAAAGCTCACTACGTTCAGCAACTGCATTTACAAGTTCTGTTTTATTCATTTTGGTCACCTCTAGAAAAATTTGGAATCATCAATTTATTGTTGCACTATAAGTAATAGCATATAAGCTTGTTTATATTCAAGAAAAATAATCTCTTCATATTTTACTACTTTACCAGCTTGAGTTTAAAATCTGCTAAAATCACTTCACTTTTACTTTCGTCACAGCTTTAGATTTTTTTGCTGCCTTCCCTAATTCCTTCAGCAATGTTTTTTTATCCTTTTTAGAAGCCATATATTCCCCACCTGCCCTCTTATTTCGTTCGTTAATTTTTAGTTTGTCCAAATTAATAAATTCTAAACGTACTATACTCTCCACTAGATGAATAGATTAACAATATAACTATTTAACATTTTGACACTGGGATAAAAGAGGAGAGAGGGGCTCTTTTAGAAGAGGGGGAGTATATTGAAAGCAATCAATCCAATTTTTGATAACAAAAATAAAAACAAGCTATCCGTAACTCATACACCCAATGTTCGGAAAAAGCCTGTAACGAAGGCTGAGGGCAGAAAAGAAAGATGCGATAAAAAGAAAGATGTGAAGATACCATTCAATGACGAAGAGAGGGTATTAATTAAAAGGCTTGCTAAAATGCGTGGCCTGGAACCGACTCCTTATTGCACTTTGTTAATCAAGAAGGCGCTCAAGGAAGAGCATCATTTTCCTCCCTGTTATTACAATCCAAAAGGGAAACCTTATCCTGCAAAACTTGAAGTTCATTACCATGATCAGCTTTTTGATTATAAAGTTAAATGGGATTGTAGTCTAAAAGAGGCTGCCTACAGGATTATAAGTTTCATGCTAACCATTGAAAGAAGGTTATTGTTATGAATAAAACCAGATATGGTCAATATGAAATATATGAAGAAGAACTTGACGATTTATCTTATCAACCAAGTGGATTGATTGATAAGTTAATTTTTAATCTGGGTAGAAGCTTATATAAATCTCAAGAACTTCAATACTCTTTTTCTGTGCCTGCATCTGAATACTTAAGGGGAGAACTATTTTGCAATGATGTATCTGAAGCCATGGAGTGTAAATTCACGCAAAGAGATCTAATAAGTTTACTCCTTGACGATTTTTTGTATCAAGCAAAACAACGAAACAATCCATATGATCTTTATCATGAATTAGATATAAGGAGTGAACACTCGTTAAAGGTGAATAGCTATGAAGGTGGGAATAAAACATATAACCGTAATACATCTAAAGGAAAAGAGCGTATATTTGAATGTACCATCAGAAGAAAAGAAGCCTTACGACTGGAAGTAATTTTAAGTGATATAGCAGAATTAGGGGAAAACAAATCATTTACAGTTAACCAGGTGCTAAGAATTCTTTATAGCGACTTTATACAGAAATATAGAACTGGAAATTTAACCAACGTAATAGAAAATATTGTTGCTCGTTATAGAAACTTATAATCCTTATTAAAGTTGGTACCATAATTTAGGATTTCACGGAGCAATAGGCCCTTCAAAAAACAGGAATAAAGGCTTGACCATATCCAATATTTACATTATTATGATGATATATAAATTAAACCAACGGGAAAGCCCCGAAGAACTAAGAGCAGATACTTTTTGTATCTGCAGCTCTTAGCTTCTTCGGGGCTTTTTTTGTTCCTCGAAGGAGGTGGAACCATGAAAAAGTCTATGAAAAAATTATTTCCATTTGTAGCGTTAACTGCAGTATTTGCCTTTTCTTTACTTCTTTTCTCTCCAGAGGAAGCCGCAGCAGCTTGGAAAAAATCCGGTATTACCCCTCAGGGAAATTTGCAAAACAGTAAAATTTACACCGATCTTGCTAACATTGTTTACTTTATTACAGCTGTAGGTGGATTCTGGGTTATTGGATGCCTATTATTCGCGGGTATGAGACTCTCAGCTGCTCAGGGCGGAAATCCACAGGCCCGAACGCAGGGCTTTATTGGAATCTTAATGGCTGGACTTGGAATTTTCATTATTGTTAAAGCAACGACTATTGCTGGTTGGTTTGCAGGATTCGGATCCTAATTAGAAATTCAAATAGAAAAACTCATACCCCTCTAAATTATTAGAGGGGTAGATTTTTAAAGAAGGTGCTCATTTGAGAAAAGAAACTGTTCCAATTGATATGTCCTCTGAACAAAAAACAATACTAGGCTTTATCTCTATAAGGCAACTTATCTACCTCATCATTGGCGGGGCCATTTTATATACATATATCCCCATAGTCTTTAACATATTCCCGCATTTTATCGTCGGTGGGATAGCTGCTCTTATTTCAGCAATTCCCACACTGGTTTTTATTTTCATATTTGGTTTTTGGAAAAAAACAAAACTTCATCTAAATTTTGACCACTATTTTCTAATTAAGCTTAATTACGGAAAACAGATAGGCATTTGGCGGAAAGGTAGCCGTTCTAAAAATTGGAAGGTGACTAATAAATGATTGAACTTATCGTAATGGCAATCTTCGGGGTTGTTGCTTATGTATTTTACAAAATGATGTTGAAGGAGCCCATTCTCCCTTGGAAAGAAAAAAAGTTTATGAATCAGATACCCCATCAAATAAAAAGAAACAAAAAAGAAAAAGCATGAGGTTTCAATCGAAGAAGAGCCAAAGCTTTTTCAAGAGTTATTTGATGAAGTAAAGGACATATCAAACCATATGATTAGGTTTAATGATAATTCCTTCACCATGATAGCTGAAGTTGAGCCGGTCAATTACTTCCTTAAGAGCCAAGATGAACAGGAAGCGATCGATATGGTTTTTGAAAGTTGGTTAGCTGCCATTAATTACCCTGTACAGTTTTACCTACAAAATCGTTTTATAGATATTTCTGAACCGGTCCAGCAAATGAAAGAGAGCATGAGAAATTCAGAAGACCTTAATGAAGCAGCATTAAGTTTTGGCCAATCAATGATTGATGACTTACAAAATTGGCAATCACAAACACCACGTTATGAGACTAAGAGATATCTCATATTTACTCATAAAATCAACGCAAAGGACATTTCAGCTGATTCAGCTGAAGAATTAGAAGAAAAACTTGTTGAGAAATCATTTGCTGAATTAATGAGGAGATTGAATGCCGCTAAATCTCAATTAAGGAGAGCGGAAATGAATGTTTCTCTTCTTCCTACAGAAGGGATTTATGAATTGCTTTATCACACTTTTAATCGTCGAAAAGCAGTAAAAAATCGTTTCAAAGATTTAGTAGAAACAGAAAAAAATGCATTGTACGTAACAGCTGAGCAGACTGATGAACATATTGAAGCGGTTAAGGAGGCTATTGAAGAAAATGAATTTAACCAAGAAGAACAGCGAAAAGAAGATCGAACAGAAGAAAGCCAAGCAAGTTAAAGAAAGTAAGGTTAAAAAGAAAAAACAGTCCGGTAAGGATGAAGCGATCTCAGATCATCAAATGGTGACTAAGCCTACAATGTGGGACATTATTTCCCCTGAAGGCTTAAAAATTAATAGTGAAGATTTTGGAATAATAAAGCAATCTCTAGGAACCAAAACATATTTCCGTCCAATTTATATTCCAAGAGACGGCTATCCCAGAAAAATGCAGACTAATTGGCTTTACAATCTTTCTTCAAGTGGAGAAGTAGACGTTCTAATTGATGTACATAAAGTAGGAAAATCAGATGCCATTAGAACCTTACAGCGGCAAATTACAATGCTCCAGTCGAACTTAACCTTTCAGACTAAAAGAGGAAACATTGATCAAATTAATGATTTGGAATCTAAAATTCGAGACACAGACTTACTTATGAGCGAAATACAGTTCTCCGAGAATGACATGTATAACGTTAGTTCGTTAGGGGTTTTATATGGCCAAAGCGAGAAGGAACTAAATAGGTACAGTGAAGCCATCGAGGATGAAATGAGCAGTCAATTCTTCTCTTTAGTCTCGACCTGGGGCAGAGTCAAAAAAGGTTTTAAAAGTGTTATTCCTTTTGGGAAAAATGAGATTCCGGATTCATTTCGTAATATTGACCGCCGTGCTTTATCTACCTTCGCTCCCTTCATTAGTGGCAGCGGTAAATACATGGGAGGTATTCCATTAGGAATAAATAAAATTACTGGCCAATTAGAGTTTATCAATAGTTTTGGGAATGAAGAGTACCGTCCACAAAACTATAACATGTTTGTAGTTGGTATATCTGGTTCAGGTAAATCAGTAACTCTTAAGCTCTTAATTGCTCGGGAATTAACTGGTGCAAATATCTATAGCAGATTAATAGACCCAGAAGGTGAATTTGTTCGAATCACCAGACGATTAGGTGGTATCAATTTAAACATTAGTGAAGAAGAAGATATTTGCATTAATCCTCTCGCTATTAACTTTACTGACGTCCCAATGGATGAGCAAGATGAAGAGTTAGATTTATTAGAAGATACTGATGAACGAGAAGTTATTGAAAAAGAGGGGAAGAAATTTATTCGGTTTGTACCTCTTAGAGAAAAAATGAATGACATTCTGGACTTTTTCGATATTATTTGCCGCGGTAAGAATTCGGAAGATCGAGGCCTTGATGTTTTTGAGAGAAACTATTTAGAAGAAGCAGTTCAATACATCTTTAATGAAAAGTTAAAGCTTACATCTCATCCGGATTCCTTATTCAGCAACGAGGTAGTTCAAGTTGACAACCAATTGATCCAATCAAAAGTCAGGAAACCGGAACCGACTATATCTGATGTGTTCGAATACTTAAAAGATCATTATGAGGAAGAGCCAAAAGCTCTAAGATTAATAGCCGCCATTCGCCCCTTCTTAAGGGATGGCTCAAAGCCTATCTTCGATGGACAAACATATCTTGGCAAGGGAGTTACCCAATCATTGCAAGATGCAAGGCTGGTTAATTTTAATATTAGCCAAATGGAGGAAGGCTTTTACGCCCAATTGCTTATCATGTAATCCTGAATTATTTATGGGAGCATTTTGTGAAAAATCTAGATAACGCAACAAAAAAGAAATTTGTTTACGCCGATGAAGCTTGGACATTAATCGATTCTGAGCAAACAGTCAGTTTCCTTGAAAAAATGGCACGAAGAGCCCGTAAACGAAACACAGGTCTTCGATTGGCAAGTCAGGACTTTGTACGCTTTGTTACTAATAACAAAGCTAGAGGGATTCTACAAAATACACATGCTTATCTATTCCTTCAGCAAAACAAAATTGATTTGAAAGTTATTAAGGAAAACTTTGACCTTAGCGCTGGTGAAATAAATATCTTATTCGGGAATCCGGATAAAGGTGAAGGAATTCTTCGGATGGGAAAAAGCTCCGTGTGGTTACAAACAAATCCTAGTGAGGAAGAATTATTCTTCATTGAATCTAACCAAGCAGTTTATGAAGAACAAATGAAGCGAAAACAACTCATGGAACAGCGTTAGAAGGGGGTGGTGGTCCTTGCAAGATAAAATTATGGATATATTTGAGTCCCTATTTGAGAAGATGCTCGAATGGATATTGGGTCCCTTTAAGGATCTAGACACTCTTAAGGGGCTCATTTATGACACAGGAAAAGAAGAATACTATTATGGTGTTTTTAATGAGGATCAATTTGGTGTTATAGCTCAAGGTATGGCTGTTATGCAGTCCTTATCTGTAGGGTTCATTTTAGTTTCTATTATATTAGCGGGTATGAGAATATCCTCTTCCGGTATAAATCCTTCTAACAGGACCTATACATTTGAATATTTTAAAGACTTTATTCTTGTAGCTATATTGTTTTTTAACTTGAGCACAATTTTCGAAATTATGTACTCCGTAAATGAAATGTTTGTTTCGACATTCTCAAGTGCAAAAGAAGTCATGGATGGAGATATTGCGAAACAGGCTACTACATTTCTAAAGCAAGGTGTTCTAGGGGGATTAATAATAGGATTGGTACTTCTTGGACTTTCAATATGGGCAAACTTCTATTATATGATGCGTACCCTTACACTAATGATTTTAACCATAATGTCGCCTTTGGCAGTGGCTCTTTACCTTATTCCGCAAACGAAAGGTATTACCGCTGGATTGTTTAAAGAATATGCAGGAACTGTATTTGTTCAATCCGTTCATGCCGGGGTATATTGGGTAATTGCAGCAATTGCTGGTGCGAATCCTGGTATCGGAAGTATCTTACTTTACATCATCTTTATTCCTGTTACGGAATCAATCAGATCTCTTTTAGGTTTAGGAGGACAGATGAATGACCGGTTAAGTAAAACGGCAGCCATGATGGGTGGTTCTGCACTAATGGGTGTTGCTGGTGCAGTTAAAGGGGCCTTAAGTGGACAATCTGTCGCTCAATCATTAAGAAGTGCTGCTGGCCAGGTAGCTAAAAATGCTAAAGGCGGAAAAGATGGTACTGAAGAAGACGGTGCAAAAGGTCTCCTTGCAGGAGCTGGAACAGACATAGGTTCTACCTCAAGAGCAGAAAGAATGCTAAAAGCTGGAGAAATTTTTTCAAAAGGCGGTAAAGCTGTCTTTGGAGCCGCCGGAGCTATTGCTGGTTCACCGATGGGTCCTGTCGCTTCAATTGCTGGCTCAACTTTAGGTTTTAGTGCTGGTGGTGCAATCGGTGGAGTAGCGGGAAGAGCGGGTATGGCTGGTGCAGAATTATTGGCAGACAGAGCTAAAGCTGGTTTTAAGGTGGGGAAAAACAAGTTTGATGGTTTAAAAAATGCTGAAGCTCATGCAGATGAAAAATTAGCTAATACCCTTGCTGATAAAGAAACCTCTCAATGGGCTGGTGAAAATAAAGATGCATTTCTAAAAGATATTAAAGAGCGTTTCCCTGATGCCACTGATCGCGAAATCAATCAAATGTGGGATAAACAAGTTGCGTCTAAGCAAAGTGATTTTCTCGAAAAAGCAAGGTCAACAGTAAAAGGACTTAAAGCACAAAATGGGAAACTTGCAAAAGCTTCAGACTTAGTAGATTCCACCGTAAATAACCTGACTAATGATTGGGCAAGAAACAATGAAGATACCTTTAAACAAAATTATGATGCCGCTCATCCGTTGCCAGCAAATGCTACGGAAGCTGAAAAGAATAAACATAATCAGAATAAAAATGAAGCCTGGAATCAGAAGATAGCTGAAAAGAGAAATGCCATAAATGGTGTAGCCGTGGCTGCAGCTTCTAAACTCGGATTTGGCAAGTTAGATGGCCAATCTTTCATTAATAAGGATGACTTTATTAGTGAGGTTGGCAATCAAGTCGGTAGCGTTCTTGGCATGAATGGGAAACAAGAAAGTTTAGGTGCCGTTAAGGATGCAATCAATAGCGTTAACTTAAATCGTGCAAAAGCTACAGATTTGATAAATACTTCTGTTGGTGGCCTAACAAAAGAATGGGCCAGTAAAAATAAAGAAGCATTTATGAGAAATTATGATAATGAAAACCCCTTACCAACGAATGCTTCTACAGAAGAAAAAACAATGCATCAACAATCTAAAGAAGCTGCCTGGAATCAAGCACTTGGTCAAAAGCAAAATGCTATTAAAAATGCTGCCATTTCGGTTGCCTCCAAACTAGGGAATGGATCTCCAGTTGATTCATCCTCTATTAATAAAGAAGAGTTTGTAAATCAGCTTGGAAATAAAGTAAGTTCCATTACCGGTTTTAATAATCCTGAAAGTATTCAAGCAGTCAAAGCTGCGACTAATGGAGTTAAAGTGGGACAAGCTCAGGGTTCTGAATTAATCGGTGCAACTGTAAGCAATTTGACAAGCAAGTGGGCTAAAAATAATCGTGAATCCTTTATGAAGAACTATGATATGTCCAACCCATTGCCTGCAGATGCAAGTTCAGATACTATACAAACCCATAACCAAAATCGGGAAGTTGCTTGGCAAAATGCGGTTGCTGGTAAAAGAAACATAATTAGTCAGATTGCTAGTAAGGCCGCTTCTAAATTAGGATATATCCCTTCTAGTACCAATTCTTACATTAATAAGGACGACTTTGTTAATGAGGTTGGAAATGAAGTAGGCGCGGTAATTGGAGCGGGTCAAAGCGCTAGCCTCCTCGCTGTTCGTGGAGCTACAAGTGCCGTAAAGAACGCTTCACTGTATTCAGGGAAGTCGGTAAATACACCATTCTTACGTAATCAATTAGCTTCAATGCAAACAAACAAGCAAAGGGACGCTTTTGTTGAACAGCATATTAGTAGCAACCCTGGGGCCACCAGACAAGAGGCTGTTCAAGAATGGAACACATCACATGCACCATCTCAATTTCAAAAGAACTTAAACGCGTTAGCCAATCCTGTAAGCGGACTCCCTAGACATATACCTTTAGACCATCGGTTAATCGGAGGAGGTAGTTTCGTTAGAGGAGCATCTGCTTTAAGTGCAGGTGTTGCTAGTGGAGTCCTTGAAAGTACGGGTATTATTTCTGGTCCGAAAGCTGTTGGCCAATTTCTGAATGATACTAAGATGGGCGCATTCGGAACAGCATTAGTAACAGATACAAAAACGGCATGGGAAAATAGAAATCCTGTAAAAAATCCAGTCACTGCAGGAGCAGATTCTGTGGGAATTGGATTAAAGAATGCTTGGAGTGCAGCAGATAATCATGTTGCTCAAAATGTGGTCGGTAAACAAGCCGGTTTTAGAAACACTGTTGCTTATTCAGTAGGTATCTTGGGAGGAGTAAAGGGTTATAAAGCCGGAGCGAATTATGCAGCTGGAGGAACACAAGTAACTAAAGCATTTGGCTTAAGAGGATGGAATCCATATAACAACGCTGTTAATCAAAAGTCTCCGGATGTTGCTGAAATATCTGAGATAGAACAAATGGCTCAAACTATAATTGGGGATGATGGCCAAAAAACACTTGCATCTGGAGCAGTTCGAATGGTTACTACTAAGGGTCAAACAGTCCTTCAAGTAAGAACGAAATCGGGACAGCTTCAAACAGTTTCTCGTATTGGCTCGGGTGATTCTTCTTTAAAAAAGGGAGAAACCCTTTATCAAGATTTATCAATTCAAGATGGCCAACTCACTCCAACTTCTAATGTCTACCAAGAAGACAGTGGAGGAGGGAGGGTTAATTTAAACCGCACAATAAATGTTAACCCTAATAAACTGGTAGCTAATAGGAACACACCTAAAACTCCAAGGGTTGTAAAAGAAGTACAAAGCTATAACCAATTGGTAGATAGCGGACAGTATTATTTAAAGAATGCAATGAGTGAAATGTCCAACATTGAAATGATTGTTGACAGAAATCGAAGCTACCTTCAAGGAGTAAAGAATGGACAAACCTACCGCATTTCTCCTTATGGACCGGGTGATACAAGAATTAGCCCAGATGAAACTCAAAAGATCACCTGTGAGATGAGAAATAATAAGCTGATTCCAAATAATACTGATGGTTATACTACTTCATTAAAACCAGAGGATTTAGTCGCTTATCGTCCAGCTAACAAACGAAATATGATGAGAAAACAGAATGACAAGTTCAGAAATAAAGCATTTGTGGAAGGCTTGAGGTGATCGCATGCTGCCTTCACCTCAAGAAAAAGAACGTGATCCATCCGTATTAAGAAAATATGCTGAACATAAGGCCAAACAGCAGGGCAGGAAAGTAGCTAAAAAGCTAGCTAAAAAAGGAGCTAAATTTGCAGTTAAATTAGCTAAATTCGCGGCAAAAAAGTTTGTCTTGCTACTTGGAAAAGTACTAGCTTGGCTAGTTGGAGCTGTTGGCCTCCCTGTTATAGGGATAGCTTTAGCGGTAATTGTTGCTCTTATTGTTATCTCATTAGCCTGGAGCTTCATGTTCGGTACAGGCGATGGACTAGAGGGTGAAGATAAGAAGATTCATGAATATATCGTGCAACAGGCAAATGGCACAGTAAATATGAATAGTTCACTTGAAAGACCCTATCGCGTACCCGAAAAACTAATAGCTGCCACTATTCAATTAGATGCTTTCCAAAAAAATGATGATATTAAAAGCGTCATTAAAAAAATGGCCAATGCTCTTGCTCCTACATTTGATTACGGTCAATATGATGAATGGAAAGAAAAACAGGTCACGGTATGTGAAGATGGAAAATGTAATGCTGGACCTGTAAAAAGAACCTCAAATATGGTTACAAAATTAAACCATGTAGAGTATTGGAATGGAACAACAACTTTTACGTACACACCTAAAGTTACTCCTTGGAAAACTAGTGAGAAGATCACATACCGGGAAGAAAAATATAAAGAAAAAGTAAAAGAAACATACACCGTTACTGTAGTGGAGTACTATATCGAATATGAGACACGGCCCTATACAGTTACCGAATACGTTCCTTATGAAGAAAAAATTGCTGTTGTAAAACTTGATGAAAACGGTAGAAGGTACGTAGAGTATATAACTGTTACAAAGTATAAAAAGGTAACTAAAACAGAGTATAAAAAAGTTCCTGTAAAAAAAGCTAAATCAAGGGAAGAAGAAAGGGTTAGAGAAGTAGAAGTCGAGAAAGTTCGAAAAATAGAAGTAAAAACAATTACGAAAACACGTCAACAATATTTCGAGTCCTCTAAATCTACTATTACTGATTATGCTACTTTTGATAGCATCCTCAATTCTTATGGGCTTGGTCTAACCGATAAAAGTATAGTAGAAGCAAACTATATGTTTATGGGAGGAACTATTGCTTATACAGATTGGCTTCAAACGATGGGAACCGGCGGTAGCTTCGGTGGTTCTCCTGGCTTTGACGGAACTATAATACCTGGTGCAGGTGTACCTCCACAATACATGCCTTTCTATCGATCTGCAGAAAAGAAGTATGGTGTTGATTGGTATGTATTAGCAGCTGTACATTTTGTTGAAACTGGATTCAGTTCACATAAAACTATGGTTTCACCTGTTGGCGCTGTTGGACACATGCAGTTCATGCCCGCAACATGGGTTGGCTGGAAGTACAATATCGACGGAGGACTAGTTTCGTCAAGTCTAGATATCACCAGTCCAGCAGTCATTGCTGCTGGAAATGGATACGGAAGAGATGCCCAAAATGACGGCAAAGCAGACCCTTGGGACATGGAAGATGCCATTCATACCGCAGCATATTACTTATCAAAAAATGGATATGCAAAAGATGCAAGAAAAGCCATTTGGCAATACAATCACGCAGATTGGTATGTTAATAAGGTACTTTCAAACGCAGAGAAATTTAAGACTGCAGCAACCTATGAAGGTGGTGGAGATACTCCTCCATTAAAACCAGGTAGCTTTATGAGGCCAGCTATTGGTCCTGTGTCTTCTCCTTTTGGAGCAAGATGGGGAACGGTACATTATGGAACTGATATCGCTTCTGGGGGTAAATCCAAAGTTCCTATCGTTGCTTCTGCAGATGGGACAGTTAGCCGATCATATTTTTCTTCATCTTATGGAAACGTTGTTTTTATTAAGCACAACATTAATGGGCAAGCTTATGAAACAGTTTATGCTCATATGACCAATAGAGCAGTGAGTCAAGGTGCAAAAGTCAAGCAAGGGCAATTTTTAGGCTATATGGGTACGACCGGGAATTCAACTGGAGTACACTTACACTTTGAAGTGCACAAAAACCAGTGGACACCCAATAAAGGGAATGCGATGAATCCGGCATTAGTTGTTCAATTTTAATAAATGAGGGGATTCCCCCTCTAAAAAGGAGAATCAGTATTTGTGAAAAAGCTAGGGATTGCAACTATTATCATTACTAGTATCTTTATTTTAATGGGATGTTCCTCAAAACAAAATGCTACAGCAAGTTTAAAGGTAACTGAAGAAAATAAATCCTATCTAGAAGAATATGATAAGTCCTTACAAGTATATTTTGATCAAATGACATCAATTTTTAAGTCCTTTAATAATTCATTAGATGGCTTATATACTGAACAATACAGCCGTGAACAATTCGCAAAATCTATGAAAGACAATATAGAAATATCAAATACACTAGTTTCTGATGTTGAAAGTTTAGATGTAGAGCCCGAATTATTTGAGAACCATCAAAATCTTATTGCGCTAATTAATCGTTCTCACGGACTTTTGTTAACTGCTATTGATATGGCCAACACTGAAGAAAATGAAATTGATAAAAACTATCTAAGAACTGAGTACCAAGAAATTAAAACGAATCAAGCATCTATCAATAATGAATGGAAAATACTAAGAAAGAGTCTTGAAACCTCAGACGGAGAGACACCTCAATAATCATGAATAAAAAATCTGCCGCTTTAATATCAATAATGGCCATTTTAGGTGTTTCTTTGTTTATCTATCTAGATATCAATTCAGACAAACAAAGGATTGAGTTAGACGCTACTAAAGAAGAGGTACTGAAGGAAATAAAAGATTCAAAAGAATACACTGAGAAAACAATTCAATTAGCGGAAGGTAACGACCAAGACATCGGTTATTTCCATCCAGAACATGCTGAGCATGAGGGAAAAGAAGATCCCAAAAAAGATGCCATAAAATATTTTATTGCTGGGCTTCTTAGCAACAATACCGACATCTTTTTATCTAGTTTTTATGTAGAGTCTATCTCTCAAGATTTATTTAAGAGTAAAAATCCCGATAAAGATGCTGTTACTAAAGAAATAATGGATAAAATTTCTCGCAATGGTACTCTAAAAGAGATTTTGTATAAAGTAAATAAAGGGTTCTTAAATGCAGATAGCAACACAATCTCACTAACCATTAAATACGACGATCAAAAAGAAGCCACAGTAAATTTTGATCTATTAACTTTATCAGACTCTCACCATGAGGATGAAATAGGCACTTACGTAATAACTACTTCTGCATGGGATATCATTAAACAGATAGAAGCCAGCCTCCAATAACAGGAGAGCTGGCTTTTAAATTACATTGGCTTTATCACATTTTTAGCTGTGTTCCAGGAGCCAAAATGTTTATGGAAGGTGGTACTTCTAGGCAAGTTATTCTCAGAAGCATATATATCCCATCTTGCCATGCTTGATGTTAAAAATATATCCTTATGCTTAAGTGCTATGCGTATTAGATCATCTTTTGATAAATTAATCTTTTTTTCCTTGTTAAGAATTTTTGTAATTTCCTCGTAATCAAAATATTTCTTTATAGTCTTGTAAGTCGGAAGTTTATTCTCTTTTGCATAAACATCCCATTGTGTACGATTTTGGAAATTGGGAGCATGGTTTTTGAGTATATCTTTAATGTCTTTCTTTGTATATGTCGGTTTTCTTTCACGTTTATTCCCAACATATTTCCTTACTTCACTCCATGTTTCAAAACTCTTTATAAGCGTCTTAGAAGAGGGTAAAGAATGTTCCCTCGCATATAGATCCCATACAGATTGGGTCCTAACATGATTCTTATGCTTTTTGACTATTGTTCGTATCTCGCTCGGAGTATATGATGTATTTGTTACCGGAAGCCCTAGCTTACGTTTTAATTCATTCCATGACCCATAATTAGCGATCAACTTATTTGAATCTGGTAAACCAACACTTTTTGCATATGAGTTCCAATGTGCAGCAGTTGTTATTTCCGATTTGTGTTGTTCTAATTGATTTATTAATTCCTCGTTATCCATAGATTGCCTCTCTATTGTACTCTTCCTTCAGATTGTATCATCATCCTTACTATCTCTTCATTGGAAGCATTGAAATTTACTATTTCTTGGACTGCTTCATTGAATCTTTCTTTATTTGGAGTAATAGAAATGGTTTTTTCTAAATTATCCTTTTTTTGAATGTATGTTGACTGTATTTCATCAATGTATTTTCTATATTCATCCCGGTAACTAAATTGCTGAGATTTCGCTTTAATATCCTTATGGCTATTTTCAGAGTGATAGAAAGTAATCCGATCAATTGGGACTGGCTGAATACCTCTACCTGGGTAAATCTCTTCTGGCTTAATATCTATCTGAAATGGCCCAATACCAAATTCTGAGCCATTGCACCGTTTCATAATGGATTTTATTCCCCATAGGCCAGCACTGAAATTCTCAGTATTTAAAAAATATGGTTTTGGAAAAACAAAAAATACTTCGTTTTCCTCTGTTATCCCTAATAAGAATAAATGGTCTCCCTTAGTAGGAATTCGGTTCAAATACCTTATTGCCTCATCTTCAGTAATTTCATTATAGTTCTCCTTTATGATATCAATTGGAGTACTATTAGCTTCTTTATATATTCTCATTCGTTCTCTTTTTCGTTCTTCCCGGACTTCTTTTGGTGTAAATATAGTATCGTAGAGTGACCACAACAAAATAAAAGGTAATGCTAGTACAACCACAAAAGTACCCAAAATTGCAGCACCTATATTACTTGAGCCAATAATTGAAAATATAATACCAAGAACTAAGGTTAGAAATCCTAGTACTACAAACAATATGCAAATCCTAAATGCAACCATAAAGATGCTGAATCCAGTCATATAAGATTCACCTTCATATATGAGACCCCATTTATCGAGAAAACTTATCAAACCGATTGCTTCCAAAATAGGGACGATATGATCCCATTGATAAGCAGCAAGTAATACAATTCCTATAAAAACTAAACCCGCTAACCCTGTTTGTTTTCCTCTGTTATATTGCAATGCTGCATTAGCCGCACTAAGTAAAGTGTTCATCCTATTCACCACCAGTAATTAAATAAAAAAATAAATTCGTTTTAAATTACACCAATTTATAGTGTTTATTATATTACCTAATTATGGCAGGGTCAAGAAAATTCAGACTTCAAATCCTCCAAAATGGTTACTTTACAAGCATTTGGATAACTTGCCACCAATTTTATAAGGATACTATTAAAGGTATCTGTTAATGTTGAAATGAGGTGGTATGGATGTTTGTTTCACCAATGTTATTGCATAAATTCAGTCCTCCATTCGATGAGCTTCCATTTGATGAAAATGAATATATCTCCGAATTAAAAATAGATGGGATTAGGTTACTTCTAGCTAAATGGGATAACGTTATAAAACTATATACTCGACATGGAAATGAAATAACAGGGAAGTTTCCTGAGCTCCTGAATATAGTTATCCCAAATGGAACGATCCTGGATGGAGAAGTAGTTGTGCCTGGTCCTGGAGGTAAACCTGATTTCGAGGAAACAATGAGCAGATTTCAAGCGGGGAGAAATGGAATACAACCCATACAGTATTGTGTATTCGATATTATCTATCTTGAGGATAAAAGAATTACGCATTTACCTCTGCTCAAGAGAAAAGAACTATTAAAATCTTTAATCAAACCTTCTCAATATATAGCACCGGTCGAATGGACAACCGGAAATGCGGAAGCATATTTTAATTTAACCAAAGAGCATGGACTAGAAGGGATTGTTATAAAAAAAGCAGACTCCTTATATAAAATTAAAAATAGGTCTCATAATTGGCTTAAAGTCATCAATTACTCTTTCGCTGATGTTTACATTACAGGATTGAGAAAAAACGAATTTGGACTCCTTCTAAGCTTGGAAGAGGGGAACAAAATGAGACCTGTTGGATTAATGGAGTTCATGGTTCCTGCAGCGAGGAAAAAGTTTTATCAAGAGTACCGTAATTATGTAGTTGATGAAAACAAGGACTTTATTTTCCTGGAACCAAAAATAAAGGCAAAGGTAAAATATCGTAACCTGACAAAAGAAAATAAATTACGTATCCCTTCCTTTGTAGAATTTATCTCATAATGAAAAAAGTTTCGTTTTGAAATGCATATCAAATAAATGACAATAAAAATGGCTTGCTAACTAAAAATAGTTTTGGCAAGCCATTTTTAAGTTTATAGAGTTCTTCGCGTCACAAATCCCTTTTTAACTAGTATAGTGAACAAAGATTTAGCAACGATTTAGTCAGTTGTTAGGATACTAATATGAAAACGACATGCTTCCAAATACACCTGTAATCCATGAAGTGGCTGGTCCTGATAACGTGTATCTTCCAGAAAAGACGTAGCCTGCAGGACTTACAAAAACAGGTGCTGAAGCTAAAATGTATTTTCCAGGACCATTTGGCCTTTCACCAGAATTAAAATAGTTATAGTAAGTAGTTAATGTCATAAGGCAACCGGAACATTGATACAAATTCCCAATCCATGTACTTCCATTGGTTAGGGTATGCTTTCCAGTCCCGCGAGCCTTCATTTGATGTTTTGTTCCTGTCTCTGGACAGGGAACGTATAAGACTCCAAAATCCCCATCTTGCTTTTTCTTACTCTTACTAGTATCAGAGAAGCTTTCGTGCGCATGATTGTGATGTTCTATTTCATGGTTATGATTATCTGTATGATTTGTAGAGGCACTAGTTGGAGAAGAAATAGATATTAATAGTAGAAGCGAGAATACCAAACTAATAAACTTTTTCAAATAGAACACTCCCTTTAATTGATTTGCCTTTAGAAAACCAGTATTTTTGATTTCCTTACCCCATAAATTACCAAACACCTCCTGTTCATAAGAAATTCTATCTTTAATAGAAACACCCTTTTTTTGGAAAATAAAATAAGATAAACAACCCATAAACTTATTAATTATGCTTTTCGTAAGGATCTATTGTCATAGCTTAAAAGGCCCTGTTTTTTTTAATAGGTACATATTTTTTATACTTGTGATTCTTCAATAAACATGAATTACTTTTTCTTATCTAAGTAACAAAGCAGATTAGATAATCAAAGAAATTATTATTTTAAAGCTCTCTATATGATAGAATGAGAAACAAATGTAAAATTTAGGGTATTAAATGAGGTGAGTTGATGGGAAATGAACAAAAAAATGGTAAAGGTATACTCCTAACAATTGGGTGGTTATCTGTCATCTTATTAACTTTTAACTTAATGCCGCCTATGCTATTGTTTTTCCCTATATGCATAGGAGTTGTAATAAGGCGAGATTACCAGAGGAGTAAGCAAGGGTCAGCAATGATTTATTTAGGAATTATAGGCGGAATCATTGGTTGGCTTTTAGGATGGTACGTCAGTAATAACTTAATGTAGGTATAGCACTCACGTCACTAAATTATCCAAATTGGAGTGTAATAATTTGAATGATGTAAAACCTTCAATAATAAAAATACTGCGAGCAAAATATGCAGCATTAATTATTGCATTGGCTTGTTTATATAGTGTAGTTGTAAGTTGGGAAGAGAATTGGTTTTTTACTGTTTTTTTGGGATTAGGAGTTTTAGTATGTGGTTTGATGAGTTATTTCGATATAAAAAGACATTGAAGGAAAGTCATTAAGGAGCATTCTTTTAATGTAAAGGGCACAAGCGGGGGTAGTTAGCACAAGAGGGAATTGAAAATGGTGACAATTTGCTTAAAAAAAGCATTAGATATCCGTTAATATTTTTTGTAGTATCAATTGTTTGTCAGTTTATTGTTAATAAAGAGGTTAAGTGGGTTGATAATATAGGGATATCTTTTATGATGTTCTTATTTATTCTTTTATATAATTGGTCAAGTAAACCTTATAAATGGAAGAAAGACAGAAGTAAATGAATACTATTATATCAATTTTTACTAACACTGGAAGTGATCGTGAAAGGATAAACGCTTTTATTCTCGAATTCCTTATTAAGCTAAAGGGTAGTTTAGCTTAATAAGGAATAATAAGCATTAAGAAACAAATAAAAATATTATGAGGTATCGGTAGTGACTAATACTGAAAAAATACAAAAACTCTTAAAAAGTACAAGTGATATTTATTGTGATGATTGCCTGTCTGAGGTTTTAAATATTCAACCAAGGCAGCAGGTTAATCAGATTTGTAATAAATTTAAGAAACAAGGCGAAATCAAAAGAGAAGTTAAGCAATGTAGTTATTGTTCTAAGGATAAATTGGTCAACTTTATATAGTTTTGGTTATCACTTTCTTATTGAACAAATGGGGCAGTAGAGTTTAAAAAGGGGGATTATTAAGTTTGGCTAAATTGGCAATAATTGCGTTACTTACTTTTGCTCTTATTGCAGTAGTTAAGCTTTGTTTGAGAAAGACACTTAATATCGAGAAAGAGAAAAAGGAATTTTTTTCTTATAACCACATAAACAAAATACATCGAAAAATTGATTGGAGTTTAAGAATTTCTTCTATTATTACCAATTTAATTTTCCTTTATTTAGTGCTTTTCCAAAGCTTTTCTATTGAACTTTGGGTATTTGCATTAGTCATTTTTGTTGTATTAGATTATGGGATAAGGGCATTTTTTGAGTGGAAGTATTCACAGAACCCCAAACAATCTATTCTGACTATTAGTGAAATGTTTTTATTGGTAATTTTCATAGTAATAGTCTTTCAATTAGATTTACTTGGTATATTAGCATAAAAATTCTAGTTTTTTTATATTCTAAACGGGTGCAAGAGTTGAAGATCTAATGAGATCGGCAGCTCTTTTTTTATTCGACTAACGGGGCAGCTATGAAAATCTAAGAAATCAGGAGTAATCGGGTGTGTACGTTTCTTTTATTGAGGGAGGTTAGTTAAAGAAGCAGTTTCAAAAGTACAGGCATCCCTTTTATTATTATAAAACACAATACAAACAGTTAATGTCAAACTGATCTGTTCATAAACTAAGAGTCCAAAAGTAAACAGGTATGCTTCCATAGGCAGAAATTTTGTTACCTAAATAATCAGAATAAAAAAGCTATGGAGGAGGTACAAGGTGAGTATAAAAAATGATATTTTAAAAGATATTATGAAGGTCAGGTAGGATGCACTTGTATTTTAATAACAATAAAAAAGCCTTCTTTCTATATAAGAGAAAAGAAGGCTCTTAATTACAGTATACCTTCATTATAACTTTCCAGGCTGTGATTGGCAGCTCTAAAAACGCAATTTAAAAAGGTCCCCAATTCATCCATACGCCGATTACAAGGAAAATTGATCCCAGGATGATCCAAATCATAAGTAATGGAAAAATGAACCGAATCCATTTTATCCACGATACACCTGCAATTGCTAAATTTGCCATCAATATCCCAGATGTAGGTGTTATTACATTAGTAAAGCCATCTCCCATTTTGTATGCTTGTACTGCAACTTGTCTGGGAATTTCCATAATATCTGCCAATGGTGTCATAATTGGCATAACTATAACGGCCTGGCCACTTCCGGAAGAAACTAAGATATTAAATAATAAGTTGGCAATAAACATTACCAACGCACCCATAACACTAGTAAAAGGTGTCATCAGATTTGCCATACCCTGAACAATTGTATCTAAAATCTTCCCATCTTCTAACACCACTACAATGGAACGAGCCATTCCAATAATCATTGCTCCATACACTAATCCCTTAGCACCCTTAAAGAATTCTACAATAAGTTTGTTTGGTGATATCTTTGAAATGATCGCAGTTCCCACTGCAATTATTAGAAATATTGCAGCCATCTCATTTAAAGACCAATTGTATTGAAAAACCCCAAATACATAGATTCCGATTCCGATTACAAGCCAGAACAACACAAGTTTATGTACACCAGTGAGAACAACTTGTTTATTTAACTGATTTTTCTCTTCGATTTTCGGAAAAGGGTATTCCCCAATACACTTTTAGCAGGATCATTTTTTATCTTATTTGCATAATAAGCAATGTAGGCAATGGTTGTAATTAGTATTGTGATATAAATGACAATTCGGTACCCGATACCAGAAAACAAAGGCAGCTGGGCAATTTGCTGTGCAGTACCTGTTGTTAGCGGGTCAAGGAAAGCGGTATTAAATCCTGCGTATGCTCCAAGATATATAATTGATACACCCACCATAGCATCCAACTTCATTGAACGTGCCAGAATGATACCTATAGGTATAAATGCTATTACCGCATTAACGATAATCCCTAGTGCTCCAAAAATTGAAAAGAGAATACACACAACTGTTATCAAAAGTAATTCTTTATTTTTAGTTTTTTCTATCGTTTTTAAAATCATTGCATCAATTGCACCAGTTGATTCGATAACTGCAAACGATCCTCCAATGATTAATACTAGGAAAATCAAAGGAGCGGAACTAATCATCCCTTCTTGAATGGCAAGAAATATGTCTAGAAGACTTGCAGGTGAGGAAGCTATCTGTTGATAGCTATCTGGTACTACCATTGTTATACCTTCTATTTCTTCTCTAGAGAACTCACCAGCTGGTATAAGATAAGTCAAAACCGCCATAAGGGCTAAAATACCAAATAAAATAACATAGGCATCAGGTATACCCCATTTTAACCCTTTCTTTTCTTTTGCTTTCTCCATTGTAAACACCTCCGTTTGAATTTTCTTAATATTCATTGACTTTTATTATAATAAAGCATAAACTTTATTTTAACAACAATAAATTAAATACTTTATTTTGGAGTTGAAACATGTCTTATATTGAAAAAACAAACAAACACTATAATTCCTTAACTAAAGGATTAAAAAAGTAGCTGAATCATTACTCTCCAATCCAGTTTTATTTGCCACTCACCCAGCTAAAAAAGTAGCTTCTTTAATTGATGTAAGCGAGACAATGGTTATCCGCTTTTGTAAAGCTATAGGCTACATTGGCTTTGCAGAATTACAAAAAGATGTCCAATACAGATTGTTAACGATTCAGCCGCCAGGTAAAGAGGTTTCTCCCGATACATCTGATTCGTTTGAAAATGTAATGAGTATTGATGAAAGCATTATCCATCAGGTTGCAAAAAATATTGAATGGGATATTGCTAGAAATATTGTTGATCAGATTGTTGGTTCTCGTTCAGTAAAAATAGTGGGGTATTACCAATCTTTTGCTTATGCACATTGGTTTTCATACGTTCTAAATAGTCTTTTGGATAACACCACTTTATATCGCCCTGAAACTGATGTTGGTATCACTAAAGATGGTAATGAACATACGGTCTTAATTTTTTCCTATTATCGATATGCTTTGGAATCAATTAGATTAGCAAAAGAGGCAAAATCAAATGGGAATAATATTATC
Source organism: Cytobacillus pseudoceanisediminis (assembly GCF_023516215.1). Taxonomy (NCBI): domain Bacteria; kingdom Bacillati; phylum Bacillota; class Bacilli; order Caryophanales; family Bacillaceae; genus Cytobacillus; species Cytobacillus pseudoceanisediminis. Next base: position 314,374 of record NZ_CP097350.1, on the reverse strand, counting down.
GTCATTACGGATTCACAGATCTCACCAATTGTGGAATATGGAGATCTTGTTTTAACTATAAACACATCACAAAAGTCCCTATTGGAAAAAGGGCCTGTAACCTTTTCTGTTTTAAACGCACTTCTGCTCCATATAGCCCAAAAGGTAGGAAAGCTCGATTTTGTGAATCCCACTAATCGATACTATATTCAATGAAAGGTGATAACAATGGTAGCTTATCTAAAAGAGAAGATCGATGAAACATTTGATTATTTACACTCACACCCAGAACTAAGCTGGAAAGAAACTAATACGACAGAATATATTAAAAAGCGTTTGGAACAGGCAGGATGTTCAGTCAAAACGTTTGAGGATTGTACAGGAGTAATAGGGGATTATGGAGATTTCTCAGGAGATGTGCCAATTGTTGCAATTCGTGCAGACATGGATGCACTCTGGCAAGTGGTCAACGGTGAATTACAGGCTAATCATTCATGCGGACATGATGCCCATATGACTATGGTTTTGGGCGTTCTCTGGAAAATACAAGAGCTAGAGGGTCTTAAAGACAAGGTCGGTGTAAGGTTTATTTTCCAGCCTGCAGAAGAAGTTGGTGCAGGAGCACTAAAACTAGTAGATAAAGGAATCGTTGATAATGTCGACTTTCTATATGGGATTCATCTAAGACCAGTCCAAGAAACACCAGATGGCTATGTTACTCCCGCTATTATGCATGGTGCCACAGGTTCTATGGAATTTGAAATCAGAGGAGATGATGCACATGGTGCTCGTCCTCACTTAACTCATAATGCAATTGAAATTGGAAACTCTATTCTAAATTCCTTTAATACAATTCACCTAGATCCAAATGTGGCTCACACAATAAAAGCTACTCGATTCATTTCAGGAGGAAAAAATACGAATATCATACCTGGCAGTGCTTCTTTGGCTATTGATTTACGCTCGCAGACAAATGAAATTATGGAAAAATTAAGACAGAGAGTGCTCGAAATTTTACAATCCTCCAGTGAACTTTTTAATACAGATATCGTTTTGACGAATGATTATGGAATTGCGGCAGCTGAAGTCAGCAATGAGGCATTAGAAATGGCTGAGCAAGCAATTGTTAATTGTTTAGGTAAAGAAAAGTTGGCGGCCCCCTGATTACACCTGGTGGAGATGATTTTCATTTTTATACGATTAAAAAGCCACATTTAAAAGCAACTATGGTTGGGCTAGGATGCGACCTAAAACCTGGCCTACACCATCCGAATATGACTTTTAATAGAGATTCCTTACTCAATGGAATAAATATTTTATCTGAAATTATCATTCTACATAGTAAAAAGGGGTGTTGATATGAAAGGAATTTATATAAAAGAGGTGGTACTGCATCATACTAGGGTATCTTTGAAAGCCCCTTTTACTACAAGTTTTGGCACTATCCAAACTAAGGATGTTTGTATCGTTGAAGCAATTGACGAATCTGGTATCTCAGGCTGGGGAGAAACGGTTACCAGCAATGAACCATATTATAATGAGGAAACAACTTATACCGCAGTTTATATGTTAAAAGATTTCCTTATTCCTAAAGTTATTCAAAAAAATCTCCCATCCTAAAGAAGTCCATAAAATGCTCTCTTTTGTACGCAGAAACCAAATAGCAAAAGCTGCCCTTGAAACGGCCATGTGGGATGTTTTTGCTAAAAAAAATGGAAGTTCATTATCAGAGGTTCTTGGAGGAGAAAAGAAAAAGATAGCTGTTGGAAAAAGCATTGGTATTCAAGAAACACCTGACCAATTAGTTGAAAAGGTAGGGATGTATGTTAAGGAAGGATTTAAAAAATAAAAGTAAAAATTGCCCCAGGAGCTGACATTGAATATATTGATGCTGTTCGCAAGAAATATCCCGATGTCCCCCTTATGGCTGATGCTAATTCCGCTTATACCTTAGAGCATATTGAACACCTCAAAAAGTTGGACAAATATAACCTCATGATGATTGAACAGCCTTTGGCCCATGATGATATTATTGATCATGCTATTTTGCAGAAAAACATCTCTACACCAATCTGCCTTGATGAAAGTATTCATAGTTTTGAAGATGCACGAAAGGCAATTGAACTTGGCAGCTGCAAGATCATAAATATTAAAATCGGCCGTGTTGGAGGGCTCCAAGAATCTATTAGAATCCATGATTTATGTGAAGAGCATAATATCCCTGTATGGTGCGGAGGAATGCTAGAAACTGGAATAGCAAGAGCACATAATATTCATATGACAGCACTATCTAATTTCACAATGCCTGGTGATACAGCCCCTTCTTCTCATTATTGGGAAGATGATATAGTAAAGCCCGAAATCACAATGGAAAATGGATACATCCAGGTTCCAGAAGGATTGGGAATAGGTTATGAGATTGATCGAGGGAAATTGAAGAGAATATTGACTCATTCTGAAAGAATCTATTCAACTGAATCTACTCATCCAACCCTAGGATAGTTTAAACAAAGATATTTTTTAGAGGAGCAATTCTTATATAGCCAGGTGTTACAAGGGTATAACATCCTTCATAAAATTAGAAGAATTGATTAAACCAACCTTTATTAATACAATAAGGTGCCTATGTTCAATATCAGCTGCCTAATCAGGTGGCTTTTTCTTTTTTAACAAACGGGGCAGTTTAGTGACATAAAAAATATAGAAACCATCTGTGTAATCCACCGTATAACTTAATAGAAAGTTAAGATTGACTTTGATTGATTAGTTAACATCCTTATAGAAGTAAAAGGAGAGATAATAATGTTGGGAACTATAGTTGGTATTTTAATCGTTTTGGCATTAATAGCTGTATCTTTATCGATTGGTGTTTGGGGGATAATGGGAGTAATTAAACTTATTAAAAAAATAATTAAGCTATGCAGGTTAATGCAGCTAAACTAACCTTATCTTCAGGCTCAGCTAACAAAGCCAGGCAGCTTAACAAATTAGGTGGCGTATATTCCGAATAGGGTTGACGCTTTTTTTAGTATTCTTTATTGAACAAACGGGCAGCGTTATTGAACAGCGAAATGGGCTTAAAATATTTCTACAGCAAAAGTTGTAGGGGATTTCAGTCTATACCTGGAGGTAATAAATTGGTAGGAATGTAAAATTGAATGTAAGGAGGTTATATAAATGATTAAAGGGATTTATGAAGCTCATTTACCTGTCAAAGATTTAGATAGATCTATTGAATTTTATCGTGAGTTACAGTTAAAGCTAGCTTGGCGTAGTTCGAAAACCGCATTTTTCTGAATAGTTGAAGGGGAAAGTTGGCTAGGGTTATGGGAAGGGAAAGAGTTTAAAACCCCGTCCCACCCATCATTAAGGCATTTAGCCTTTACTATCTCTTATGAGGATATGAAAAGTTCCTTAGAATGGTTAAAAAGTAAAGGGATTTCAGCTGTTCCATTTGGAAGTAGAACATCTGTAGAACCTTTTGTTAGACCTTATCAGGGAAATGCTTCTGTGTATTTTGAAGACCCTGATGGAAATAGTTTAGAATTGATGTGTTACGTTGAAGTACCTGAACATTTAAGAGAGAATGAAAAGGTATCTTTAGAAGAATGGGAAGAACTCCACATAAAGAAATAGCAGAAATTATTTCTTGCATCTTCTAATAAAGGTGATTATGATAGCTGCCATCCCAGATGGCTTTTTTTATTGAATTAAAGGGGCGGTGCCTTGAAGAAGGTGAAAGAAAAAAGTAGCGAATTAATTAAGTATTCTATTAATGTGAGGTCAGGATATGTTACCACCAAAACATATTGTTTCAGCAGCAACTATCGTACTTAATGAGCAAAAAGAGGTTTTATTAATTAAAGGTCCTCGCAGAGGATGGGAAATGCCTGGGGGACAGGTTGAAGAAGGAGAATCATTAAAGGACGCTGCAATCAGGGAAACAAAAGAAGAAACTGGTATAGATATTGAAGTTTTAAAATTTTGTGGAGTATATCAAAATGTAAGTGATTCTATATGTAACACATTGTTTTTGGGAAAACCAATCGGAGGAGAACTGAGAACATCTCCAGAGAGCTTAGAGGTAGGTTTCTTTCCAGTTAAAAAAGCCTTGGAAATGGTCACTTGGAAAAATTTCAGGCAAAGAATTGAGTTTTGTTTAAACGAAAAACTTCATCCTTTTTATATCGAATTTTGATTTAAGATACATTGAGCTAAATAAACGGGTGCATTAATTGATATACGGCTGCCAAATTGGGTGGCCTTTTTATTATACAAAAGGGGCAGTTTTATTTAATAGCTCCATATCTGAAACCCTTCCTTGACTATCCTTGATAGGAGGGGTTTTTACGTTTATTAAATATATATTCTAAAAATATTGAATACTTTGTTCGATAACTATAGAATATTAGGTGTACGGACGAATTAATAAGTGAAAACGAGGTGTTATATTTGGAGGTTCTTAATCTTACTAGCAGGAAAAGAGAAACTTATAGAATTCAGCTTGATTACTCAGTGTTGTGGGAATGTGCTTTGGGGATAGCAGCAATAACAAATACACCACTTATTAAGACATTAGAAAAACCGCTAGATTATTGGAACGAAATAAAAGGTTCTTTATCAACGGAATTACTGGAACATTTAGAATATGTAGAGAGGAATAATACGTGGAAAGCAATACTTCAATTACTACACAAGGAGAAGTTTTCTAATATTTCGCAGTTCACTTCTTACATAAAGGTTATTCCTAATAATGAATTGAAATTTATTTGTTTACCCTTTATAGGAATGGAATTTCAGGAAATTAGAAAGAAAGCGGCCGTAGGTGATGAGGCAGGAATCAATGAAATGAAAATGTTAACAAGCGATAATCCCTTTTTTCCTCAATATATTGAATTCATAAGTCATTCAAATGTTGATGATCTAAAAAAACACCTAATTGGCGTGATGACAGGATGGTATGACATTGTTATACAAAAAGATATAGAGAATCTTAATGCAATTTTACGAACTGATTATGAGACAAAAAAGAAATGCTTAAGAAAATGACTCCTGAAGAACTAGTTGAATGGTCAACTGGAGGAGTAACTTATTTACCGGAACCAAGTGTAAATAATGTTCTTTTAATCCCACAATATATTTATCGACCTTGGAATATAGAAGCAGATATAGAGGGGACAAAAGTATTTTATTATCCAATAGCTAATGAAAGTATCTCTCCATATGATAGATACACTCCAAACAACTTTCTTGTACTTAAACATAAGGCATTGGGCGATGAGGTGCGATTGCGTATTGTCAAATTATTGTACGAAGAAGACAAAACTTTACAAGAAATTACGAACCAATTAAACCTTGGTAAATCTACGATTCACCACCACCTTAAGATACTTAGGGCAGCTAAACTAGTCGAAATAAGCGATTTAAAGTATTCACTTAAAAAGAAATCTGTTGAATCTTTAGCTAAAGAATTAATCCTTTATTTGAATAAGTGACCAAAATATAAAGGGGTGATGGTGTGAGCAGTGGTATTTGGAAGAATCGCTCATTTGTTTTTGTTTGGCTTGGTAATGGTGTCTCTGAATTAGGAGGTGCTTTTGGTACTTTTTGTAATTCGATCCTTATATATCAGTTAACGAATTCAACAATGGCATTAGGAAGTATGTGGTTGCTATATTTCTTACCGTCTCTCATTTTACAATTATTCATTGGTCCGTTTGTTGATCGATGGAGTAGAAAGTGGATTATGATATTTTCTCAATGGGCTAGAGGACTAATATTCCTAATTCCACTTGTTGCCTTATTAATGGGAAACCTCGAAACGTGGCATATATATGCAGTTCAAATAATAGTAGGTTTAATTACTCCTATTTATACACCAGCTAATCAAGCAATTACACCAACTATAGTATGTAAAGAGCAATTAAGTACTGCAAATGCTTATATTGATGGAACGGTCAGATTAGTGACATTCCTTGCTCCAATATTAGGTGGCTTCGTTGTAGAGTACATAGGTGTTATTCCGACATTAATTTTTGTTAGTGTCGTACTTATTACAAGTGGAACATTATTGTTATTAATAAAAGAGACGAAAGTAACAACCGATGTACGGAAGATTTGGATAGAACAATTTATAGAAGGTATATCCTATTTCTTCAAACACCCTATTATTGTTTGGTTGGGAGTTTTCTTGGCATTTGTACAGTTTGGGGTAGGGGTAACAATGGTAATCACTCTACCATATATAACTGAGGAATTATCGGGGAGTTACTCCGAATATGGATATTTTATGGCAGGCTTTCCTTTAGGTTACGTAGTAGGTTCAATATTGGTTGGGAAAGTGACTTATAAAAGTCGTAGGGTGGTAATGTTAGGAGCATTAGTTGTAGGTGGTCTAACATTTATCTCTTTAAGTATTAATCATAGTATCATTTTGGCTATTCTCACTGAGATTATCGCTGGGGCTGCTATGGCATTTTTTAGTGTGCAAAATATAACAATAATTCAACAAACTGTCCCAAATAACTTAATGGGGAAGGTTTCATCAGTACGACTCTTCATTATTAGAGGAGCTATGCCATTAGGTGTATTTGTTGGTAGTTTTTTTGCTGAAATCTGGGGGATTCGTACATTATACTTAATGATTGGTTCAATCATTTGTGCGACGGCTTTATTAGGTATATTTCTACCATACTTTAAGTTTATTGATTCAAATATAGATGAAAATATGGCTTCCTAATTTCGAATGGTAAAATGTAGCTGCATTAAATGCAGCCCTTTTTAGAGTTGACTAAAAGTGCAGTACTCCTGTAATAGGCTGCAACAATTCCCTCTAGAGAGCTGTTAAATGGTTAATGTCAAACCGTTCCCATTCATAAACTAGGGTAAAGAGGTAAAAAGTTTTGCTTCCATCGGCAGCTTTTTGTAATCCTAAATAATCAGAAATTCTATGAAGGTGCAAGGAGAGGTAGAAAAATGGATATTTCAAAAGATGTAAGAACATCGGGTGCCTATGTTTTGTATAAAGGGTTATTTATATTTCAGGTAGGTCCAACAAAAGATGGAGATAAACTTGGGGTGGTTAGATTAGGAGGACACAGAAAAGGTAATGAAACAGCATTAGCCACGGCAAAGCGGGAAGCTTTCGAAGAGGCTAAGTTAAACATCATTCCTTTAAATCCTAAGAAAACATTTTATCTTAAAGAATGGAATGACGAGCCAGCTAGAGTAAAAGTAAATGAACCAATTTCTCCAATACTAATTAAAGGGAGTGAAGAAGCCTCCTATACGGTGATGTATCTTTCATATGCATTAACAAAACCTATTCCTTCTTCAGAGACAAAGGGGTTATTGTTGCTAACTCCAGCAAATATAGATCTTATTTGTAATGATGCCATAACATTAAACGACTATCATAAACTAGATGGAATTTCTCTCCTTCAAACAGACATCGATCACAATTTAGTATTAGAGCCATTTCCTCAATTAATCTTCCTATCAAACTTATTAAAGAAAGAAACAGACCTAATGAATTCCTATATTAAAAATTCTCATTAAATAATGGTTGCTGCCGGTTAACACAGAGTTCTACTGATGCTCATCTTCTTATTCGACTATAGGGGCAGGTTAGTCAATAAAGGTTTCTAACCATTTGTAAATATGCGGTAAAATAAAAGTGATTGAGGAAGTATTTGGAAGGAGGTAATTCTTTGTTTTTATATCATATGGTAATTCACAATAATAACGGGGAAAATATTAGTCCCCAAAGGGTTTTAAAGGAAGGGTTAAATCATAAAACAGCAACAGGATGGTATTCAAGAGGTGCTAATTTCTTTCCACAACTAACAGAGCGTTTCAGACCCGTAAATCTTCCCAAATGGATTGATTTTAAAGTTGCTTTTGGTGCAGATTTGGAACCATTTGAAATACCTTACTTTCGTTTTCCTGTTTCTAGTGATAAAATTCTAGTTTTTAACTTCGATATTTCAAGTGATTTATTTGCTCATATTGAAGCTATCCCTGGCGGAGGGAAAGAGTACCTTGTTGAAGGATTACCTTCAAAGGAGGAATTAATGAAAGAGTATTGGGAAAGTATGACTAATCTGGCAGATTATCTGAAGTACAAGCCTTTTAATAATCCTGAAGTTTATATTTTTGAACCTGTCCCACCAAATTTGATCGTGTATATACGTTAAATTCTTTTAAGGAACGGAAAATAGGAAGTACCTTCCTGAGAAAGTTTTTTACTTTGATGTTCACTAAATCCCTTTTATTTTACCGCTATTTATTAGGCGGTTTTTTTGAGTTTATGAAGCAAGAAGTAAACTTTGTGAAAAAATGCACTTAAACTATAGGGTACTTTATTAAGAGGGGTTGGAATTTTATAACAGTGAAAACTCGCCAATTTTAGGGCGAGTTTTTTTTTATGTCGTTTGAAATGTCAAAAGGACTGTCATTTCGGTGCTTTTTTTAAAATAGCACCTCAAATCGGAATCCTTTAATAATTTTACAACAGCGTTTTTGACTGTGATTTTCACTGTGAAATTTTTTCATTGTGCTATCGGGGCTGGTTAGTGGAGCAAGACTTTGCAGGAGAATAAGGGGTTTTAATTGAATATTATTAAAACCTGGAGGTGCTGTGGTGCAGAGTTTTGTATATCATATGGTTCCAAGAGAGATAAAGGGAGACAGATTAATTCCTCTGAATTCATTAAAGGAAGCTCATCCTAATTTGTATAACGAGTATTCAAAGAAGTATTTCGACCAACCGGAGAGAACAGAATTACTGACTAGACAGATTCCAAAACTTAATTGTTTATGGAATGATGTTCTTCATTTTTTACCTCTACATCCCTATTACGTCTATGAAGCATTAACCAGTTTAGGTATAAAAACTAAAGAGAATCAGCTCTTTTTCAAAATCCCCATTGAGAAACTCAAAAATAATAAGAATGCTTATTACTTTTATACAAAAGAAAAATACAGAGGTCCAGCTGAAGATATAGAAGAGGACGAAATTAAGCTATTGGATATTGAGGATTATAAAGAAATTAAAGGAATACCAAGAGAAACATTTGAATATTACAAAATTCAAAATGAAAGAGGTAACAGGTATGGTTTGTTCCCTTTCATTCCTCATTTATTTAGTAATGGTGAAGTTGAGATAAGAAATGTAGGACTAATAACTTGGAACCGACTTGAATAAGTTTGGAGCTGCCATTAAAGGCAGCTTTTCTTATTGAACTGAGGGGCAGTTTAATTCAATAAGTATATTTAAAGAGTGGCTTAACTTAGAAGGAGTTGAGCTCTTTTTTGTTGAATTCAGATGTAATAAAATTGAACTTTTTTATTAATGCCGTAAGGATGTGTGATATGTCTAGCTATAGAGTTAGAGAAGCATACGATAAACTTGCAAGTGATTATGAACACAATGTTGACACTAAGAATGCATTTAACATATTTTATGAAAGACCGGCAATGTTAAACATTCTCCCATCAAATATGAAAAACCTCAAGGTACTTGATGCAGGATGTGCAGCAGGCTGGTATACAGATAAGTTATTAAAGCTTGGTGCAGAAGTCACTGCAACTGATATCAGTTCTGAAATGGTAGCAGCTACTAAAAGGCGTGTTGGTAACAAAGCGTCGGTTCTTAATCTAGATCTTGAAAAAGAACTGCCTTTTCAAAATGATTATTTCGATCTCATAATTAGTTCACTAGTAGTGCATTATATTCAAGATTGGAATAGGTTATTTAGTGAATTTCAAAGGGTTCTGAAACCAGGAGGGATACTACAATTTTCAACCCATCACCCATTTATGGATATTAAATTTTCTAAAGATAAGGAGTACTTTTGTACCGAGCTTATTATTGATCAATGGGAAAGACAAGGTAAGTTGATAGATGTCCCATTTTACCGTCGGCCTTTGAATGAAATATTGAACAAGATTCTTCAGTATTTTTCTATCGAAAACATAATCGAACCTCAACCAACAATAGAATTTAAATCATTAGATCTGGTTAGGTATGAAAGACTTATGAAAAATCCCCATTTTTTAATTATTAAAGCAAAACGATAAAGCTATAGAAGGAATTTACTTAAAGTAAAAGGTGGTTACTTTTAGCTCCAGCTGCCATACCCGGTGGCTTTTTTTATTGAACTAAACCAGCTAATAGTTTGTCAACATTTTTCATTTAAATGGTTTTTTATTGTGTGGTATCCTAAAAGTAAGCATGCTAAATAACCTTCCGTCAGAGCTCTTTTGGAAGGTTTTGAGCTATTTAGGTAGCTTTTCATTTTAAGCTATATCTTGGAAAATTGAATTGCTTTTTAAGAGTGCAAAAATCCAGTGTAACAGCTTATTGGCACAAGCAATGATGGCAACCTTGTATGGTTTGCCTTCACCACGTTTCTTATCGTAAAACTCCCGCAACTTCTTATTGCGTGGGATGATTTCCGGTGTTGTCTTCTTTTTGCGGGAATCACGAATCGCACAACGGACAGCCATATATAACGCGTGCCTAAGCCTGCTTGATCCTCTTTTTGTAATCCGGTTGACTGTTCCTTTAAATCTACCGGACTCAAAGATGCTGGGATCTAACCCGGCAAATGCCACAAGCTTTTTTGGATTGTTAAACCGTTCAATCTCTCCGATTTCAGAAATGATCGTTGCCGCGATCTTTTCTCCGATACCCGGGATGGATTGGATGATTTGATATTCCTCCATTTCTCTTGCCAAGGCATCTATCTCTGCTTCCAACTTCGATAGGTGCTTTTGGTATTCCAGAAGCATCTTTATATTCAGTTCAAGACTTGTGATATGACTTCGATATAGGATTTCCTTAAAAGGATTTCTGGAGGCTGCCTCGATGAGCTTCTTTGCTTGAGTGAATGCCCACTTACTTGAACGGCTTTTACAAAGCTCATCAATCCGGTTGGCCAGGGTGTCTTCTTCAACTCCCAATACTTCTTTGGATGTAGGGAATTCCATTAAGGTTAATAGTGAGACAACCGAATATAAGTCTCCAAATACATCTTCGTATTCAGGGAATACCTGATCAAGCACTGCCTGAAATTGGAGCTTTGTCTGTACATACATACCCGTCATATTTTCGTGTTGCCTCGTAAGATTGCGAAGGTTTAGAAGTTGAATCCCACGTTTTTTATAAGGCTCCAGTTCCTCTTTGTAGTAGAGCTCACACAAATGCCTGGCATCGATGATATCTGTTTTTACCTTCCGCAAGGAAGAACTTTTTGCTCGATAAGAGACAAGTGGGTTAACAATAATAAGCAAGTAGCCTCTTTCTTCAAAATATTGGACGACAGGTGTATGATAATGGCCTGTAGACTCTAAAACAATCGGTGGTTTAATCCCAGTATGATCTTCTATTTCACTAAGAAACTCACTTAATGTTCCCAGACCTTCTAGAGTATGAGGTACTTTAAAGCTTGTTTTATAAGGTTTTTTCTTATCCAAGAAAGCCTGTACCTGGCTTTCGCCTTTGGCCACATCTAGTCCAACAACAGGGTTCATTATTTTATCTCCTCCAAAAAATTATAAATTTGCCGGCAGCCCCTAGACCTTCTTGCAGTTTCATAGCTTCGCTTGTTATACGAGATCACTGTCCCAACCAGCCAAATCATGTTTAAGCAAGTAGGGGGTGAACAGTTTAGCTGACGGGATCATCCTCCCACGGGCAGGTGCGTTCTACCCCGGCTACCGTAATCATAAAACCATATAAAAAATGGTCAACCAGAAAAATCTGGCTGACCTTATAATACGAAGGAGCAGGTTAGTTAAAGAAGAAATGTTTGAGTATTTCCCTAAGTGTTGAAATAATGACATTAATCAAAGGGAGTGTGAATTATGGAAAATTCATTAATTATGAAGACAGATACATCCTTTGCTTTGAACTTTTTGATATACCTACAAAATATTTTTCTCAATCAAAATCGAAATCAAGTGGATTTAAAATTCCCTTATTTATCAACAAAAATGATGTTTAAAGAAGACTTTGAATTAAAATATAAAGAACTGTGGAATGAGATTTCACAAAGAATTTCTGATGATAATAAAATTGATGTAAAAATATTTAATGAAGAAAAGGATTTATTTTATCAAAGGTTATTTGTAATTGATGCAGATACTTTAATGGATTTTAATGAGACTTATAAAACATTCGAAGTGTGGTGGAACAGCTTTGCAGGTCGTTTTTCAATAGAAAGATCTATTGATGAAATGGGGCAAAAGCTATATTGGGATTTGGCAAACTTGCTAGTTCAAAAGAGAATAAAACCACAAAAGGAATTGAACATTAGTTTAATTTATGATGAATGTTTACTAGCCGATGCTCAAGTCTCTTCATATTTTGCTGTTCTGCCGACAAGAGATTTTTTTGCTAAATACAAAGAGTTAGTTTCAAAATTAGAGGTATGTATTTATTAGGCTAACAAGGAGTTAATGGATCGCTGGAGCGATCTTTTTTCTTGTTTAACAAACGGGGCAGGTTTGTTAAGTAAGATATTTCCATGATAATACAAATTTCACTAAAAGAAGTTCTAAAAGCTTGTCCAAAACCCATATTAATTATGTATATAAATATGGGAGGTATTTATGAGACCAGTAACTATAATTATCATTTCATTTCTAATTTTCGTTCTTTGTGTCCCATCTCTAATCGTAATAGCTTTTGGTACTGATGCAACAAATACAAAAATTATATCATCTGAGCTTCCTCAAATTACAAATTCAGATACCTTACCAAAAAACAAACCAGCAAACAATTCAAAAAGCAGCAATAAAGACATTACTGTTTCAGTATTTAGAATGAATAATAAAGAAACTGAAAAAGTGAATTTAGAAGAATATTTAAAAGGAGTATTAGCATCAGAGATGCCCGCAAATTACGAAATGGAGGCATTAAAAGCACAAGCTATTAGTGCAAGAACATATATTATGAAGTTTTTAATGTCTGAAAATAAAGGGGACTTACCGCAAGGGGCTGATATTTCTGATTCCACACTACAACAAGTTTATAAAAATCAAGATGAATTGAAAGAAATGTGGAAGGATGATAATTATGAAAAGAATATAAAAAAAATCACTCGGGCTGTTAAAGAAACTCAAGGATTGGTAATGAGTTACAATGGTGAACTTATTGATGCTTCTTTTTTGCTATAAGCAATGGGTATACGGAGAATTCCGAGGACTATTGGACAACATCACTTCCGTATTTAAGAAGTGTCCCGAGTCCTTGGGACACAAAAGCTCCTGATTTTGTTAAAACGAAAACATTTCCTGTTAAAGAAATCGAATCTAGGCTTGGAGTTAAAATATCAAATGAAATTAATGTTGAAAGAACGTCCAGTGATAGAGTGTCCACAATTATAATTAGTGGAAAGAAACTAACCGGAGCGGAATTTAGGGAAGCTTTAGGTTTGAGATCGACGGATTTTAGTTTAAAACTTAACGGAAGTGATGTCCAAGTAACTACAAGAGGCTATGGACACGGGGTTGGTATGAGCCAGTATGGGGCTAATAGTATGGCAAGTGAGGGGAAGAATTTTAAGGAAATATTAGGATATTATTATAAAGGAATTAAAATTGAGGATATAAAATCGAACCAAGGTTACAATAAGCTGGTCGTAAGAAATGGAAACTAATATCAAACTAAGCTGTCGTTGTGGCAGCTTTTTTATTGAACAAACGGAGAAGGAGGTTAAAGTAAAATAGAGAATAATATAAGATATTCCTTTCCTTTTGTAAGAAAGGAGAATACCTTTAAAAAAGAACAAGGAGTGGTTTGTTGAAAATAAGAACAAATAAACCCTATGTTTACTTCTTCTTCGAGCCAAATATAGTAATTGCACGTGAAATACCAAATAAACCATATAAAAATTTAGAGGAATTTTGCTTGTGTCCTGGGTTTCATTATACATATGAACTTGAAGATAACGAGGATTTTGAATCCTTCAACCATAATAAGAATAAACATTTAGAAGGAAAAGGTTATATAACAGACCAGGAATCAACTTTCAGTATGTTTAAAGTAATGAATGAACACTCATAAGATAAATTAGACCTTATTTAGCTTAAGCCTTAAAAGGTGATTTAGTTATAGAACTAAAGTGAAAAAGCTAAAAAATCTAGGCTGTCATTAGGGCAGCTTTTTCTTGTTCAACAAAAGGGGCAGGTTGGTTGAACATTAAATTGGTTCATTAATTTTGCTTGAAACAAATCGCGAAACAACCTGCTTTCGAGATACGGGTTATTGTCGTTGAGGATAATATTATTTGAAATTGCGAAATCTAACTGTAAAAATTTATGGGAGTGAGCATCATGAAGAAATTGATTGTTCTCTTTACAATTCTATTAATGTGTGCGACAGGTAACTCGGTAAATGCTAAAAAACCTCAAGAATCTAAGGAAATTAAACCTTATGCAGAAGATTGGTATGTCACACCAGAAGACATTATAAGAGATATTGTATTTCCATCTATTGATAAAAGAGTGATGCAAGAGTATCCAGGTAATGATGCTGCTACCTTTGGTTGGCAGTCACAAAGGATTGTTGGTATTGTTTATAACAATAATCATTCTTATGATATTTCCATAAGTATTCACGTTCCTGACGAAAGAAATGCACCTGGCAACTATGCACATGACTTGGTTAAAGTAAGAGTATCTCCATCCTGCGATAGCCCCAAAATTGGATGTAGTCATGGTTTCAAAGTGGAATTATTAGATTATGAGCATTTAAATAAGGAAGAAGTGGAATAGGGTGTTGACTTTATTGGTAGCACTAAACTTATATTCGACCATGTTCAACTTATTAAAATAAAGGCTGCAAAAGGCAGCCTTTTTCTTATTGGACTAACGGGGCAGTTTAGCATTCCTGTAGATCGTTATTTTTGAGCTTTGAAAAAATAGGGCTCCTCAGTAAGATATGAGTAAGACACGACTCTAACTCAAACTTAGGAGGAACCCTTACTATGAAGTTTAAAATGCAGGACAAACAAAATCAACTAATAGAAAGAATTACTGAAAAACATCTTGTGGTTGGTGTGGATATTGCTCAACAATTTCACGTAGCCAGAGCAGTGAATTTCCGTGGGATTGTAGTAGGAGATCCAATCACTTTTCCAAACAACGAAGAGGGATTTTCGTCCCTGTTAATCTGGATTAATAGCATTAAAAGATTACATAAACTTGAGGCTGCCATAGTTGGTATGGAACCTACCGGTCATTATTGGATTAATCTTTCTAAATGGCTGATGAAACAAGATATTGAGGTAGTGACAGTTAACCCTCATTTGGTGAAAAGAAATAAAGAAAACCGTGATAATACCCAATCAAAGAGTGATAAAAAAGACGCTCTTGTAATAGCAGATATGGTGAAGAACGGTTACTATTCCTTTGTAAGAGATACTTCTGAGTCGTTTGAAAAGCTCAGGGTACTTATGTCGAATCGGGATGTCATTGTTAAGAGGCTTGTAAGCTCGATTAATCAATTGAATCGCTGGGTGGATATTGTCTTCCCCGAGCTTAGACAAGTATTTAAAGACATCACTGCTAAAGGGGCCATCGCAACACTTCGGCTTTTCCCATCTCCGATGGAACTGGGTTCCATGAAGCCTGAAGAGATCGTGGCCGGGTGGAAGTTATTGATGAAGCGACAGCCTGGATTAAAGAAAGCCTATTTACTCCTCAATGTAGCCAGGAAATCAGTTGGTACAAGGCAAGCATTAGAAGCTTATAAATTTCATCTTGAACAATTACTCGAAGAGTATGACCTTGCGATTCAACAACTTGAAAGAGTTGAGCTGGCAATCAAGGATGAACTACCTAAAATTCCTTTCGCGAATAAGTTACTTATGATTAAGGGAATTAGTGAAATTTCGTTAGCTGGTATTTTAGGGGAAGCAGGAGATTTAAGTGGTTTTTCACACGGCAACTCTTTACTTCGCCATGCAGGACTCCATCTAGCCGAAGCCAGTTCAGGGAAGTGGAAAGGGCAAATTATCATTTCAAAGCGTGGAAGATCAAGGTTAAGACGTTTCCTCTATTTAGCTACTATGGGTCTGGTAATGAACAACCCGGAATTTAAAGCCCTCCACTCGAATAATGTTAAGCTCAAGAAAATGAAAAAAATGAAATCTATAATGAAGCTGATCGGGAAGTTAGCTAGGATCTTTGTAGGGATAGCGCGAAAAAACGAAGCTTATTGTGCCAAGAAGGTCCAGCCGTTAACTGAGTTGGCAGCGTAGTCCAATTCACTTTTTCTCGAAGAGAATCATTACCCCTTATATTTTTAAAGATCGAGTGTTGGCTTATTCGCAGGATTTCAAATATGTACGGAGTACCAGGTTTGTTCAACAAAAGGGCACTGACCCATCAGGTTAGCATAACTGGCCTCCACCCCTTGGATAGGCATGACGAAGGAATGAGAGGGCAATTGACCCGTTGAGACATGGGAGGGAAAGCCTCCAAGGGCTGGCGTGGAGAAGTACATCATATGGTAGAATTTGGAGTATAATCCTACTCCTCTATTTAACTATGTCTTCATGTAGCCATTTGTCCAGAATCTACTCTTTTCAATTTAGAAATATATATCCATGGAGGATGAAATCCTGCGAATAAGCGAGCATTCGTGAGTAAACCGTATTAAACTGAGGGAGTTGAACAAGGAAGAGGTATTTCTAGTATACACAACGAATAGAAAAGAGGTTATTTTTTATTAATCTGGGGGATCTATATGTCATTTGAACAATGCAAAAGTGTTGCTTCTTTAATGAGAGGATTTAATAAAACGTGGTGCATTGCTGGTGGATGGGCGATTGACCTTTTTATTGGTAAAGAAACCAGGAAACATAAAGATATAGAGTTTGCTGTATTTAGAAAAGATCAATTTTATCTAAAAAGTTATCTTATAGAATGGGATTTCAAAAAGGTCATTAATAGTGAACTATATACTTGGGGAAATGAATTTTTAGAATTACCAGTTCACGAAATACACGCTTCAAATAAGATGACTGGAGATGAAATAGAAATTCTTCTAAATGAAACAATGGATGATAATTGGACATTTAGAAGAGATTTAAGGATTTCCTACCCAATTAATTCAATTTTGAGTTATTCTGAAAGCGGAATTCCCTTCCTAAATCCAGAAATAGTACTTCTATATAAGGCAAAAAACACAAGGGAAAAAGATCATCAAGACTTTATGACAATAAAGGATTATCTCGATAATGATCAGAAACAATGGCTTAGTTATACTTTAGAAATGCACCAACCAACACATAAGTGGCTTCAATTTCTTTCCTATTAACTATTCCAACCATATTCCAAGAACAGCTGCTAATTAGGCAGCTTTTTCTTATTTAACAAACGGGGCGGTTTAGTTGAACAGGGAGGATTCCCCATACGTATCATAGAAACTATTCAAGTCCTATTTTATTGAGTTGAAGGGGGATTAGTATGTGGGAGAAAAATTTCGTTCAGACATCTAGAGGGAAATTTGAATACTTTACTCAAGGAAGTGGAGAAGCTCTTTGTATTACCCATTTATATACTGAGTTTAATGAATTAGGTAACTATTTTGCTGATTCTTTCGTAAAGCATTTCAAGGTGTATTTGATCAATTTAAAAGAAGCTGGTAAATCTGACAAAGTTTCTTGTGATGCCGATCTCAGTATAAGTGAAAGTGTCAAAGACTTGGAGGCGATTAGGGAAGCACTAAATTATAAACAATGGAGTTTTGCAGGACATTCAACCGGAGGAATGTTAGGTTTAGTTTATGCTTTAAAGTACCCACATTCTCTTGAGAGGTTATTAGTTGGAGGTGCAGCATCTTCAAGGCGGTATATGGAACACGAAGGAAGTATGTATTGTCCAAAAAGTCCTTTAAATAAACGATTAAAGGAGATTTTCTCAATACTAAAGTCTCCAACCTCAACTAAGGAAGAGAGAAGAGAAGCTAGTAAGGAATGGACAAGTATGTCATTACATAGTCCTGAAAGATGGGATGAATACTTCTCAAAACCAAGTAGTGGGAAAGTTGTGCAAAAGAGATTAAATTACTATTCGTTTAAAGACCTACCCAATTTTGATATCCAAAGCGAGCTGCCAAATGTAATAACCCCCACGATTGTTTTTTGTGGAAAATATGATGCACAATGCCCTTTGGTTTTTTCTGAAGAAATCAACGAAGGTATAAGAAACTCAAGATTATTTATATTTGAAGGAAGTAATCACTCCCCATTTTTAGAGCAGAAAAATAAATTTGATGAAATGGTTTCTGATTTTAAAAGATTGACAGTAAAAAGTAACTCGAGTCAATTGCTTTAGGAGATATAGCATCCACCATCGTTTTTTTCTAAAGTTTGTGAAGAAATGTACTTAAACTAACGGGTGCTTTTCTTTAATACTAATAGCTGATAAACCAGCTCATTTCTTATGTCGTAGAATAATATAATCTTCGATTGCTTAATTTCCTTTCGTATGTAATTAAATATAATTCAGAGATAAACATTATGATAAAATACACTTAAATGTGATTTAAGTTATTATAAGGGGTACAAGAATGAAAAACTATTTAACCTTGCTTTTTGCGATTATCTTTATGGTTGGATGTACGAACACAGAAGATGTATCTGTTACAGAAGAAAAAACAGATTCGCAAGTAACCACAGTTCATACAACCGAAAATAGCAATCAAGAGAAAACTGAGAAAGTAGAAACTACTACAATTGTTGATGAACCAGTAGAAAAGGAAGCTCCAGCCCAACAAAATAATGAACTGTTCCCAGGATACAAATTGATTGAAGTTGATGGTGGAGATTTATCTGGATATCGTCAATCTAACATAGTTGTTGATATTGGCTTTGGAGATCGTAAATATTGGGCGTTTACAAATGAACACGGACAACTAGTGCGTGTCATTGCCGATGAAATTATTCTACAAGATGACAGTACAGAACCTGTATTACCGTCTGGCAGATACTACTCTGATGAGGCAAAAGTTACAGGTGTTGAAAGAGACGATATGGACGAAGGACACATTATCGCAGATTCTATGGGTGGGGTATCGAATGCTTACAATATTACTCCACAAGAAAGCACACTCAACCGTCACGGTGACCAAGCTTATATGGAAGACGCAATTCGTAAAGCGGGTGGAGCTACTGACTTTGAAGCATTAATCACATATCCTAATACGGAAACGCAGATTCCTTCACATTATCAATATACCTATACTTTAAAAGGGAATAAGATTGTTGATAAATTCGACAATGTCAACCCTGATAAAGTAAACGAATCGCTTGGTTTAACAGGTAGCAAACCTTCAAATTCAATTAGCTCAAACAAAAAAGGTGATATTTCTAGTGTCGATACAAATGGCAACGGCCAGGTAACTATTCAAGAAGCAAAAGATGCAGGTTACAGTATGCCAATAATGAGCGATCATTGGTTATACCCGTATATGCGAGATAATGACAATGATGGTATGGTTGGAGAGTAAGCATCTAAACTTTGTGGAAAATATATGAAAGAAGGAACATTTTCCTCTTTAGTTAGTCTATTCTTATTTTAGTCCACTGAAGAAAAAGGCCAAACTCTTCTATGAGTTTGGCCTTTTTAAAATGGTAAGTCATCTTTTATTATTGGTCTAATTTGCTTTACGTCTTCTGTAATATCGTTATTTTCATTCCATGTCACTTTTTCAATTACAGTTTGTCTAAAGCCACTTTCCCTTATTTGAGACTGTATCCATTCATATGCTGTTACTGCCGCTGTAAAAGTAGGATTTTTCTTAAACTCACGATCAAGGACATGAAAAGTACCTCTTCTTAACCCCCTGTTACCTTCAATGTTCAATATTGTTTCAATCACAATTTCCAACGGGTTCATCCTTTTTAGGTTTAATTAAGCTTTTGCTTCAGCCAATTCAACATTTTCTCATCGTTTTTCTTATTCTGTCTTTTATTTTCCCTTTTTATATAGCGCGATAGGGTAGTGTGAGCAATGCCTATTTCCTCAGATGCTTGCCGGATGCTAATATTTAAAAACTCCAAAGCTTCCTTCATTTTTTCAGGAGTTAAAGTAATCGGCTCTTGTGAATCTTTTGCGCTTTGTATAGCCATAGAATGTCCGCTTGGTACTAATTCAATATCTGCTGCACTTTGCGCTATAGATGTTTCGATTAATCTTTTGTTTGTCACTGGTTGCGATGAAAGAATCTTTCTGTTTTCCTTTACAATATAATCAGCCGGCAAAATATGTACATTTAACTTACTCCAGTATTCTTTAACCCAGTTTCGTTTTCCTACCATTTCTTCGTCTAATTCATCTAAATACATCCATTTTTTTATAACACCATCAGCCTGGAGATCATCCAAAGTGTTTTCAAATTTATCCCTCAGTGCAACTCCAGTATAACGGGAGGAGAAGTCCATTTCTTTTAAAAGAGTTCCTACCTTAAATGGCTGCCCAAGCGTGTTCCTAACCGTTCTGATCCTCCATTGGAGGTTTAAATACCTTGTCAGCCGTTTATGAGCTCTTTGGCTGGTATGGCTGTATTTAAAGACCTTTAAATCTAATATACCAAGTGTCTTTTTAGGACCTTCCAGATAAGGAGTTAGAATAGAAGTAGGGCGCACCTGGACAGCATATATTCCTTTAGCTTCTCCTGTGTTCTTATCATAGGCTATACGTATTTTTCCTATTTCAAACATCTTCTGGAAATCCTTAAATTTATACAGCTCGCTATCTTGAAGGCCTTCCGTATTTACAATCTTAATAGTCTGATCACCTAAGGATACCCAAATACTTGAGAGTGCCGCTACTCTTCTCATAATGTTAAAACGGTCTTCTTCCCGGTAATCAAATTCTTTACCAGCAAAACTTCTCTTTTTAATATTTCTTAGTCGCAAAGCATCATTACTATGAAACTCTATGTATCCATCACTCGACTTTGGCTGTGTAAGCCATAAATATGATATCAAATCAAATAAATCCGCGGTCAAGTCATCTAACGAGTTAAGCGTTTCACCCAAGGTTTCTAGCCATACTTGCTGCTCTATCGTTAATTCAGTTTGTAATTCATGCGGCCGCAGCTCAGCAACCCCTTTAACGTTACCTCGATTGTCTATAATTTCAGTCGCTAGATAACCTGCTTCGCCTTCTTTGAAATCATTCTTCTTCGTAACCATATCTCTCATTAGATGAAAATCCATATTCGTGCTGGAAAGGATATAGTCCTTCTCTAGCGCTTCTTCAATTTTATTGTCGTTAAAACTATATTTCACTTCGACTTCAGGAAACTCCTGGTGCAGATGACCTGTTATAAATGCTTTTATCGTGTCACCAGATGAGGAGACAACATCTTTGATCATTTCCTTAGTAATTGGTTTCTGGTGAAAAAATGCTTCTGTAAAAGGGAGATTAACACTCCAAAAGAACGCATATCATCTGTGGGCTTTTGATTTAATATTTCTTCTTTTGTCATTTGATACGCTAAGCTGCTCCACTTTGACAAAACATGAGGGCGATCCATAAAGAGTGATTTAACTTCCTCAAAAAGAACAATTTTCAGAGCTTCATAATTTAGGATTAAATGTTCTGGTATGTCTTCATATTTCATTTTTCTAACCTCCTTAGAAAAAGGGGTGAATTTGTCCTCTTAATAATATCAAAATGCACCAAATAAAAATTAAAAAATCGAGAAATGCACCATTTTACCCGACATGCCTAATCAAAATGCACCACTTTTCAAAAGAAATGCACCACTTTTGATATAACTAACTTATATAAACCCTTATAAATCAAGGGTTTAATAGATATTATATCTCTTTTTCTCTGCGGAGGTTGTAGGGGTTAACAGCCGGCTATATGAATTTATAGCGGAACCTGTATAGAAATAAAAATAAAACGCACCACTAAAAATGCACCATTTGATGGGCATCTAGCGGAACCTGTATGGATTAAAAACCTTGATTTAAAAAGAAAGTTGGTAATTAATATTAAAAAAACCAAATGAAAGTTCAAATACTGAAATCAATTACTGCGACTGCTGCATAACTTAAAATGCACCAATTCAAAGACATTATAGCGGAACCCGTTTAAAAATAATCATTAACATTAGAGTTAAATCCACATTTATCAAAGGTTTATTAATAGTTGTTCATTTATTTTAAATGGTGCATTTTATATCTATTGGTGCATAATCTAGCGGTAATCGTATAAGAAAAAATAAATAACTTTTTCCAAAAGCTTATTATACCAGTGTTTAATCCACTTTTATTTGTGGTGCATTTTCTCTAGAGAGGAACATTTTCCAAATTTCGATTGAGTTATACTTATTTCAACAAATAGAGATTAATAGAATTGTCTTTAGAAAAGCTATATCTTGAGATTAATATGCATTCAGGACAAAGATCTCTTGTTCCTGGTCTTTATTTAAATTTCAGAGAATCAAAACATAAATTAGAAAGGAGCTTGAGCATGAAAAGAGTGAAGATTGACGGTTTCAGAATGCACCAATCTATACTAAAAGAATTTCATTTGTTGCGAGACCAGACGTTTGAACGGCCCCCAGCATCCGCTTATGTTGTCTACCTAACTATGCTCAAGCAACTGGACTTGGAGAAAAACCAAAGAGGTATTCTAAAAGAGTTCAACCTTTCTTACTGGGCCAAAAAACTCCAGATTCCTTATTCTTCTTTGTATTCAGGGAAATTATATTTGGAGAAATATCACTTTGTTAAAGAGGAGATCCAAAATGGAATCTCTGTCTTAGTGTTAAAAGACATTGAAAAGTGCAATAATCCAGGCGTGGAAGGAGGTAAACTAAATTACCTTCTGATTCCTCATTCTCTTTTTGATACAAATATTCTCGCAGAATTGGTTAGGACAGCAAACCCAGAAGCAATTGAGTTAATGTTGTCTTTATTTAACCAGTTCCGTACAGCTATGTCTAAAAGAGAAGACATTGACTTGAAAATGCTTAAACAATCTCGTAACATGTCAACTTTAAAGAAGCAATTAAATAAAAATGCGAAGAAGGTTAGAGAAATTTTAGCTTTGCTGGAACCTTTATTTGATGTTAAATTTGAGGGCCTACAGTTCCGTGGCAATCAGATTTGGGTTAAAAAGGTATGGATTACATTAAAAGAAGATTGTGTTAAAGAACAAAGCAGCGGTGAATTTAAAGTTGATCATCTCATCGCAATGCTTTCCCATGAATTAATATATTTTCTTGATGGTCATAAAATAAAATACAAGCCTCGAGACCAATTTGACATCATGCTATCTTTTAAGCAAGAGGTATATGATAAGGTAAAATTTATTAAAAATAATGAATCCTTTAATCTTGAAAAGTCGATTAAGCGATACTTTATTAGCTGCATAGATAGTATTGGTTCCTACATAACTGAACAAAGTGTGCTTAAATCAACTTTTAGAATACATTCCCTGGGAGCCTTTTTCAGGAAAGCCTTCCGTAAAGATATAAAAACTTTACTTAAGAAGATCCCATATGAATTAATTCACGATGCTAAAGTAGAACAATATCAATTGACTGGAGAAATACCGGAATTCGCAAAATTTGATATCTAAACAGCCTTGTAAAAAATTTACTTGTTACAAGGCTCTTGGCGTTTCAATTTCTCATGTTTAATATTTGAATCAGCTATAAAAAGAGGTTCCATTTATGGAACCTCTTTTTTTATTCCAAACTCCCTTTCGAATATTCACTTGTGGAATACTTAATAATTCAATAATTCTATTGTGAGTTTGTATACATTGTATTAAACAAACTGTTAACTTGTTATTTTCTTTTATTTGCTTCTGTTAAATTCTTAGTTATTTGAATGGCTTCATATAGGTGATATTGTAAAACCCTTGGGGGAGAAGGGGAAAGTGGTTAAATGGTTAAAGGGCTTATTTAATTTGATGTTTTTACTAATTCTGTTGTTCTTATTATTTATATGTCTTTATTATCAAATATGAACTTTTATCATTTAAAAAATGAGCATTAATCAAGTTTACTTGTTATCGAATAATGAATGATCACGAAAATGCAAATAGGAATACAAATAGGCTAAAACCATAAACTTCCAATTATTGGGTTAGACTTTTCTAATCACTTATCAATTATGGTAAAATATGGAAAAAGGTTTTTTTCATTAGAAATTATCTCACTAATTAAGGGAGTAGTGGCTATGAGTACTTCTGAGGCTTACAAAATTGTTTTTTTCGATGTGGATGGGACTATTACAAACTATGAAAATGGAAATATTCCACAGTCCACAATTGAAGCTATAAAAATATTATTAAGCAAAGGATTCAAGGTAGTTGCTGCAACCGGTAGACCATTATCAATGTGTAAAGAATTAAAGTCCATTGGAATAGAGACATTCATAACCGCAAATGGTGGCTATGTTAAGCACGGGAAAGAAATTATCCATAAGGTTCCTATGGAAAAAAATATAATAAAGGAACTTATTGATTTTGCGAAAGAAGAAAATTCCGCCCTATCTTTTTATACTGAAGATTTCAGTATGAATGGAGTAGAGGATAAAGAAATCCTTAATGCGTTAAAAGAAACTTTGTCATTAAATGAATATCCACAAACCAATCCTTTTATTTTTGATCAAGAGGTATTTTTGCTTTGTCTGTTTGCAAATGATGAAACAGTAGAAAGGTATAAAATAAAGTTCCCTGATTTAATATTTAAAAGGTGGCATCCATACGTGTTAAATATTTTAAAGGTCGATGTATCAAAATCTCTAGCTATAATGAAGACTTTACAATTTTTCGGTATAGATAGATCGGAAGCTATCGCATTTGGGGATGGTGAAAATGATATTGACATGTTAGAGCTAGTGGGTCTTGGTATAGCAATGGGAAATGGCAGTGAAAAACTAAAAAATGTTGCTGATTTCGTTACTAAAAAATCTAGCCAAGACGGTATATATTATGCACTAAAAAGATATGGGGTTATTTAGAAAATTTAATATTCCTTTTATAAACATATTTGTCTTTTCATTGACTATCCTAATCTGAATGTTGATTGTAAGTTTATATAGTCTGCTTTACTTCTTATAAATTTTATGTTTATAATTTATCTATAAAGTCCATATATTAAAAAAGAGATCCTGGCTGTCACCAGGACCTCAATGTACAGCAAGCTGCATGAAGTGCAGCGGCCAATCCTGAATAGAAGTAGTCCTACTCACATTTTGGCGATGTGCAGGGTAGGCTACTTCTTTTTGTTTGAAGAAATACCTATAGCGATCACGGCAACGATAAGTGTAGCAAAGCTCATTAAATATACTATTATAATAAGAGGATAATATGTTTAGAATATAACCATCTATCCTCTTTTTTAATACATAATATTCTATTTAACTTAACTAAATTCTAATTGTATATTATGTATAATATGTACAATTGTATTAACACTAATGTAATGCCTCTTTCTTAACGAACTTAAAAAGTATTATAGGAGATGATGTCTTGAGGGTACAAGAAGTTATTTTAGAGGGGAAAGTTAAAAGATATATATTAGTTAATAATGATGGATACCCTGAAGTTGTTGTAATTAGATACCTTAAATTCCTAGATGCTACCAAGAAAGCCCCAAATACACAAAAGAGTTATTGCTACGCATTAAAACACTATTTCACTTTCCTTTACGAAAAAAATTACATTATAAAAGTGTCAGATTAGAAGATTTAAGGGATTTTATCTCCTGGCTGAGAAGTCCCTATATTACCTCACTTAAACCAGCTAAATCAATGAGAAAAGAAAGGTCAATTAATCACACAATAACTGTTGTTACAGGATTTTATGACTACCTCTATCGGAACGAAGAAATAGAAAATGACATGGTTGAAAAATTGTTAAAGCAAGTCTATTTAGGAGGAAAAAAAGATATAAAGATTTTTTTCATCATGTAAACAAAGCTAAACCATCTACCAGAAATATATTAATTCTTAAGGAACCGAAGAAAAAGATAAAAATCTTGTCTAAGGAGGATGTTAAGAACTTATTAGCAGCAACCACAAATATTAGAGATAGGCTTTTAATCCAAGTCCTTTTTGAAACAGGGTTACGTATTGGAGAGGTTCTTTCATTATTTATAGAGGATTTTATTTTCGATCATAAGAATGGCCATAGATTACGTTTAGTAGATCGAGGAGAACTTGAAAATGGGGGTAAGTTGAAAACCGGTGAAAGAGAGATTTATATATCTCAGGAATTAATGGATACATATGATGACTATTTATATGAAGTTTTAGATGAAATTGATATTGATTCGAATTTTTTATTTGTTAAGTTACGAGGTAGGAACACAGGAGAGGCTATGAATTACCAGGATGTATCTTCTTTATTTAAGCGTCTTAACAAGAAAACTGGGTTACAAGTAAATCCACATATGTTTCGCCATACACACGCTACATTATTTTACCTTAAAACCAGAGACATTAAACAGGTCCAAGAACGGTTAGGTCATTCACAAATTCAAACTACTAGTAATTTTTACCTTCATCCATCCGATGAGGAAATAAGAAAGTCATGGGAACAGGCGCAATCAGCTTTTGATATTAATAGAATATGAGAGGCGGTAAAGATTTGAGCAGAAAAAATGTAGATAGTTATTTTCAGCATTCCTTTAGTTTACATGACCAAATTAGAAAGGAATTATCAACTTATAGGGAAAAAACGGTAGAAATAGATGGGTCAGTAACTTATAAGGTCGTAAATGATCCATATTTTTTAGTTAATGACCATTGGGATATAAGGTATATTGGAAATATCAATAACTTTAAGGATCAATTAGAGAGGTACTACTATCGGAAAAATATTATAAGGTTTGAAATTGACAATCCACAAGTTAATATAGAGCTTAAATATCTCTGGTATAAAAGGTTGTTTAAAGATGAATGGTCTCTATCTACAATATATGGAGTTGGTGCGACAAAGTTATACAAACTTACTTCATTCTTAAATGAAAAATTCCCTAATATTGATTCGATCTTGGATATTGACTTTAATAAAGCTAATTTGATGTGGCTAAGTTGGTTAAATGACAATGGCTCCGTATTAACTAGGCAAGGCTCAAATAAGAATGGTGGATATACTAATCAAACTCCTATAGCTGGTTTTTTTGGACTAATTTATAAGAATCTTTGTAAGTATTCAGATTTAAGAGCTGAATGGGAAAAAGACAGGTGGGACATAAGAAAATTAAATGAACTTTATGGTATTAATTATGTTAAAAGTACATCAGCCCACTATATAAATTTTTCTAAGATTATGTCAAACCAGCTTAAAAATATTGTAAAACAGAATACAAAAAGAAGATTGCTTGATAATTATGCTTGGACTAGTGCAATAGGCTATGTAAGACAAGTAACGAGGTTTATCAATTATATACTAGCTGCAGAACCTTCCTGGACAAGTTTTAAATATCTAGAAAGAAAGCATATTGAGAAATATTTGGATTGGTTAAAAAACGAGACCAGAAAAGATAAGAAAATTACTCACTTTGAACATCATATAAATACTAATTTGCATTATATTACTCAATTTCTTGAGGATATTTCTACTTATAATCAAGCAGATTGTCCATTAAAACCAGTTAGTCTTCTTGTTTTTCAGGAGGATAGACCCACACTAAAAAAGAAGCCCATTGATCAAGTAGACTACATTCCTGACTACGTTTTAGAACAGTTATTCAGACACATTAATTCACTTAACAAAGATGCACAGCCTGTAGTATGGGTTGCTTTTAAAACAGGTCTTAGAATCTCAGATGTCTTAGGTTTAACACAAGACTGTTTAATAAAGCTAAACGGAAAATATTATATCGAGACTGATATTGAGAAAACTAATGTAGTAGGTCATCGTATTCCAATAGATGACGAACTGGCTGACATACTTGCAGCTATAATAAATAACTCCATTTTACATAGTAATCAAGATAACAACCCCGAAAAATTAATATTTGTTCGCTATCGAGGTACTAGAAAGGGACGCCCGTATGAACAACAATGGATTGGTGTTAAAATAAATGAGTTGGCTAAATTAAAAAATATTACCGATGAAAATGGGGATTTGTTCCGCTTTAAAACACATCAATTCCGACATACATACGCAGTTAAGATGATAAATAATGGTGTAGATATTATTACTTTACAGGATTTATTAGCTCATGCTTCGCCTGAAATGACGATGCGTTATGCGAAGTTGTTAGATAATACTAAGAGAAAAGTTTTTGAGGAAGCATTGAGACAAGGTGTATTTAGTTTTGACCTAAATGGTGAGGTTCAAGAAATAAAGTCTAACGAAGATATCCCAACTAATATTTTTGAAACATTGTGGCGCGATCATAAGCTGAATGCAATTGATAATCCATATGGTACATGTCATGCACGAATAAATGGAAATTGTCCTTATGCTGAAGAGCCACCATGTCTAACTTGTAACTCAGGAAGTCCATGTAAAGACTTGGCCATCGGCTTTTCGGACTTAGATACTCAAAAATATGAGTTATTAATAAAAACTACAGTAAAAACAATAGATGTATTAGAACACCGTGGAAGGAATGATATCGTTGAAAAAAACAGAAAGAATTTAGAACGTTACCGAGGTATATTAGAAACTATTAAAGCCGGTAACATAATCTTTGGTCGAGTGGATAGAATTAAACGAAAGCAAGGTGAGAGTAATGAGTAATTACGACCGGAAAATACATCTAAAATCTATCCATGCATCAAGAAAAGCACTTACTGAAAAGAAGGTTAATGATGCCTTAAAACGACTCATTAAGATTAAAGGGAATATTAATTTTAATAATGTTGCAAACGAATCAGGGGTTTCTAAAGCCACATTATATAATCACCCAGAGATTCGTGACAGAATTGAAACCTTAAGGCAGCAACAGGCTAATGTACCGACCCCAAAACAGGTGAAACGAGAAATGAATGAAAGCAACAAGGATGCAATTATTGCTTCTTTAAAGAGAAAGAATAAAAAGTTAGAAGATGAAAATCAACAACTCAAAAAGCAATTGAAAATAGCTTATTCAGACGTATATAAAAATTTATAATTCAAAAATACAACATCTTTTTCACTCTCTTTTTCTCATAGCTTGAGTTCAATAAGGGTTGCGAGCAGCCCTTTTTCCTTATTTGATAATGGGGCTTTGTCTAATTAGAGTTTAAGGGGGTTTTTTTAATTTTTTTAAAAGGGGGGATAGTTAAAAACATTATTTCTAGACCCATTCCAATAATAAAACATTATGAAAATCGTCTTTATAAGTCATTGAAGCAATGGTTGATTATTTATGAGTAGCTGCCAAACCAGGTAAAATAAGTTTGAGGTTTTTAGTTGCATTTTGCAAGTTAATTGCATATAATGTGATCAAGAGGTGAAAATATTGGAAAATCTTCGTGGGATGTTTCAAGTAATGACACGCCGATTTGGTTTGCTTAATAAAAATTGCTGCAGTGTTGGTGGATGCGATATTTCCCTCATTCAAAGTCACATTCTATATGAGATAGATAATCAACATAAGCCATCTATGCAGCAAATTGCGGAAACCTTGGGGACTGATATTACTACTTTTAGTCGGCAGGTACAATCATTAGTAAAAATGAACTTAGTAAAGAAAACACCAGACCCAGATGATAAACGGATTAGTATTCTTTCTCTGACTACAGAGGGAAAATATATCGCAACGACAATTGAACAACAAATGAATTCATTTTTAAATGAAGTTTTTTCCCAGATGAATGAGTTTGAAAGAGAGACGGTCATTCGTTCAATTCATTTATTAAATAACGCAATGGCAAAGTCCAGTGTATGTTGCAAACCAATACAGGGGTAATTCCCTTGTACCTAATACTTGCAAAATGCAAATAAACGAAAGGAGGATTCATATGAGTAAAGTTTGGGAGGCTATAGTTATTGGTGGGGGCAGGCTGGTCTTGCATCAGGATATTATTTGGAAAAGGAAGGACTAGATTATTTAATCTTGGAAGCAAATGAGCAAGCTACAGGTTCCTGGCCAAATTATTATGACAGCCTCAAACTATTTTCTCCTGCACGATTTTCATCATTACCTGGGATGAAGTTCCCTGGAGATCCTGATCATTATCCATCAAAAATGGAAGTAATTGATTACTTAATGGATTATAAAAAACACTTTAACCTGTCTGTTATGGCCAATCAGAGGGTCGTATCCGTAAAGAGCAAAGCTCAAGTATTTGAGGTACTAACAGAATCGGGTGAGACATTCCATGCTCGGACTATTATCAACGCAACTGGTTCTTTTAATAATCCATTTATACCTTTTATTAAAGGGCAAGAGACTTTTCAAGGACGTATTATTCATTCATCAGATTATAGAAATCCGGACCCTTTTATAAATCATAGAGTGCTTGTTGTGGGAAGTAGGAATTCGGCAGTGCAGATTGCTATTGAGTTGGCAGAGGTAAGTAAAACAACACTAGCTGTACGAAAGCCGGTTCAATTAATAAGACAAAGATTTTTGGGGCAGGATCTGCACTTTTGGATAAGGGCTATTGGGATAGATACATTCCCTTTCTGGCGATTTGGCAAAAAGCCACTGATTTCGAGTTCAGTAGCCAATCTTAATAATTACGAAGAACGATTGGCATCTGGGAAACCTAATCAACAACCCATGTTTATTTCCTTTTATGACAATGGGGTAATTTGGCCAGACGGAAAAAAGAACAAGTAGACACTGTCATTTATGCTACAGGTTTCCGTTATAACCTTGATTACTTAAGCGATCTAGGTGCCCTCGATAACGAGGGGAAACCCATGGAAATCGCTGGGATAAGCACCTCGGTGCCAGGACTATATTATGTGGGGCTAGAAGGACAGCGGTCATTTGCTTCTGCAACATTAAGAGGGGTTGGTCCTGATTCACGGTTTATCGTTAGAAAGCTACGGCGACATTTGAAAAATAATAGGTATTAAAAGATTAAACAAGTGTTTTATTGTTTTTCTCAAAAAAAGTCATATATACAGTAATACTAATACTGATTTATCAATTATCTAATTAAAAGAAAAGAGGAGATTAAAATGACGAAGGCAAATAATATTCTAATCAGTGGAAACGAATGCTGCGGTACAAATGTTAGCTTATCAACTCAAAGTATTACGTTAAATAATGAAACAAGTAAACTACCTGTTGCGGTTATAGGAGGTGGGCCTGTAGGCTTGGCAGCTGCAGCCCATTTAGCAAAAAATAGGATTCCCTTTATCCTTATAGAAGCTGGTTCACAAATAGGTGCAAATATTTTAACTTGGGGCCATGTACGCTTATTCTCACCTTGGCAATACAATGTTGATAAAGTTGCTAAGGACTTATTGAATGCCAGTGGTTGGATTCATCCGGGATTAGAAAGTTTGCCGACTGGGCAGGAGCTGGTGGAACAGTATTTGCAGCCATTGGCTATGGTACCTGAAATTAAACCATTCGTTCATCTCAATACTAAAGTTTTATCGATTGGCAGAAAAGATATGGATAAAATGAAAACAGCAAATCGGGAAAGTGTCCCATTTATCATCCATACTGAAAGTAATACAGAGTACAAAACATTTGAAGCCAAGGCAGTGATAGATGCTACGGGGACATGGGGAAACCCCAACCCTGTCGTCTCAAGTGGTGTATGGCTCACTGAAGAAAAATCTCTCAAGGAAAAAATATTCTATGGAATACCAGATATTCTTGGGAAGGAACAGCAACGTTATGCAAATAAACGAATAGCTGTTGTTGGAGGTGGCCATTCAGCCATAAACGCTTTATTGGATTTAGCCAAATTGAAAGAATCCTATCCTGAAACGGAGATCATATGGATTATGAGAAGGCAGCGTGTTGAGGATGCCTATGGCGGTGAAGAGAAGGATGCTCTTGAAGCTCGCGGCCTTCTCGGAAGCAGGATTCACAATCTGGTAGATAATCAGCAAGTGAAGGTCATTACTCCATTCCGAATCCAATTGGTCAAAAAGATAGAAGAGGGAATCGAGTTAATAGGCAGCCAAAATGGCAAGCAGAGAAGCCTTGAGGGGATCGACGAAATGATTGTTAATACAGGAAGCCGTCCGGATTTTTTAATCATAAATGAACTGCGTACCTCCATCGATTCTGCAACTGAGAGTGTAAAAGCTTTAGCACCGTTAATCGATCCAAATATTCATAGCTGCGGAACTGTTCGTCCTCATGGAGAGAAGGAATTAAGACAGCCTGAGAAAGATTTTTATATTGTAGGTGCAAAAAGCTATGGGCGTGCTCCAACCTTCTTAATGGCAACAGGATATGAACAAGTTAGGTCAGTTGTGGCTTATTTAAGTGGTGACTTGGCAGCTGCTGAAAAAGTGGAGTTAGACTTACCAGAAACAGGTGTCTGCAGCGTCAATCTTAATAGTAAAACTTCCTCCTGTGACGAACCTGCGTCTTCTTGCTGCAATTAATAATAATCTTATTAAAGGGGAAGCCTGCGCTTCCCCTAAAAACGAATCTAAAGGTGATGCAAATGACAATTAATCATGCCGGAACGCTCAAAAAAGAATATTTTATTTCTTATATGAATTTAATTATGAATGCTTTTGGATGTTCACTTGACGAAGCTAAAGAAAGAACCTTCGAACGGCTGTTTCGCTTAAAGGAAAATGACATGGGTCAGGAAACCTTTACACAATTTCTCTTGGCTTATCAAGAATTAATGACCCAATCTAATGATTAAAGAATTTATTATATCTTCCGAGAGGATGAACCATGGTGACTATTAAAGATAAAATGTCTTCAAATCCTATTATAATAGTCGCCTTAGTCACAGCTTTAAGTCTCTTAGGAGATTCCATGCTGTACATTGCCTTGCCTATCTATTGGGAAACTGCAGGCATTGAATCAATTTGGCAAGTTGGTGTGCTACTTTCTATAAATCGCTTCATAAGATTGCCTTTTAATCCTTTGGTTGGTTGGATGTATAAACGTATTTCATTGAAGACTGGACTGATAATAGCTGTTCTATTAGGCGGATTTACTACGATAGGTTATGGTGTTTTTGAAGGTTTTATCGCCTGGGTAATCCTGCGTGCAGTATGGGGGATTGCTTGGTCATTTTTTCGAATCGGCGGATTATCGGTTGTTGCCCTATATTCTGATAACAATAAGCGGGGAAGTTCCATGGGGCTATATAATGGACTCTACCGAACAGGAAGTCTAGTGGGTATGCTGATTGGCGGTTTGTTAGTTCCGATCATTGGCTTAAGCACGGTTTCAGTTGGGTTTGGTATTTTGACCCTATTGGGCCTCCCTTTAATTTTGAAATCTAATTTTACTCAGGATAATGAGACTTCTGAAGAGAAAGGTGACATCAATAAAAGTAAGCCTTTCATTGGCAAGACAGGGTATAAAGTATCCATCATCGTTTCAGGTTTTCTCATTGCTATGTTATATCAAGGAATACTAACATCCACTCTGAGTCCCATGATTGAACATTTTTACGGAGAGCATATTTCAATATTGAGTGTGGTTATTAGTGTAACGTTATTATCAGGCATAATCCAAGCAGTTAGATGGGCTTGGGAGCCTTTCCTGGGAAGGACTGTTGGGCAATGGTCTGATGGCTCTCGAGGAAGGTTGCCAATTTTTATTGTTTCCTTAATTTTTGCAGGGGTTGTCTTTGGAATGATATCTATTAGACTTCCGTTAGGAATATGGATAGTCATTACTCTTTTAGTGATGGCTGGAGCTACAATTTTAACTACCCTACTGGACACGATTGCACTGGACACAGCAAAGACTGCAAACGTGGTTTCTTTCCTTACCATATACTCCATCTCTCAAGATGTAGGGGCTGCTTTAGGACCAGCACTTAGTTTCATTTTAATACAGTTAGAGGCTGGTTTTAACTTTATATATTGGGGTGGTGCAGTAACACTCCTTATTTTGGCTATTATATGGTCAGTTTTAGCAAAAAGGTTAAATACATTAATCAATAGCCATAATAAAGGGTTTAACAAAGCTTATTAAAGGTCGTATTGTATATATACTTGAAAACAAGATTAATCGGGACGAGTGGAGGAACTTTAATGATAAGTGAAGCAGTTGTTCGCGGAGCCAGGGAGTCAGATTTAAAAGCTATACTGGCTATATATAATCAAGGAATAGAAGATCGGATTGCAACGTTAGAAACAGAGATAAAAGATTCTTCATATATGAAAGAATGGTTCAAGCATCATAAAGATAGATTTAGTGTAGTGGTTGCAGAAGAGGGAAGAAACATAATTGGCTGGGCATCCTTAAATCCATATAACAATCGTAGTGCATATAATGGGGTTGCAGATATCTCAGTTTATATCTCCAGGGAATCCAGAGGCAAAGGCGTAGGAGGAAAACTTCTTTCCACTTTGGAAGCCAAAGCTAGAGAAAATAACTTTCACAAATTAGTTTTATTTACTTTCCCTTTTAACGGATTAGGGCAAGGGCTTTATAAAAAAATGGGTTTTCGAGAAGTGGGTATTTTTCAAAACCAAGGTGTTTTAGATGGAAAATTTGTTGATGTAATGGCAATGGAAAAACTTCTTTAATTTATAATGGCAATTTGTTAATAAAAGATGCAGCAAATATTTTAAGGGGTTCCCTTTAAGGGGTTTTACCTAAAATAACAAGGAAAATAATAGCAGAGCATTTCGTAATTGGCGAGGTGGTCTTTTTGTTGATAGGTAGTCTATTGTTAAATACGTTTATATAAAACCCCACTAATTTTAGTAGGAAAAGATTGTGCAAGGTTTATGTACACATCTTATAATCCGATTTTTATTGCAACTATCGATGTTAAAATGGAGTAGATTTTTAACTGAAAATGAGTTTAAATTTCAAAATTGATTTCCTATAGAGGTACAATTAATAAAAAGGAGTGATAATTGTGGTAATTCAAGAAAACATGTCCTCAAAGGCAATTGTTGAAGTCTGGGAACAAACAACAGATACTTTTAACAAATACAACATCCCGATCTCTGATGAAACATTGGAGACATTAGTAAACGAGTCTACTCTTTCTGTAATCCTGAAGGAATTAAACGCTGTTGTAGGTAGTTCAAGTGCAACTTGTATAGATGGTGGCTGACAAATGCCTTCTAAAAAGGAGTAGGCTACTTCTTAAACCAATATTGAATATTAAAAGAGCATCGACAGGGATGCTCTTTTTTTGCTGAAATTACAACTGTGTTACCCGATATTTTCCTTGCTAAAATTGTTGTTAAATTGGGTGTTTTTTTATTAAAACTCCCCTAAAGAGAACCTGATACTAATTTCAGGCGGTTTTTAAAAAGACATATAAAATTAAGGTGATCCTTTACGTAAAAGTATATTTGGTACTAAACGAATATAAATTAGTTCACCTGCAAGTTCAACAATTGTTTGAGTCACAATTATTGCTGCTACTAATGTGCTTAAATTATCTGGTAAGGCTAAAGCAAGAGGAAGAACTACAAGTGAATTACGTGTTGTTCCACTAAAAATGAGTGCACGCCCTGAACCAATATCAAGCTTGAACCACTTTGCGATAATCCTAGAAATGATAGGCATAATAATCATAAAAGCAATATATATAGGAATTACACTAATAATTAGGTCAATATATGTTGATAATTTACCTATTTGAGACGATACAACAACAAAAAGAGTAAGAGCCATGAATGGAACGGGAAGCCATGCTGATTTATCTATTATTTTATTTCCAACAAGTGATTTTTTTGCATATATCTGTAGGACAATAGCAAGTCCTAAAGGGATAACGATAAGACCAAAAAATGATTCAAGGAATGGACCTGGGTTTACTATTTCTGCTGCATCATCTCCAATAAACAATAGTAAATACAAAGGTAGTAGTAGCATTTGAGTTATGAAGAGAATAGGCGTAGAAATAAGAATAAGCTTTTCATTACCACGCCCTAGAGCTGTAAAAACAATCACATAATCAATACAAGGTGTAAGTAAAACTAAATAAACCCCTAGTAATAACGGTGGATATTCGGGTAATAACTTTGATAGAAGCCACACCACAATAGGAACTGCAATATAGTTAACCGTTAATAAAGCCCAAATAAAACGACGATTAGCAAACGACTCTTTTAAAGAAGTAAAAGGAATCTGCGAAAACATGCTATACATTAAAATAGCAATGACTAAAGAAATTGTTGCATCTAATTGTGATCCGAAATCAGGAACTATTAATCCAAATCCAGCTGCTATCATTAGTACAATGACATATAGCCAAACTTGATTGTTTTCTAATTGTTCTCTAGAAATCATGATTTGGTTGCTCCTTTTTATTGTCTCCTAAACAAACTTTCTGCATTGTTGTTAATAAGAGGCTTATGTAATAAGTGATAGTTAAGAAAATATTTAATTTGGACAGGAACTTTTACTTAATATTATCATAATTATTATTTGGTTTATTCTAAAAACCCCTAAACCGACAAGGTTTAGAGGGAGAGGATTAAGGTAAGTGAAATTCTTTTTTTAGTAGATTTTTGACTTCTTTACTTCCTGTTAGTTCTAATCTTATCGAGTCTGCTTCTCCACTTACATAAAGTGAGAACCTAATAAATGGACAGCATCGATTCTCATAAGAAATCCATTCAGCAATTCTTAATAGCAACGACGATTGATTGGGATAAATAAAAGTATATCCAAAAGGAATTTCCTCAACTGAGCGATTTTCGGTCAACTCTCTTCGTAGCTCAACATAATGATTCCTTTCTTCTGCATTATAGGATCCAATATTGCAAACTACATTTGATAACCTTTTGCAACAATTACATTCAGCCATATTATTAAGACCTCCATTATGAAATTATCTATGCTTACATGATCCTGAATTATAATTACATCCTGTATTTGTACTACACGCACCGATCTTTTAAAATATAAAAACAGCTAAGGACAAAGCGGTTAGTAAGAATCCCTAATTCGAAAAAAACCAAACCGATTCCTAATACCCCAGTTAATCCAACTAAAAGGAAAGGGAACGCACAACAAAGTGCACATAACTCAATGATCCCAAAGCCTGCAAATATATTTTCAAAGAAACTCCACCTTTAATATTTGTTTAAAGTGTAATACTTAAAGTAAACTTTAAGTCAAGAGGTGATATTTAGATGGGTTCTTTTTTCAATTGGAGAGTTAGCAAAAAAAGCTAATGTTAGTCCTTCTGCTATTCGTTTTTATGAATCAATAGGAATAATGCCAATACCTACAAGGGTAAGTGGACAGAGACGCTATACAATAGATGTTTTGCACCAACTAAAGTTTATAAAAACTGCTCAGTTAGCAGGTTTTAGTATTCAAGAAATAACCGTACTTTTGGAGGGATTCGATAGCAAGGATACTCCATCTGAAAGGTGGGAACAAATGGCGTTTACCAAGTGTGTTGATTTAGAAAAACAAAAGAAGCATATTGAAGAAATGTTAGAAGTTTTAAATAATGGTTTAAAGTGCAAATGTCAAACCTGGTCAGAATGTTTCACTAAGGTTAATTCAAACGCTACTTGTAGTTAAAAAAATTTAATAACTTTATTATAACCCCGTCATAAAATTATAACGGGGTTATGCACGTTTAAGGTTTAAAATTAAATAACTGTATTGGAACTTTATAGCCCTTTGTTTACTAATCAGTTAGAGGGTCACCACTAATAATTTAACTTAAAAAAGCAAACTATAAGTAAAGGTTTTGCAAATAAGAAAAAAGCATTTACTTATATAAGTGAATTATTATATACTGATATCGAAAGTCG
The DNA here is from genome assembly GCF_023516215.1 of Cytobacillus pseudoceanisediminis. Taxonomy (NCBI): domain Bacteria; kingdom Bacillati; phylum Bacillota; class Bacilli; order Caryophanales; family Bacillaceae; genus Cytobacillus; species Cytobacillus pseudoceanisediminis. The sequence continues at coordinate 276,553 of NZ_CP097350.1, read as the reverse complement.
GAGGTGAACACAGGATGAAAGTTTCTACAGTTGAAATCGATAAAGCAGCAACCATCTTAAAATTATTAGGCGATAAGACACGACTAACTATGGTGAAAATTCTAGACAACAACGATTGTTGCGTATGTGAATTTGTGGAGATATTTAAAATGAGCCAGCCTGCCATCAGCCAGCATATTCGGAAGTTAAAAGATGCAGGCGTGGTAAGGGAAGCCAGGAGAGGTCAATGGATTATTTATTCACTGAATAAGGACAGTGACTACTATCCAATGGTGCATAACCTGCTGGATCACCTTCCAAGCCAGGATTATAAACTAACAGAACTGGAAGAACAGGGACTAAGAATTTCTTGTGAGTAAGAGGGGGTATCACATTGACTCAAATTGTATTAGCATCGGTGATATTTTTGATCACCCTCATATTAGTAATATGGCAGCCTAAAGGTTTATCAATCGGATGGTCTGCCTGTGGAGGCGCTATTCTTGCCTTACTTGTGGGAGTAGTTGACTTCAATGATGTGATAGATGTTACATCGATTGTCTGGAATGCAACGCTTGCTTTCATTGCCATCATTATCATTTCACTTATTTTAGATGAGATTGGATTTTTGAATGGGCAGCTCTCCATATGGCAAGAGCTGCAAAAGGAAACGGAGTAAGGATGTTCGTGTATGTTTCCATATTGGGAGCTTTGGTTGCGGCATTCTTCGCGAATGATGGAGCAGCATTGATTCTGACGCCAATTGTTCTTGCGATGGTAAGAAACTTGAAATTTGAAGAAAAAATGGTTTTTCCATTTATCATTGCGAGCGGATTTATTGCCGATACGACATCACTGCCTTTGGTTGTCAGCAACCTTGTTAATATCGTTTCGGCTGACTTTTTTGGAATCGGGTTTGTGGAATTTGCATCCAGAATGATTATTCCAAACTTCTTTTCACTAGCAGCAAGCATCACCGTCTTATACTTATACTTTAGAAAAAGCATACCGAAGAATTATGATTTATCACATTTGAAAAAACCAGCTGAGGCGGTTCGTGACAGCAAAATGTTCCGTTTGTCCTGGCTTGTGTTAGGAATCCTATTAATCGGCTATTTTGCAAGTGAATTTATTGGCGTTCCAGTTTCCATTATTGCAGGAATTGTAGCGATTTTCTTCCTGCTAATGGCGCGCAGAAGCCCAGCAGTTAATACGCGTACCGTTATCAAAGGCGCACCTTGGGCCATTGTGTTCTTCTCCATCGGAATGTATGTAGTGGTTTACGGGCTGAGAAACGTAGGTCTTACTAATGTGTTGGCTGATTTAATTCAAATGACAGCTGACCAGGGATTATTTGCGGCAACCATCGGTATGGGATTCATTGCGGCCATTCTTTCATCTGTGATGAATAATATGCCAACCGTTATGATTGACGCACTGGCTATTGCTGACACCAATACTAGCGGTGTGATCCGAGAAGCACTCATTTATGCGAATGTCATTGGATCTGATTTAGGTCCGAAGATTACACCGATTGGTTCCCTTGCAACCTTACTATGGCTTCATGTGTTGTCTTTAAAGGGAGTTAAAATCTCCTGGGGTACTTACTTTAAAACTGGCATTATATTAACCATTCCAACATTGTTCATTACATTGGTTGGTCTATATATTTGGTTACTGATCATTTAAAAAAACTTACCTAAAGGAGAATCTCAACATGACTAAAAAAACAATCTACTTTCTATGTACAGGTAACTCTTGCCGCAGCCAGATGGCTGAAGGTTGGGCAAAGCAGCATTTAGGTGATGAGTGGAATGTATATAGCGCAGGAATCGAAGCACATGGTTTGAATCCAAATGCTGTAAAGGCAATGAAAGAAGCTGGCATTGATATTTCCAATCAAACTTCTGATATTATTGACCCTGAAATCCTTAATAATGCTGATTTAGTTGTCACACTTTGCGGAGATGCAGCTGACAAATGTCCAATGACTCCTCCTCACGTGAAACGCGAACACTGGGGATTTGATGATCCTGCAAAAGCAGAAGGAACAGATGAAGAAAAATGGGCGTTCTTCCAGCGTGTGCGTGATGAAATTGGCGACCGCATTAAAACGTTTGCCGAAACAGGGAAGTAAAAGAAAATAGCCAAGAGAAATCACTCTCTTGGCTATCCTTTCATCTTATATATAAGTATATGCTTATTTAATTGTAAGGGAGCGAAAATCATGAATAAAATTGAAATCTTTGACCCTGCACTATGCTGTCCAACGGGTGTGTGCGGTCCGAGTGTAGACCCAGAACTAACCAGAATGGCATCGGCTGTCTTCGCATTGGAGAAAAAAGGCTTTGATATTAAACGATACAACCTGGCCAATGAACCAGCTGTGTTTGCAGACAATAAAGAGGTAAATAAGGTACTCCATGAAAAGGGACCTGATGCACTGCCAGTCACGTTATTAAACGGAGCAGTCGTGAAGGAAGGCAAGTATCCTTCAAACGATGAACTTGCACAATGGTTTGAAGTGAAAGTGGAAGATCTCGCTCTTAAAAAGCCAAACGTAAAATTCAAGCTGATCTGAAAATAGGAAGGAGGAAGATGCATGTTTCAACCATTTGATACAAGGGCGGTAACGAATACGAAATTTCTTTTCTTTACAGGAAAAGGAGGAGTAGGGAAAACGTCAACGGCTTGTGCCTCGGCTGTCAAGCTTGCGGATGAAGGAAAGCGGGTTCTGCTTGTCAGTACGGATCCGGCATCCAACTTGCAGGATGTTTTAGAGGTAGAGCTAACAAACACACCTATGCCTGTGCCTGGGGTTTCGAATCTTTCTGCCTGTAATCTTGACCCAGAGGAAGCAGCCCGCGCTTATCGGGAAAAGACGATTGGACCTTATCGCGGCAAGCTCCCAGATTCAGTTGTGGCGACAATGGAAGAACAGCTATCAGGTGCCTGTACGGTTGAAATTGCCGCATTTGATGAATTCACTAGTTTGCTTTCAGACGCCTCCGTTGTAGAGGCTTATGATCACATTATTTTTGATACCGCACCAACAGGCCATACTCTTCGTCTCCTTCAGCTGCCAACCGCCTGGAGCGGATTTTTAGAAGAAAGCACGCATGGTGCTTCATGCCTGGGACCACTCTCAGGACTTGCGGAAAAGAAACAGATTTATTCCATTACGATGGACGCTCTTGCTGATTCGACCCAAACCACATTAATTCTGGTGGCAAGACCAGATGAATCTTCTTTAGTTGAAGCAAGCCGTGCTGCCAAAGAATTAAAAGAGATTGGCATCAAGAACCAGAGTCTGATTATAAATGGATTAATGCAGTCCCATATTCATGATGATGAGGTTTCAGCGTCATTCTTCCATCGTCAGCGGAACGCCTTAAAACGGATGCCAGACGATCTGAAGCAAGTGGCGACTTATTCACTGCCATTTGTCTCCTATTCCCTTACAGGGATTAAAAATCTGCGCTATTTGTTTAAGCAGTTTATCCTTCCGCAGACTGAATTGGCTATGGAGCAAAATTTGATCAGTTTGCCTGGACTAAGTGAAGTCATTGAAGATTTTTCTTCTACTAATACAAGAGTTATCTTTACAATGGGCAAGGGTGGAGTCGGCAAAACAACAATGGCCTCTGCTATCGCGGTCGGCTTAGCAGAAAAAGGTCACAAAGTCCATTTGACCACCACGGATCCCGCAGCTCATCTCGAATTTGTCTTCCAGAATAGCCAGCTGAATCAGAACCTGAGCATCAGCCGCATCGATCCAAAAAAGAAGTTGAGGCGTATAAAGCCGAGGTACTATCCAATGTAAGTGGTGAACTGGATGATGAGTCTTTAGCTTATATAGAAGAGGATTTAAATTCCCCATGTACAGAGGAGATTGCAGTATTTCGGGCTTTTGCAGAAGTCGTTGAGAAATCGAAGGATGAAGTGGTGGTCATTGATACCGCTCCATCAGGACATACCCTCTTGCTGCTGGATGCGGCTCAGTCCTATCATAAAGAGCTTGCGCGCTCAACGGGTGAGGTGCCTGAAAGTGTCAAAATGCTGCTTCCAAGGTTAAGAAACCCAAAAGAAACAGGAGTCGTGATTGTTACATTGGCTGAAGCAACTCCTGTACTGGAAGCTGGCCGTTTGCAGGATGACTTAAAACGAGCAGATATTACGCCTAAGTGGTGGCTGATTAACCAAAGTCTATATGCAACAGAAACAAAAGATCCTGTTCTAAAAGGAAGAGCAAGTGCTGAGATCAACTGGATTGAAAAAGTGACCAATGAGCTAAGCGAAAAATGTGCCATTGTTCCATTACAGAGCGAAGAAGGCTCTGGACACCAGGAATTGAAGAAGTTTATCAACCAATAGCGGAGGGATTAAGATGGAAAAGGTCGTCATTTTAGGGACAGGTCCAGCAGGATTAACAGCAGCCATTTATTTAGCGCGTGCAAATATGAAGCCAATAGTGATCGAGGGTACGCAGCCAGGAGGACAATTGACGTTAACAACCGAAGTAGAGAATTTTCCAGGGTTTACAGACGGGGTAATGGGTCCTGAATTAATGGACAATATGCGAAAGCAGGCAGAAAGATTTGGAGCTGAGTTTAAAAGAGGGTGGGTAACTGAAACAGATCTTTCCAAAAAGCCATTTACACTAAAAGTGAGCGGTTTAGGAGAAATACAGACGGAAGCGCTGATTCTTTCCACGGGTGCATCCGCTAAACTTCTAGGCATTCCTGGTGAATTAGAAAATATTGGACGGGGAGTCAGCACATGTGCGACTTGTGACGGATTCTTTTATCGCGGCAAGAAAGTGATTATCGTTGGCGGTGGGGATTCGGCTATGGAAGAAGCCAATTTCTTAACGAAGTTTGCTTCAGAAGTGACCGTTGTTCACCGCCGTGACGAACTTAGGGCTTCAAAGATTATGCAGGATCGTGCCAAAGAGAATGCGAAAATATCTTGGGCGCTCAACAATACGCCGATTGAAGTGATATCCGATGGAATGAAAGTGACAGGCTTAAAAGTTCGAGACAATGTGACAGGAAAAGAAGAAGTGATCGAAACAGACGGGATTTTCGTTGCGATTGGACATACGCCAAATACGGCTTTCCTCAATGGACAAATCGAAACGGATGAAACAGGCTATATTAATGTTGTACCTGGAACAACGGAAACCAATATCCCTGGCGTTTTTGCCTGCGGTGATGTACAAGATAAGAAATACCGCCAGGCAATTACAGCTGCAGGAACAGGATGCATGTCAGCACTTGATGCCGAACGGTACCTAGAAGGAACTCCAACACACGATTGGAGCAAATCACTATAAAAGGCGGGAGCATCATGACAAAAAACTATCATGAATTAATAAAAGATCGTATCTACATTGGCGGAGCCGATGATGTAAAAGAGATGATGAGAAATGAAAAAGCAGATGTAATTTTCGATTTGCGGGCAGAGGCTCCAGAAGCGGACTATGATCGGATTCATAGTCCTATTGTGGATGATGCAGAAAATCAGGATGGATCCATTAAGCAGTCTATTGAGCATGTGGTGAATGCCTATAATGAGGGGAAAAAGTGTACTTCCACTGTGCGGGAGGAAGCAACCGCACTGGGACTGTTGCAATTGGATCATTGTTATCGCTAGGAAAAGCTAAGACAATCGAAGAAGCAGAAGAGATGGCGAAGGCCGCACGTCCTAAAATCAATGTAAAACCAGAAATGAAAGAGTCCCTTCATCGTCTTTTCCCCAATGCTTAATGATAAAATGGTTTGAGGCTTCATTGAATATAAATTAGGGGTGAGGAGAACGTGAATATTACAGATCAGGCTCGTGATTTCTTGAAACAGTTATTTGAAGAACACAATGCCAAAAACGTACGTTTTTATTTTGCAGGCTTTGGCTGAGGACAGCCAAAGGTAGGACTGGCTCTGGATGAGCCAGGTGAAGAGGATAAAATTAGTGAGATTAACGGCATCACAGTGGCAATCGATCCTAACATTGAAAACGTAACACAAAATCTTGTTTTGGATTTTAGCCAGGAAGCGAATGGACTTGTGCTATTAGGGAATGAAAGTGATTGCTGCTAGGATTATTAAAGGAGCTTGGTGAACACCAGCTCCTTTAACTTTTCCTCCAAAAATTACTCCAATTCATTGTTATTCATTCTAGCATTCGCAAATGCAAACACATTGATTTTGTTTGCTTGGTTCTGAGGCTTTTTTACTGAAGAGAACTTCGTGACAAGTTTTCTAAAAAAGGATTCCTCGTTTGTTTCCTGCTGTTTTGTTTTAATGATCAATTCATAATTGTAATAATCCATCTTTAACTCCTCCTTATTAATCAAAAAAAGTTGATATATATTTTAAAAAAATTTAGCAGCAAGTAGGTTTAAACAAGCAGCATAGCTCTGACGATAATAGGTGATTTAATTCTTCTTGATTCAGTTCGTAAAAACTCCAGGTGCCTTTTGTTTCTTTTTTGATAATATTGGCATCCAGTAAGATCTTTAAATGATAGGACAGTTTGGATTGGCTCATTTCCATTAGTGGAGCGAGATCACACACGCACATGGAGCCGTTCTGGGTTAATAAATTCATAATTTGAAGCCGCTTTTTATCTGCTATGGCTTTAAACTTTCCCTCATAATGCTCAAATAGATGGTCCATTGATTGATTTTGGTTTGTTATTTCTGATTTCATTGCATCCACTCTTTCTTTAATCAAAAATTCTTGATGAGTTAATCATATATCCAAAATTTTCATATGTCAATTTGTAAAATCAAAATAATTTGATTAATAAGCAAAATAGATGATTATCATAATGTTAATTTTTCAAGGTGAGGATTTTCATTAATTCAGATTTGAAATCCATCGATAAAAACTATTAACTACTTAAAAAATAATTAATCAAATTATTTTGATAAATCGGTTGCATTTAGAAATAATTGCTAATATACTTTAATTATAAATCAAAAAAATTGATTTAAAAAAGGGAGCTGTTAAAGATGAATATTATTAACAAGTTTACTGGCAAATCCTCTAAGTCATCTGGCTGCTGTGATAATGAAATCAAGGAGGCAACGACACAGGAAGACCACTGCTGCGGAACTTCGGAGGTACAGTCTTCCTGCAGCGGCACATCTGATGAACAACAGACCTCTTGCTGCTAATATAAAAAAATCTTAAAGGACCTAAAGGAGCGATTAGTATGAAGGTACATGTAGGAATTAATGTAACGGACTTAAATCAATCAATTGAATTCTACTCAAAAGTATTTAATACTGAACCAGTAAAAGTAAAAGAAGATTATGCAAAGTTTTTACTTGAAGATCCAGGTCTCAATTTCACCTTGAATTTAAAGGATGAGGTTTCAGGAAACCAGGTGGGGCATTTTGGTTTTCAGGTCGAAAATCGGGAAGAAGTTGTCCAACACAAAGAACGATTAGAGAAACTCGGTTTCTTTGCCCGTGAAGAGATGGATGTTACTTGCTGCTATGCTACGCAGGATAAATTTTGGGTGACGGATCCAGACGGAAACGAATGGGAATTTTTCTATACTAAATCTGATGTGGAGTCAATGAAGACTGATTCCTCCTGCTGTACGCCGGAACCAGTCAAAATTGAAATTAAAAATTCTTCGTGTTGTTCATAACAACAAATAAAAAACTGAGAATCTCAGACCCGCCGAATATTTATTTATTCTTTAAATATACTATTGACTTCAAGAGTCTTTTTAGATAACAAAAAAACAGCTCAGAAATATATCATTTAAACCTATCTAAAGTGGTATTTTGTTGACATTCGTGGTCAAATCAAATATTATAATGGTAACAGAACCCACCACGCCTCTTATCAATGCGGACCAAGGTGGGTCATTTTTTATTTAAGGAGAAAATAATTTTGACTTCTGAAAGAGATAAGTCCAAAATAAAACCACCTACTACGTTTAAAGAACAAGTAGAGTTATATAAGGGTAGAAAACTTTACATTGAAGATTCAGAATATGCCGAAAATACCCTGCAGCGTGTTAATTATTATCGACTAACAGCTTATGGACTTACTCTTAAGGATCCACTAATAAAAGATGATTATGTAGCAGGTTCATCATTTAATAAAATGCTTTCAATATATGATTTTGATCGTCGCTTACGTTTATTACTCTTAGGAGCAATGGAAACCATTGAAATTGCCTTTAGAACGCATATCTCCTATGAAACAGCACATAAATTCGGACCTTTGGGATATAGAGATAAAGAAAACTTTATTAATGAAAAATTCCATCAAGATTCATTATCCGAGCTAGATATGTTAATTGAAAAGAGTCGTAGAGGTGAGCTGTTTGTAGAACATCACTTCAAAAAATACGACGGTGAATTCCCAATTTGGGCTGCCATAGAAGTCACTTCTTTTGGATTTCTTTCTAAATTTTATCGAAATCTAAAAGAAGATTTAAAAAGACATATAGCAAAAAACTATTACAATGTCCCTTATCTTTATATGGAAAGTTGGCTACAAACTTTATCCAACGTCCGTAATGTTTGTGCTCATTATGGCCGACTATATAACAAGCAGCTCACATTCAAACCTAAATTATTCAGGGATGAATTTAAGCATTTTAGCAATCAGTATATATACTCTGGTATTTATATAACTGAAAGATTACTAACCAGAACTGAAGGAAATAGATTTATTACGGATCTGGATGCTCTTATATCTGAATATGAGTCAGATATTGACTTTGTTCATATTGGATTTCCTTCAAACTGGAAAAAACTTTTGGAAAAAGCAAATAAAAAAAGCCATAATCCAGGAGAGTGAATAAATCACTCTCCTTTTTCCACGTTTAATGACATGTTTTCTAATCATTGGATGGTGGTTTTTATTTACTATGGTTTTAAAAAATGATGCGATAGTGTACAAAAAAGGGTTATACATATTAAACATGAATAATGTGTATAACCCTATATTTTATGTGCATTTTTTTAATTTGGGTATTGATAAAGCTCACCATCAAGTTCATTGCTTCATACGTAACCATCAGCGGCACCCCTTTCCTTAATGGATTGGAGGAGACCGCTGCCCACCCTGCGTTTGCTGTACAAAAAAAGTATATCATATGGGAAGTAAGAGTACCTATATTAAGAAAGTACCCTTAATGATTTTTTGAAACGGCTAATTTAGCCTAGTATGATGAAGATGTTACAAGCTATTCAATGGGGCAAGAATATCGGCTATATTATTTTTGGGCGAATTCACCATAGTAGAAACAGGATACAAATCCATTTCTTCTGCAGGATAGGGGACCAGAAGTGATTTTAGATGCTCAGTGTCATCATTTTTCGGATTTAGCCATAAATCATAATCATCCTGGTGTAGAATAACTGGCATTCGATCATGAATTTCCTCAGTGACAGAATTTGGTGTAGTTGTTATAACAGTACAGCTATGTAAAGGCTGTTCTCCCTTCTTCCAAGTTTCCCATAACCCAGCAAAGGCAAAAGGTCTTTTATCTTTCATGATAAATCGATAGGGTTGCTTGGTACCATCATCTTTTCTTTTCCACTCATAAAATCCATCGACCGGTATCAATAACCGTCTTCGCTTGAATGCATGTTTAAAACTAGGCTTCTCATCGATTCCTTCAGATCGAGCGTTGATCATCTTATATCCAATCCGCTCATCTTTCGCCCAGAACGGAACTAATCCCCATTTCATCGTTCCACCTCTTCGATTTTGGCCGTCGGAAATAACCGTTAAAATTCTTTGGCTTGGGGCAATGTTAAAGCGAGGAGAGATTTCCTCAGAAATTTCAAAGTCAAAGTATTGCTGCAAAGCTGAAATATCTTCAGCAAGTGAAAATCGTCCGCACATATAGTAAACCTCCTTATTATAGTACTTATGATTACCAATAATTTTGAAAATGTAAACTGTATTCATTTAAATAATCAGTTACTCGAAATAGGAGATGGAGCAATATTTTATGAAGGTAAGAAGAAATCTTTGAATATTTTCCATTTAAGTTACCGATACCTTACTATATGGAGGCGGTAAAATGTTATTAGTCGAAATAATGATTGCTGTAGTATTAATTGCAGCCTTTATTCAATTCCAAAGAGTAAAAAGGCAAACGAATTATAAGACTACTTATTAGCAAGTCATATTGATAGCAGTGAAGAGATGAAAAGAACTTTAGCTATGGGGTTGTATCTTAGGTTTAGGAAAGAATTTGAGGAAGATAAAAACTCTATAAAGGAAAATTCGATTTTTATAAAACAAGACCCTTTATTGTTTGAATCCTTTGTTGCTGATGTTTTTGAAAAAGCAAGGGGAGGTAGTACCTGGGTATCACCACCAACTGGTGACTTTGGAGTTGACTTTGAACATATTACTAAGGAAGGGAAATACTTAGGTCAGATAAAATGTTATAAAGGTGATCTAGCATTTGACTGTATTGCTATAATTCATTCTAATATGGTCAAGGATGGGGCTATAGGTGGATATGTTGTAACTACAGGGTCCTTTACTAAAAATGCTAAAGAATATGCAGAAGAATTAAACATTGAATTAATTGATGGTGTTAAGCTTGTTGAACTTTGGTTAGCTGGATTAGAATATGCTGAGCAGGAAATAAAGCAAGCATTACCTGAGTATGTATAATTTAAGCCCTTCTCAATTTGAGAGGGGCTTAAAAGTTAAATATTATGCAATTTATTGATTGCGCAAACACTTTAATTTCAGAACCTACATATGTATATCGAGCATGCCCATCTTTAATTGTAATGATTGCCACTTCCTTCCCATGCATTACTCCACGCAATTTTTTTCTTGGTTTTAAAGAAAAGCAAGCTCAATGTTCATCAGATTCCACATTCTTTAATTTCTCATTAAGTTGGTTTACATTCATAAAATCAACTCCCTTTATGTAATAATTTGTCATAAAGAGGGAAAGTCCTTGTGTCTATTATGTGAAAAAATTAAAGCCCCCTTTAGGGAGCATAAAAAGGCAAATTATCCTCAGGTAAAAGAGGTTGGATTTTCTTCACAATATCTGTAATATCATTCACTTCATTCCAGGTAACTTTTTCGATTATTGTTTCTCTTTGGCCAGTTTCCCTTTTTTGATGTTGTATCAATCATAAGCGACTACCGCAACCGCTAAGTTGGGATCTTCTTTAAAGTCACGATTATTAACAAAAAAAGCCCCCTGACTTGAGCCTCTATTGCCCACAATATTGAGCTGTGTTTCAATAACTACTTTCATAAATCCTCACTCATTATTATTTTATGTGTCTCCAGTATTCTTTCATAAAATCAAATGTTAATGAGCCGGCTTGCTTAATTGAATAGGGAGGGGTTCCAGGGTATTTATTTCTATTGAAAATCAAATTCTAATTTTCAATTGTAAACGTTATAATTAAGAAAAATGGAAAAAGGTGTTAGTTAGTGTATAAAATAGTATATTTAGCGTTTGCTGTTGTTCTTCTATCCGGCTGCAACTCAAGTGAATCAGAGAGCAATATAAATGTGAGTGACAATATAGAAGAGGATTCCTATGAAGAGGGTAGAGTAAAAGCAGATACCTATTATGAAGAGTATGAGATTCAGGAGGAGGATGGATTAATAACAGAGGAATTTCTTGAAGAGGGTTTTGAACCAATTGAAGAAGAATTTGATTACGAGATAGATTATGGAGATGATGAGATTGGCTCCTCGGAATACTATGATACTTCTACAGAAGATTCATCTACTCAGGAGGGTTCTTCTGCCGGAGGCTACTATAACCAAGAAGCGGTTCAGATCGTGACTTGGATAATGATGGATCATGGGATTATAAATCAGGGGGAACAGACAGGGACTTGGATAATGACAACATGTGGGATTTTCAATCTGGAGGATCAGATCGCGATTTAGATAACGATAAAATGTGGGATTATCAATCCGGAGGTTCCGACAGAGACTTAGATAATGACAACATCTGGGATTATGAATCTGGAGGATCAGATCGCGATTTAGACAATGATAATTACTGGGATAAATAATCAGCCAATTCATTAGGGAGCGGATAACAATGTGTAATGTATGTAGAATAAAAAATAGTACCACCGTGGGGTCAGTTGTAATGAATGTAAGGAGATGCTCTTCCAGAACAGCTGGAGACAAAGGCAAACATTTAGCAGATAAAGAGGTCTTGTTTTATGTTACCGAGGTTGCAACCAGGGGGAGGGAATTTATGGCCACGTTATTAGAAAAGATTCCGGTGAATTATGCAAAACGAGGGCACACATTCGAGATTGTGAATTTCTAAATACTACATTTAAGTGGGAGAATGGCATATTATCCTAGTTTTTTTTTTAGTATAAAAATAGAATGTTAATGTATGGTGACCTATCTAATTTGGCTCAATAGGTTGTAAAATAGAGAAACTCATTCCTCAACAAGAATTAAACTATCAATGGAAGGGTCCTGATCAATTCGATGAACTTATGAACCATGGTGAATTGACACTGGTACAAGTAAGCTTCAAAGAAATTGATGAAAATACAACAGAAGTAAAAGTAAATCACACTGGGTGGAAAAATGGAGAAGAGTGGGATCAAGCATATAAGTGACATGAGATGGCATGGTCCGGTGTACTAAGCAGCTTAAAATCTTCTCTTGAAAAAGGTGAAGGTGAACTCTGCTGCCAACCAGAGTAATTTAAAATATTAGAAAAAAGCCTCATAAATACATCGTGTATTTATGGGGCTTTTTTTCACATTAATAGGAATCTTTTCATCATTTGGCCAGCATTTTACATTATTTAATCCCCAATGGATTTCTATTTGTTCTTTCTTCGTTTATCTAACAACTCTGAAGCTAACCTTTGTTTTTCCCTTGTTGTGTTTATATACAAAAGAGAAATATCAGATTGTGTATGGCCTAACTGATTCATGATTAAAGGGATGTCACCACCGGTTTGCTCCGCTAAATTAGTCGCATAAGTGTGTCTAAGTTTATGTGGGGACATACGCTTATCAAAAGACTTAGTGTATTTATAAACGATATCTTCAACAGCACGGTTAGTAAGCGGTTGTGGATTGCCCTTTAAATTTTTCACAAAAATATACTCATTTTCACCGTCGCCAGCTTTATATTTTTCTTTTCTAACCTCTAAATACGCCTTGACGTCTTCAAGAGAGGATGGGGTAATAGATACAGTATCTTTTTTCCTCCTTTTCTAATAACGCTAATCTCTTTAGCACTAAAGTCTATATCCTTAATTCTCAAATTTGTAAGTTCATTTACGCGAATACCACTACCCAAGAATAGAGAGAGGATAGCAAAATCTCTCTCTTTATCACGCTTGAAATATCTCATTTGAGCAGGGGATAGGGATTCTGCATACTCATTTTGAACATATTCAAGAAAATCTACATCCTTGTCTTCAATAAAAATCTTATCGGTAATTTTTTTTGCCCGTTCATTCAATGTTTCTGATACCTTTTTAATAGGAATCTTCTCCATCACATTTCTTTCAAAATATGGCTTCCCAGCAGAGAGCTCAGCTTCAACTGTCAGGTATTTAAATAATGATCTAAGGGATGATTTATGCCTATTAACGGTCTTTGTGTCTATTTTCTTTGTTTCATCATCTTTATTAGAAACTTTATATTTTTTTCTAGAAACGAACTTGAAATAGTTATTGGCATCATCAAGTGAGAGGGTTTCTAATGCATCAACAGGGATGTCCTTCATTAAATCTGATTTAACAATTCCTTCAGCAATTAACCAGCCGAAAAACTCCTTAAAATCTCTAACATAATTAAAAAGGGTTAGGGGGAGCGGATGTCTAATTTATCATCAACGTATTTAACCACATAATCGGGCATGTCTTTTATAAGTACTTCTAACCGATGCTCATAGTATTCATGCTGTTTAGTAATAGCCAAGAGGGACACCTCACATTACAGTTTTATTAGGAAGGCAATCGCCTCAAAAGAGTAATTTTTTGCGTTAAGTTTATAAGACCTAGATATAGAACTAGAGTTCGTGTTTCTTTAATTATAACAGTAACTCATGTAAAGTGCGAACATACTTATATTTTAGTTTTCTTTTATGATTACTATGTAACGGAAGTAAATCTTGTTGTCTTCTTATTTGTTCCAATACACTAGGTACTGATGGAGGGGCGAGCAATACAGTTTAACAGATAGATTCTCATTCAAGTTGCCGTGCTTATTATCAGGGGACAGCTGCAAATCAGAAGGAAAATTTATTTTTTCTTATGTTCGATCAGGGCAATGAAATAGGTGAGAGCTGGAGAAAACGATATGATTCCTTAAAACTGTTTAAAGCATGTTATTTCAGTACTCTTTCAAGTTTATCTTTAGGTGGTGATCCCAATGGTTATACAACTAAAGATGAAATCAGTGACTATTTGTTGCATTATGCAAAGGAGTTTCCCCTTCTGGTAAAGATTCGAACAGTTGTACAAGACTGGATAAAGCAGGGGATTGTTTTGTTCTGTACACCAGGCAGGGGGAATACCGAAGCAAACAGGTGATAGTTGCAATAGGTCCTTTCCAGAAGCCAAATATACTCGAATTCTCAAAATTCCTTTCGAATGAAGTCCTTCCTCTACATTCTTCAGAATATGAATGTCCTTTTCAGCTTCTGTTGTAGTTTGTTATTACCATATAAAAGGCGGCTAAGATATACTTGTATTAGCATTTCTATTTACACTTCGCTTCATTTCAACTTTTTAATAAATTACACCAATCAAAAGGAAAAAGAATATAAGGTAGGTATAGGATGCCAACAATATGTTAACAAAACCTTCAAGGTAGTTGCTATTTAGGAAATGTTACAATCTATATCAACAAACAACTTAAAAGGGATCTTCGATTAAAAATCCTTTATTAATTTAGATGACATAGGCATGCTCAAATTCAAACCACGTAAATATATATATCTAAGTAAAGTTATCTTATGGAGGTATGTGTATGCATAAATGTCGTTGCTGCCAAGGAACAGGATGTTGTCGTTACTGTGGCGGTTCTGGTATGTGCTGCTGTTGTGGTGGAAGGGGATGTCACCACTGCCAGACAAGTGGATGTTGCCCGTGTTGTCATAGTGGCAAAAGATGTGGTTGTTGTGGTGGATTAGGTGTTCAATCAATATAAAGTTTAAAAAGCTGGTTTTATCCAGCTTTTTGTGTTTTATTGCCGATAACGCAGATTAATTATTTCGTTGAAAATAGCAGTAAATTAAAACTCGCATTACAATCATTAGAACGATTAACGCTTTTTTATGAATTTACGTTTGTAGGTGACCGATAATCAAAGTTCCCTTTTGAGGTGGATTTTTTTCACTAAAGGGTGAGTGAAAGAATCGTCTTGACTATTTAGGAAGAGAGGATCAAGTGGCATTTCGAGATAGGGGGATATACAGTGGTTTAGAGAGGGTATTGCAGAGGCTTGATGAAGTCAATAAATGATCTATTTGGAAACTAAAGACAAGGGGTTGGTTAGAATTAGTTTTTATGATCTTGTAGGTGTTGAAATCGATGAAGAATAGCGCGCAATGCAGCACGCTATTTATGTAAAATCAGATTTATTTTGGCATCGTATTTATTTATGAGGCGTCCTCTAGATATAAATCCTTCTTCCCGAAAACTGAAGTAATCGCCTTCTGCATTGATAATTATATGGTCTTGGAGGGGAATGTCTAGAATTTTTCCAGCTTTTAATAATGTTTGCGTGATTTCGAGATCCTCATGTGACGGATTAAGTTTAGTGGATGGATGGTGTGGGCAACGATGATCTTCCTAGCATTATTTAGGATGCAGGCTTTAAATACTTCTCTTGGTGAAATGAGTGCCCAGTCTAATGATCCTATATGGCAGTGGTGAACGGCGATGACGTTTTGGTTTGTATTTTAGCAAAGGACAAGGAAGACTTCCCTGTCATCATCCCCAAAAAAATAATGGGCAATACGGCTGGCATCCAGTGGTGAACGGATAACTTCAATTAATTCATTTTGAATTTCTTTTACAACTTGTTTGATTTTATAATAACTTCATATATTTTCTTCATTTGTAATCCCACTTTTAGAATGATATCAATATTCAGATTAGATAAATTTTTATGGAATGTATATGATGAAAGTCACAAATAGGACAAGTTAATAGAGATTCTCCAAACCAATACAGAGTAAAGTGGGTAAGGTAATATATCCTTTCAAGTGATAATCTCCAACAATAAAGGACTTATCGGGATGTCACTAACTATGAAAACCTAAGAAAACAAGAGTAATCAGCTGTTTTCGCTTCTTTTATTGAGGGAGGTAAGTGCAGTAAGGTACAGTACACTAATCCTTGGACTGGCTAAAGGGATTACACATGATTTTGAAAGAATTACGAAAAAGAAACCAACGAAAATTAAAACATATATTAAGGGTTATAGATAGAAATGGATGTAAAGTTATTTTCAATTATCGGGCACTTTTTCTAAAGTTTCTAAAGCTAAATTTCCTACTTATATACACCCAAGAAATTAACTTTTTATATTGATAGCAAATCTACTGATGAAATGTAAGAATACCTAATTCTAATTTTATATTTCATAATTCAATGCCTATTAAAATTAACATGGCAAGTGAGTTCATAGAAAAAACATAAATAAAATATCAGCCATCGCGTTATTGAAAAGGTGCACAGTTATTGGAACATGATAAAAGGAGACGTGCTATATATGAAAAAAGCCATTTTTTTGCATGTGTTTTATTTTTGCTGGCAGGGTGTTTAAAGGAGAATGACGCTGCCGAAAAAGTCCTGAATTGTTGGAGGTTTCAGTTGACATTCCAGAAGTGATACAAGCTAATCAAGAGATTGTCATCCAGGCAGCCGTTATACAGGGGAAGGAAAAAGTTGAAGTCGCCATTGAGGTTAAGCTGGAAGTGAAAAAAGCAGCTCAGATACATCAAAAGAAATGGTTGGGGAGCATCAAGGCAAAGGTGTTTATTCCATTACCACGATTTTTCAAGAGACGGGGACCTATTCGGTAACAGCGCACGTGAGGGCAAGAGGGTTGCAAAATATGCCTACCAAAGAATTCACGGTAAATGTAGTAAACAAATAAGTAAGTGCAAAAAAGGTGGTCCAGGATCAAATCCATTGAACCACCTTCTCTTTTTATTCTTTTTCTTTGCCCTTAGGGGTATCATCTTCCATTATACCTTTGGTGGACTGTTTAAATTCCCTAAGTGTGGTTCCAACTGCACGCCCCAGTTCAGGAAGCTTCTTCGGCCCAATAATAATTAATGCAAGAACAAAGATTAATAGCGCCCCGCTTACACCTATATTCGCCATATGTTTCACCCCTTAAAATTTTACAAAGAAAGCTGTGAAATACATAATCAATATCCCGATTGTGAATCCTGCGAAGTTCTTCCATGAAACAGCAGGTTCAAGATTTTTCCTCTGATCTTCAATCAACATTTTGGTGATCACGTAAATCACCTGTAAAATCGCACCTGCGCCTATTCCTAAAAAGACAGCTCCCCAAATAGGTGAAAAAACAAACCCGCCGAACCAGGTACCCAGGATGGCAGGAGCGCCTGCAATAGTTCCCAGTAGCAAAAAGGTGCGGAATTTAGGCTTAATCTTTAAAAGGGGAGCGGCTATACCAATCCCTTCCGTGATATTGTGAAGAGTGAAACCAATCACCAAGAATGTTCCTAAAGCCGCTTCGCCCAGTGCAAAGGAAGAGCCAATTGCCAAACCTTCCCCAAAATTATGAAGTCCAATTCCAATTGCCATCATAAATGCAACCGCAAATGGAGAATATCCTGCTCGTTCTTGTTTTCGGTGCTGGTATTGATCAAATCCTATTAAAAGAAGGAAGGTGAGAACAGTTGTGATAATAACGACCATGTTGCCCTGGAACACAGAAGGTGCCTCTGCTCCGATTTCGAAACCATCAAATAGTGTTCCAAAGAATAAGAATAATAATAGCCCAACCGTAAGCGCGAGAATGGCATTAATCCAGCTCTTTTTTAAACGCTTCATAAATGGATACCATAATAAACCAAGAGTAATGGGGACAATTCCTACATAGAAGCCGATAAACCCATAATTCAATACATTAACCCATGAAAATTCAGGGGTCAAAGTAGCTGCCTCAATACCTGCTTCTGTAATGATTCCATTTTCTGAAACTAATAGAATAGTATGGGGGTCGCCTTCAACCCAAGGATAGGGTATCGTGACTTTTCCCTCCTGGAATCGTTTAAGAGTTGGTCCTGGTTTGATGGAGAAGTTCCAAACAGAATCATCGACGATTACCTGTGATATGGTCAATGCTTCGGGTCCGGTATTACTGACATCAAGCTCAAATCCTGAAGGGACCACTTTGATTTGCTCAATATTCAATACTTCAATGGGAGCAGCAGGATCTCGTTCCACCCCAGCTCCATTTTTAAAAAGCCATCCCAATACCATAAGCAATAGAACAAGCGGGATAATACCTGATAAAAGCCATTTTGATTTCATCATTTACACTCCTCTCTATTCAACTTCAAAGAATCCCATCCAGCCCAGCTCAGCAAATTCGCTGACATGGGCATGAAACATATACTTCCCCTTATAAGGGAAACGAATCTCTAGGATCCCGCGTTCGCCTTGACATTGCATAATGGTGTCTGTGAACTGAGATGGGTTTTCATTTCTCCCTGTCGGAATATAAGTAAAATAATTCGCGTGCAAGTGGAAAGAATTGAGCAAATCAAATTCAGTAAGGTTGCTTAAGTAAATTCGGACAAGCTCATTTCTCTTGACTTTTATGGGATGATTCATAAAAGCAAAAGCATATCCATTCACCGTATAAAATTCGTTTGCACCATCCAAATCTAAATCATAGGCATTCATGACCATATTTAATTCCAAAGCTTGCTCCCTTGGCGTTTTCGGGTCAATTATAAAATTTCCGTATAAGCCTTTATGAATATGGCGGGCTAAAGGCAGCACATGGCAGTGATAAACCTGCAAGCCATAGGGCTTTGCCTCGAATTCGTACGTAAAGGATTGCCCTGAAGCGATAGGAGTTATCCCATCCATTTCGGGTGGGTGGATCCCGTGAAAATGAATGGAGTGGGGGTGGCTTCCCTTATTTGTAAAGTGAAATCTCAAGAAATCTCCTTCTGTGCAGCGAAAGGTTGGTCCAGGTATGGTTCCGTTATAAGTCCAGCCAGGAAACTTAATGCCTTTGGCAATTTCAATTTCCTTATCGACGGCAACAACCTCGTATTCCCTTAAAGTCCGTCCGTCAGGCAGCGTTGTCACTTTCCCATAATCAAACTCGGTCAGGAGCTGTTCAGCCATTTTATAGCCTTCTGTTTTTGCTGTGTCCTTCATGTTAGTGTGGTTAGCAGCATGATTATTATGTTTTGCTTTCCCGCTGTCAGCCTGAACCTCAGTTGTGAATGGCGAAACGTTATTTAAGTACATGCTTCCTGCTATCCCAAGTGCCCCAGTAGCCCCCAGCTTCAATACATCACGGCGGGATATCTTATTTTCTGACATTGTTTTACCTCCTCTTAAAAAGTTTCCTTAATCCAAAAATATTAGTACTTGCCAATAATTTATGACAAGGACAACCTTTTTGTCAACAAACATTTTACGAAAACATTCAAATAATTATTTGACCAAATAAAAGGAATTACATATACTAATAATCAAATGATTGTTTGAGTATGGAGGGGTTTAATTTGAAACAAGATGATGTTTGTGAAGTTACCTGTGTGGATGAAGAGAAAGTAAGGCGTGTTAAGGAATCGGTAAAACAGCAGAATACCTTGGCTGTTTCTCAAATATTTAAAGCATTATCTGATGACACTAGAGTAAAGATTACTTTTTCCCTATATGAAGAAGAGGGGTTATGTGTCTGTGATGTTGCGAATATCGTCGGATGTACGACAGCAACCGCATCACACCATTTGCGTTTGTTACGCAATATGGGACTAGCGAAATATCGAAAGGAAGGAAAACTAGTTTTTTATTCGCTGGATGATGATCATGTCAGACAGCTTATCCAAATCGCATTTGCACATCAAAAGGAGGTGGAGAACTATGAATGAAGCTTTAACGAAATCAGATGAAAAAACGGTCTATCGTGTGCAGGGATTCACCTGAGCAGGCTGTGCCACAAAGTTCGAAAAGAACGTAAAACACCTGGATGGTGTTTCTGATGCAGTTGTAAATTTTGGTGCTTCAAAGCTTACCGTACATGGAGAAGCAACCATTGAAGAACTGGAGAAGGCGGGAGCTTTTGAAGGTTTAAAAATCATCCCTGAAAAAGAGAGATTCGTTGAGAAAAAGGTTCCTTTTATAATAAAACACGCAACTGTGATTGCATCCTTTGTTTTTCTTATTCTTGGATGGGTTTTTGTAAAAATGAATGGGGAGGACAGCATCACACCGATTTTAGCATATGGTGCATCCATGTTAATTGGCGGGTATCGCCTCTTCACAACAGGCTTGAAAAATCTCCTTCGCCTTCAGTTTGATATGAGAACGCTTATGACTATCGCTGTCATCGGTGCTGCTTTTATTGGGGAATGGGGAGAAGGAGCTACTGTCGTAATTCTTTTTGCGATTAGTGAGGCTCTAGAGACTTATTCTATGGATAAAGCCCGTCAATCCATTCGCTCCTTAATGGATATTGCTCCCAAGGAAGCCTTAATCCGAAGAGGAAATAAGGAAATGATGATTGAAGTGGATGATATTCAGATAGACGACATTATGATCGTAAAGCCTGGGCAAAAAATTGCGATGGATGGAATCGTGGTAAAAGGCTTGTCTTCCGTTAATCAGGCGGCTATTACGGGGGAATCTGTCCCTGTTTCAAAAACACCAGATGATGAAGTGTTTGCAGGAACCTTGAATGAAGAAGGTCTCCTTGAAGTCAAGGTGACAAAGCATGTGGATGACACAACCATTGCGAAGATTATCCATTTAGTTGAAGAGGCTCAGGCTGAGCGTGCTCCGTCACAAGCTTTTGTGGACAAATTTGCGAAATACTATACGCCGCTTATTATTCTTGTAGCATTAGGGGTTGCCGTTATCCCCCCACTGTTTTTTGGAGCCGATTGGGATACCTGGATTTACCAAGGATTAGCTGCACTTGTGGTTGGATGCCCTTGCGCGCTTGTGATCTCAACTCCTGTTGCGATTGTAACAGCGATTGGGAGTGCTGCAAAAAATGGCGTGCTCATTAAAGGCGGCATTCACTTGGAAGAGATGGGAGCAATCAAAGCCATTGCCTTTGATAAAACAGGAACACTAACAAAAGGTATTCCAATGGTAACAGATTATCTTCCACAGTCTAATACAAATTCGGCAGAACTTTTGTCTATTGTTGCAGCGCTGGAAAAAGGATCACAGCATCCACTGGCTTCAGCTATCATGAAAAAAGCGGAAGAAGAAAAAGCGCCATACCAGGACCTCAGTATTGAAGATTTTTCTTCCATTACGGGTAAAGGAATTAAAGGAAACTTTCAAAATAAGATGTATTATGTTGGAAGCCCGAATTTGTTTGAAGAACTATTATCAAACGGCATTCCGGCTGCATTAAAAACAACAATTGCCCGCCTTCAAAATCAAGGAAAAACCGTCATGGTGGCAGGAACCTCAGAAGAAGTATTGAGTTTGATTGCCGTTGCGGATGTGTTAAGGGAAAACAGTAAAAATGTTATTGAAAATCTTCATTCTTTGGGAATTCAAAAGACTATTATGCTTACTGGTGATAACGAAGGAACCGCAAACGCGATCGGTGAACAAGTTGGCGTATCGGATATTAAAGCTGAATTATTGCCGCAAGATAAATTAACGTTTATTAGAGATCTTAGGAATCAATATGACCGAGTGGCAATGGTCGGTGACGGCGTGAATGATGCCCCTGCATTAGCTGCTTCTACGTTGGGGATTGCCATGGGAGGAGCTGGAACAGATACGGCTCTTGAAACAGCGGACATTGCCTTGATGGCAGATGACCTTGGAAAATTGCCGTTTACAGTTAAGTTAAGCAGGAAAGCACTTAGCATCATTAAGCAAAACATTACGTTTTCATTAGGGATAAAGCTTGTTGCATTACTACTGGTCATTCCAGGGTGGCTGACGCTTTGGATTGCGATTTTTGCAGATATGGGTGCGACTCTTATTGTCACATTAAACGGCTTGCGACTTCTCAGAATTAAAGACAAATAAGCTAGGAGCTTCCCGTTTTCATGGGAAGCTCATTTTTATTAGGAGGGATATTCTTGTTATACGATGTTTTGGTTATTGGCGCAGGACAAGCCGGGCTTTCGATAGGCTATTACCTTAAAAAGAATAATGTATCTTTTCTTCTCCTGGACCAGGGGGACGAAATAGGCGAGAGCTGGAGAAAAAGATATGATTCTCTAAAGCTGTTTACACCGCGTTATTTCAGTTCTCTTCCAGGATTATCTTTAAGCGCGGATCCGAATGGATATTCAAAAAAAGATGAGATCAGTGACTATTTGTCGCAGTATGCAAAGGCGTTTTCGCTCCCAGTAAAGCTCCAAACAGTGATTACAAAACTGGATAAAGAAGGGGATCTTTTTGTTGTGTCCACCAGCCAGGGTGTATACCGAAGCAAACAGGTGGTAGTTGCCACAGGACCTTTCCAGCAGCCAAATATACCCGAATTCTCTAAACGCCTTTCGGATGAAGTTTTTCAGCTGCATTCTTCAGAATATAAAAATCCTAATCAGCTCCTGAGCGGTACCACAGTAGTTGTTGGCGGAGGGAATTCTGGAGCACAAATTGCGGTAGAATTGGCGGATCATAACGAAGTATATCTGTCGGTTGGGCACAAACCTAATTTCCTGCCTCAGGACTTTTTGGGCAAAAGCATCTTTTGGTGGTTTGATAAATTAGGATTATTAAAGGCAAATATAGACAGCAAAATTGGTCAGTTGATAATGAATAAGCCTGATACAATTTTTGGTTTCGAACTTAAAGGACTGCTCATGGACGGAAAAGTACAGCAAAAGCCGAAAGCTATATCTGCTAATGATAATGAGATCATGTTTGAGGACCAAAGCATTGTGAAAGTGAGAAATCTAATTTGGTCCACTGGTTTTCGATCGGATTATAGCTGGATAAAGATTCCCGTAATCTTTAATGAGAAGGGGTTGCCGATTCATGAAAGAGGAGTTACAGAAATTCAAGGCTTATACTTCTTAGGACTCCCATGGCAATATAGAAGGGGTTCAGCACTGCTTCAAGGGGTCGGGGCAGATGCTGAATATTTAGCAAAACAGATGCGACTATAGATGCGTTTCATTCAAGTATGCGCTCTGACCACAGCGAAAATAAAGCAAATTAATGGATGAAACTTCAATTAGTCAGATGATACATTGCACAATGTTGCTGTGCATCTTAAAATACTGATTATTAGGCTACATCAGGTCTTCAAGAGATTTACCTATCAAGGGGCAAAGGTGAAAATTTTGAATTACAATTCCGGAAGTGGTCAGTGAATATTACTGGGATACTGAAAGAAATATTCAAAACTAGCACTTTGGAGTAAAGCTAACTGCCAAGCAACTTTTTATAAGAGCGAATTATATGGACTAACAGGAGGAGCCTAAAGCACATTTTGTTTATTTACTTAAAAGGGTAAGCTAAGTTAGAAGGAGCCCGAGAAGAGCCGCTTGAACCTTGAACAGAAGTTACTGTATCTACGGAACATATGAAGTGAATGGACGGAGTAACAGCTAAAATTGACTCTGCTGAACAAACAACTGTATATATGGTTGATTTCACTCCAACTACCGGCGGAGATGAAGTGAAAAATCATAAATGGGTAACAGAAAGCGAGTAATCACCAGATAATACCATTTTCGTTTGGATAGTCAGTCAATTCCTTAACAAGGGGAATTGGCTTTTTTTATAGTGAGAATGTTTTAATACTTAAATCAAACGTTTTCAGAAGATAATTCCAGACAATACATGTAAAATCCAGAAACTAGGATACATTATTTACTAAACATTATCTTTCTAGAGATTTATTTAAAACTAGTTCTATGAGCCGGAAACTAGCTTCTCCATATTTTCTTCATATTTTTTTATTATAATTCAATGGTGGTAATAAGAGAATAATTCTCTGTATCTCTTAACAGCGATCGACCTCAGGAGGAATTCCGTGAAAATGTTACTAATATATGTTTCTATTTTGGTTTTTTTGAATAGCCCTTCTATAATAGTTCAAGCAGAAGAAGAACCAGCGATCTCAAGCGAAGCAGCTATTTTAATTGACTCAAAAACAGGTGAGGTTTTATTTGAAAAAAACTCAAATAAAAGGATGTATCCTGCAAGTCTAACAAAAATAGCAACGGCAATATACGCGATAGAAAAAGGAAATTTAAACGATATCGTTACAGTTGGGAAAAATGCAAGAGTAACTGAAGGTACACGGGTTTATTTGGAAGAAGGTGAAACAGTCAATTTGCAAAAACTTATTCAAGGAATGCTAATTAATTCCGGTAATGATGCAGGCGTTGCCATAGCTGAGCACTTAAGTGGATCAAATGAACGATTTTCAAAAGAATTAAATATGTATTTAGCTGATTTGGGGCTAAAGGAAACTAACTTTAAAAATCCACATGGCCTTTACGATCCTGAACATGTTACTACGGCAGAAGATTTAGCGTTTTTAACCCGTTATGCAATGGAAAATAGTATATTTAGAGAAATTTTTGGAACCAAAGAGCTAAAGTGGAAAGGTGTATCCTGGGATACAACTTTATATACGCATCATAAACTGATGAGGGAATTCCCATATGAGGGTGTTATAGGTGGGAAAACAGGATACGTTGATCAGTCTGGACATACTTTGGTAACTGCTGCCCAAAGAAAGGATCTGAGCTTGATTGCAGTCACCCTTAAGGCACCATCACAAGAAATTGCTTATAATGACACAATGAAATTACTTGATTTCGGATTTAATAACTTTAAAACATCAAGTCTATCTAAAGGAATTGATTTTCAAATTAACAATATTGTTTATAATGCAACAACTAAACTCTATATTACTCAGTCCACTCAAAGTAATGTTCTAAGTACTTTAAAGGATGATGGGAAAATTGAAATTTTATACCCGAGTGCAAAGCTGCTTTCTGATATCCAATTAGGATATGCTATTAAAAAGAATAAAGAAGTAAAGAAAATAGTGAAGCAATCGACGAATCAAAAAGATGAGAAGTTGGCAAAAGGAAGTTATATATTTGGCACCATATTAATTACTTTATTAGTCTCCGTTATTGTATTAGGAAATAGAACCTGTAACAAAATAGCAAAAACAACCATTGAAGAACAGTTATGACACCTTCAAAGTTATAGATAGAAGAACAACTATTAGGATATAAGGTGAGATGAGGAGTACTTATTATGAAGGGACAGATCTTGCACTAGGCAATCAATTTTTTTAAATAGAAATGATAAGTGTTGAAATAAAATTAATTAATATAATGGAGGGCTATTTTTGAGTTTAAAATGGGATAGCGAGTTAGACGAACTAAGGATACGACGCCGCACAGAGATATTAGATGAAGCAAGGGAATTATTTTTGGAAAAAGGTTTGCCAAGAGTGACGATGAGAGATATCTCAAAAGAGGTAGGGGTATCTACGGTTACCTTATATAAATATTATAAGTCTGTTGATGAAATTGCTGCTGAAGTTAAACAACAAATTTTTATTGAAATGAAGGAATTTTTCAAAGAGATATCAACTGATAGTACTGCATATGAACAAATCATAAATTGGCTTAAACAATGGGACTCTTATCTAAAAGAAAAAGACGATCATATCCGATTTCAAGCAGAATTTGATCTTTATTATCAATCACATAAATTAGAAATTGAGCAAGCTTATTATCTTGAATTAATTAAAATAAATGGGGAATCAATTCCTTTGGTGTTTGAACAAGGACAAAATGAAGGAAGCATAAGAACTGATTTTACAGCCAATGACCTAACGGCATGGACATTTAATAATCTACTGGGAATGGTTCACCGACTTGCGGCAAGAGGGCCTTTATTAGAAAATGATTCACCGCTATCAACAGAGAAAATGATGGAAATGACAATTGATTCAGTTGCAAGCTTTATAAAAAGGAGTTAATCAATGCTATAACAGCGTTGATTAACTCCTTTTTATTATTATCTTGTAGAGGAAAAAAGATTGTCTTAAGGTTCCTGTACGAAATTTAAAACCCCTGATTCCCTTCGTTTAAAGGACAAGAGGGAGGCAAATCAGGAAAATTCCATTCTTCTGCTTATTTTTTTAAGGATTTTGGAATTATTGTAGAAGCTTCCACCTCAGTTTTTAATATCTTAACATAGGCTATGGTTCCTTTATATTTCGAGATGTAGGCTGTTGGCCTGGTCTTCAATTAACTTCATTATTTTTATAAATCCCTTTTCTGGGTATGCCTGCAATAATAATAGTGTATTTGTATCGATTTTTAACATTTTTCTTAATTCCATTGGAATAGATAATTTTCCATTCCTGAAAATGCATTTATTTAAATGGGCATTTTCATGATGATTGCTTACAACCAACTGGTTAGCTTCCTCATAAATAAAGACGAACTCTCCATCCTTCATGCCCAACATTCTATATAGAGCGGCAGGAAGTAAAATTTGACCGTTTTTTGTTAACTTTTTTACATACAAAGGCATTTCATCCTTTCCCTTAATCTCTATATTAATTTGTTTCCCATTTATAGCCGACTCCCCAAATGGTCTTTAGATGGCGATCAACTGGGAAACCAGATTGTCTTAACTTCTCTCGTATGTTCCTAATGTGAGAATCAATCGTTCTACTTTCTGTTTTCCATTCCTGACTCCAGATGGTCTGTAAAAGGGCTTCACGAGAAAAAACATTATTGATGTTACTTAACAAATGCCCTACAAGTGCAAATTCCTTAGGAGTCATAGATATGGTGTTTCCGTTAAAAGAAAGATTGAAAGATGTTTCATCCCATTTTAACCCTTGAAAAAAGTGAATCACTGATTACTAGGGAAGACCTTCTTAACAATGCCTCTATTCGGACTAAAAGTTCGTTTTTGTTAAAAGGCTTAGTTAGATAATCATCGGCACCCTGTTTAAATCCATCTACTATATCTTCTTTCTCACTTTTTTTAGATAGTATAATGATTGGAACATTAGAAACCCTTCGAATTTTTTCACAAGTAGACGAACCATGCATATCAGGCATAACAACCTCTAATATGACGAGAGATACACTCTTCTGTGAAAGAAATGAAATTGCATCACTAGCTGAACGGAACTGTATGCATCGATAGAATGGCGAAAGAAGGGAAGACAATAAGTTCTGTGTTTTTTGATCATTATCAATCACCATAATTTTTTTCATTTTAGCTTTCCTCTTTTCATTAGTAATCTACGTTTACCTTACTAAAAAAATATGAAGAAATTTTGCATTTTAGAAGACTTCCAAAAAACACTAGAAATTATTTTAATTGAATTCAAGCTAAAATTAGATTAAATAGATCCAATTAAAAAATTAATCTCATTAATCCACAAATTGGTTATTTATGCTTTCTGTATTAATATTTTCATTAAAGTTATCTTCTTGCACACTTTCTTGATATTATTCCCTTAAAATATTTTTGATATAAAAACATTAAAGAGGTGAATATATTGGGGGAAATTGAATCGATTGATAGAATTGCCTTTGAGTTAGGCCCAATAACGATTTATTGGTATGGTATCATTATCGGAAGTGGTCTGTTATTAGGATGGATTCTTGCTGCAAGAGAATCGAAAAAAGTTGGAATGGAAAAAGAACTACTCTCAGACCTATAGCTGTGGGCAATTCCCATTTCAATTATTTGTGCAAGATTGTACTACGTAATTTTCAAATGGGAATACTATATTAAAAATCCAGGAGATATTTTAGCGATATGGGAAGGTGGTATTGCTATTCATGGAGGATTATTAGGAGCAGTGATAACTGCCGTTATTTTTTCTAGAAAAAGGGTATTTTTTTGGAGACTTGCAGACATTGCTGCACCAAGCATAATATTAGGCCAGGCAATTGGACGGTGGGGGAATTTCATAAACCAAGAAGCGCATGGGG
The DNA here is from genome assembly GCF_023516215.1 of Cytobacillus pseudoceanisediminis. Taxonomy (NCBI): domain Bacteria; kingdom Bacillati; phylum Bacillota; class Bacilli; order Caryophanales; family Bacillaceae; genus Cytobacillus; species Cytobacillus pseudoceanisediminis. Next base: position 248,399 of record NZ_CP097350.1, on the reverse strand, counting down.
GAGAAGTGTCCCGCTCATTCCTCGAAAGCCTCTTACTCCCAGGCTTAATCATTAATCAAATGTATATAGAAGGAGCATACTATAATCCGACTTTTCTATATGAATCATTATGGAATATTCTTGGCTTTGTTCTTTTGGTTTTTCTCAGACGTTTATCCATAAAACGTGGTGAAGTTTTTCTATCTTATATTATTTGGTATTCAGTTGGGAGGTACTTTGTTGAAGGATTGAGAACAGATAGTTTAATGCTCACAGAATCAGTTAGAATAGCTCAAGCTATGTCCTTAACTTTGATTGCAGCAGCCGTTTTAGTCATTGTCCTTAGAAGACGCTTAGAAAAAGCTGTTCATAGATATGCTGATAGGGATTAATGAATTTTTAATAAAGGCCACCTGCTTTAAGCATAATTCTGCGGAGATAATAAGTATTTTCGGAAAGAACCACTCTCTAAATAGGAATTTAAAGAAATGTAAGTTCTGTTTACATTAAACTTTGTAATGGGGAATATAACATGAATTTATTCTTCACTTTTTAGTTTTCACATTAATAAGCCTATCAGTTCTTCTCTTATTAGGAAGAGAAGAGCTTACGCAGCTTGGTAATATTCAAGTTTTAGATAATATTGAACAAACATCTCGTGCATCTGTAGATTCGGAAGAATATAACAAAAAGGTGGTAAAGATTAAGGACCGAGTCCTTTTGGATGCACCTATTATTAAACAATTTCCTGAACTGCCAAGAGGTTGTGAGGTTACTAGTCTGGCAATGCTTCTGCAGTATAAAGGAATTAAAACAAATAAAATTACACTTGCCAATAATATAAAAAAGAATTCTGTTCCGCTAAAAAAAGAAAGCGGGAAGATATTTTGGGGAGATCCAAATGAGGGATTCGTTGGTGATATGTATTCCTATAAAAATCCCGGCTATGGAGTTTATCATAAACCGATAAGAGAACTAGCCGAAAAATATATACCAGGTCAAATAATAGATTTAACAGGTAGGGATTTTGTGGAACTTCAGGCTTATCTTTCGCTTGGTATTCCAATTTGGATTATAACCAATACTACCTATAATGAATTGCCTGATTCTGCATTTGTAAAGTGGTTTACACCTAATGGGGAGATAAAAATAACTTATAAAGAACATTCTGTTCTTATTACAGGCTACGATGAAAAGGCAATTTATTTTAATGACCCAATTGACGGCATGAAAAATAAGCTAATTTCAAAGGGGGAATTTCTTGCTGCCTGGAAGCAAATGGGGAGTCAAGCGGTGACATATCTGCCAGATTAGTGTTTAAGAAGATTAGTAGTTGATTTAAATAATGATTATTAGAAACATTATTGACGTGGTGGTTAATAAGATAAGTCAAGAAGGGGCTAGCTATTGATTTTGCCCTTTTCTTGACTTTACCTATAGAAAAAGGTTGATGGTAATTTTCAGTGTATGTATTATAATATCCTAAAAGTTTTCTTGAAATATGGGTTTGTTACCTTAAAATCCAACAAGTCGATTACATAGCTGGATACCCAGAGTTAATAAAAGTCATGATTGAGAACCAACCAAAGACAAGAAAACTTCCAGCACCAAAAAGGACTCCAAGAAGATTTTTATTTTTTATCGCAGTGATAGTCCCAAAACCTGATAACAATGCTACTAAACCAAATATAATTACTATACCCAAGGGACAACCTCCTATCTATTATGGTATATATCGCTGTCTAGAATAATTTCCTACTTCCTTGTCACATTTCAAACAAATACTCCATGGAATTTCCTGATATGTTCTAGTGAAATTGCATTCTTGTACCTTAAAAACTTGTCACCCTATATATAGCATGTCCATCAAAATACAGCATAATCCTCAAATTGCAACTTTTAGACGAATTCCATAATTATAAATATGTCCACACTCTGACTCGAACAAGTTTTATTTGGAGAAGTTCAGAAATGTAACCAGGATAACGATATATTAAATGAAGTTAGACGCTTAAGGTTCGAACCTATTATAATTAAAAAGTATGCAGAAAGTATGGATAATAAATTATTAAATTAAATAGCTCAAAATTTCCAGAAAGTGAAGCTGAACATATAAGATTGAGTCTTTAAATTGGTCATAGTGTAATATCTTGTTGATATTCAAGCATAATCATATACTTATTATTACGATCCGATTACTTTCAATTCGAAGAAAATGTATTTAAATGAACTATACACCTAATTGACTTGTTATTTTTTTCAGTCCATTTATAGCCAACACCCCAAACAGTTTGCAAATGATCATCTGCGGGAAACCCTACTTTTCTGAGCTTGTCCCGTAGGTTCCTAACATGAGAGTCGATAGTTCGGTCTTCAATTGAAACTCGATCTCCCCACACGGACACAATAAAATGATCTCTGGAGAAAACTTTGTTTCGATTTCCTAAAAACAATCCCATCATTGCAAACTCTTTTGGCGTCAGCAAAATCTCTTTATCTTCAAATAAGAGTTCATAAGAATTTGGCTTTAGTACAAGGCCTTTAAAAGAAAGGATTCCTTCCTCTGATTGTGTTCTTCTTAAAACTGCCTCAATCCTTGCTAGGAGTTCTTCCTCATCAAATGGCTTTAAAATATAATCATCAGCTCCTATTTTTAACCCCTTTACAATATCTGGCTTCTCACTTCTAGCAGTAAGCATGATTATTGGAATATCCCTGAATTTCTTAATTTCCTTGCATGCTGTCCACCCATCCATTTCAGGCATCATAACATCTAACAATATAAGGTCTACAGGATGGGACTCTAAATAAAGGATTGCATCTATGGCTGATCGCTTTTTGACACAATTATAACCAAGCGGCATTAAATATAGGGCTAATAAATCAAGCATCCTAGTTTCATCATCAACTAATAGTATCGTTTTCAATTTTACCTGCTCCTTTAAAGATTAATTCAAACTCAGTTCCTTTGCCTTCTTCACTTTTAACAGAGATCTTACCACCATGAGCAAGAACCAGTTCTTTTACAATGGCCAATCCTAGACCTGTTCCACCTAATGATCTTGTACGGGATTTATCTACACGGTAAAAGCGATTTAGAATGTAAGGAAGGTCTTCTTCTGGAATGCCTTTACCGTTATCTTGAATCTGAATGTAAATATCCTTTTTCTTTCTGCTAACAGAAAGAAGTGTTTTTGCTCCAGAAGGAGAATATTTTATGGCATTATCTAATAAGTTAAAAATGATTTGCTCAAGTCTGGATGGATCCGCCATAATAAATAACTCTTCCGGACAAACTACTTCAAGTTCCATCTCTTTTTCTTGGAAAGCGGGAGTGAACTTTTGATTTATTTTCATCATAAAGTCAGTTAAGTCTATTGCTTTTTTTTGTATTATAAATGAATTTTTGTCCATTTTCGCTAGGTCGAAAAGGTCCTTAATTAAATCAGAAAGGCGATTCGCCTCCTCATGAATTATATTTAAATATCTGTCACGGTCTTCAATAGAAAGGTTTCGGCTAAGGACAATATCAGCGTACCCTTTTATATAAGTTAAAGGGGTCCTTAACTCATGAGAAATGCTGGCTAAAAAATCGTTTCTCTCTTGTTTTAAGTATTTTAGGTCATTGGCAAGCCTTGATATGGAATGAGCTAGGTCACCAAGTTCGTCATTGCCGTTTTTTGGGAGAGACACGGAGAAATCCCCCTGCTTATTTGAAAGGTAGCCTCCTTCATTTTTATAAGAGGTTTAGCAAGACCTTTGGAAAGAAAGACAATAATAATCAGAGTCAAACATACAGCAATTATTCCTGCCAATAAAAAGTTCCCATTCAGCCGTTTTATCAAAGCGTGAAGTGATTCTGTATCCTGAAACATATAAACGCGACCTTCTGTCCTGCCATCGATCTCTATTGGGCTTACGGTTGAAATAAAGGACCCATTTTTCCAATTATCCTCTAAAATTTCACCTTTTCTTGGAATATTAAACCCCGAACTATAAATATACCTCTCAAAACTCTCGCTATTAGCTGATGATCCAAGTATTTTACCGTTTACATCCGTGATTACCACGTCAGTATTTGCTTCAGATTCCATAAGAGTTACATGTGAGATAGTATCTGCGTCAAAGTGTTTTTCTAGGATTGCTCTATGAGAATTTCCTCTCGCTTGTAAAGAAAGCAGTTCTTCTTCTATTCTCGAGTCGACGAGAGCCGAATGTAAGAAGAAAAACATCAAAATAACAAGGCCAAATATAATTAAAAAGAAAATTACTCCTAGCTTTATTGATAGCTTGTTCATGTAATCACCTGTTTCATGCTAATAGTTAAATTATATCCCTGAAATTTGAAGATTTTATGCAGAATTAAATTGCAGCTAGAAAAATTATAGCCACTTAAAAGGTTATAAACGAAGAAATATTTTTTAAATAATTCAATTAACTATTACCTGAATTCTTTATTTCCCCAAACACACTATAAAAAGCCAAGAAGAAAGGCTCTTGGCTTAGAAGTTGTATTTTTAACTGTCTATATTTTCAACTCATTATGAGCAATAGAAGAAGTTTCTACCTGTATTGTAGTGTGTTCAATTTGAAAGGTTTCATTTATTTTGCTAATTGCTTGTTGGAGTATTTCCTGGCTGTCTCTGTTATCATCGATAAGGATATGGCAGCTAAGTGAATCAAGTCCGGAAGTAATGGTCCATATGTGGAGATCATGAATATTAATGACTCCATCAATTTCAGTTAAAGCCTCTCTCACTTTCTCTTGATCAATAGTGATTGGTGTTCCTTCCATTAAAATATGAACAGAATGTTTTATAATTCCCCAGGCACTTTTCAATATTAATAAAGCAACCAAAACAGAGATAATAGGATCTGCTACATACCAGTCAAACAATAGCATTAATATTCCTGCAATAATTGCACCAATAGAACCTAGAGCGTCTCCCAGAACATGCAAATAGGCACTTCTTAAATTAACATTATTTTTCACATCTCCTTTCCGCATTAAGGACCAGGCACTAATCAAATTAGCGATTAGGCCTATAGAAGCAATCAGCATCATTGATCCACTTGCAACAGTTGGTGGTTCAAAGAATCTGCCATAAGCTTCCCGGACGATAAAGCCAGCTATTACAAAAAGAGTAACTCCATTAAACAATGCAGCTAAGATCTCGAATCTGTAGAATCCATATGTCTTGCGAGGGGATGGGGGCCTAGAAGCAAACCAGATAGCAATTAAACTCAAAAACAGTGAACTTGCATCACTCAACATATGGCCTGAATCTGAGAGTAGAGCTAAACTATTGGTAATCAGTCCTCCGAAAAATTCTAAAATCATAATGCCCGTTGTAATAATCAGAGCAATGATTAATCCTTTTTTATTTCCTTCTCGTGATTCTTCAAATTGGTTATGTCCGTGTGAGTGACCATGTCCGTGGTCGTGGTGATGTCCCATTAATAATCCTCCTATTCTAACATTTAATATGGGTTATAACTTGATTTAACACCGTGATGACATGCTCATCATCATATGTATAAAAGAGCGTAGTTCCTTCGCGTCTGTATTTAACAAGCCTTAGCTTTCTAAGTAAACTAAGCTGGTGGGAGACTGCAGATTGAGTCATTTCCAAGACTTCGGTTATATGGCTTACCGAGCACTCTTCTTGTGATAATAAGTATAGAATTTTAATTCGTGTGGGATCTCCTAGTGCCTTAAAAATCCTAGAGGCTTCATCCACTGTCTGAGTTGATAAAAACGTATGTTCCTGTTGCTTCATTTATATTTCCACCTTTTAATTATTTTGTTCTTATTCTTATATAATAATACAAACTTTTAACCCCATTTCCATATTATAACAAAAGGGGACCGCTACCAGGGAGGCCAACAAATATGCTACCTCTAAAGAGGATCATCGTATATGTATAAGATTTTTCAATAAAGTGTAATCTTTCCTTTTAAAAAATGGACGAAAATCTGTAGCACAGTTTATATTGATGACACTAAAAGAAGATTGATCAATTAATAGTGACTTTTTAATCAATTGCTGATGCTGTGGTACCAACAATCAATGCAATTCATCTTAAGAAATCCTATATTGTGAAGGGTGGATTTAAAAACCTGGTCGAAGTCACCTCGCAAATGATGGAATCCTCATATTGTTAAATGCACCTGTTGTGAAATCTATACTTTTGCTTGGAAAGAGCAGTGATTTGTTCTAAAAATTTTCTTTTTCTTTATTTACCTTGTTCACTCGAGAGTTAAACTGAATTGACAACTGAAAACCTTAGTATCTTATTTTATTAAGAAACCCTTAGGGATGCCACCTAATTACTAAACCAGGTTAAGAAGGCGAAAGAAGATTTTAATAAAGAAGACTATAAGAGTAAATCTAAGAAAACTGCATCATAAATCATAAAAAACCCGAATTTGTCACAAGTATATGAATAAATACTCATATAAATCCTATACAAAAAAGAAAATACTGTCAATGAAAATCTCTGATACTTATTCCATTTTCTATATTTTTAATGAATTCTTATTTAAATACTCTATGAATATACTTGTACAAACATACATGGGGGTTCTTTAATGAACAGTGATTTAGCGGTAATTGTAAATGTTTTCTTAATTATTTTCTTTGGAACTCTGATTGGAGGAGGGCTTACGTGGCTAATCTGTCATACACTAAAGCTGAATAGCCATTACATTAATATATTTTGCAGCGGGATACTAATCGGTTTGATTGGATTTGAACTCCTTCCAGAAACACTTAAACATTTAGATTTTATCGGAGTTTTTGCTGGAATTTCATTAGGTGTATTTTCTATGATTGCAATGGAAGGATTAATCCATAAAACCAAAAATCGTTTCAAACGTGACTCGGGAATGTTCCTCCTACTCTTTACGGCATTATTTCTCCACAGCATTCCTACAGGGTTAGCATTTGGTATGAATGTCCAGCAACAGGTTGTCAATCCGTCAATATTATTAGCAGCAGTTTTTCTTCATCATATTCCTGAGGGAGTTATTCTAATGGGGACCCTCATATATACAGAAATGAACTTATTTATTTTTGGGGTTTTTTGCTTTATCCTATCGCTTGCGGTCAGTTTGAATGCTTTAGGGGGACTGGAGTGGCAATCGCCATCTGAGAAGTTTACTACTATTTTAAACGGAACCGCCATAGGTACATTAAGTTATGTAACAATCTATGAGGTACTTTGGAAACATTCCTTCCACCTGTCGAAAATTAAAGTGCTATCCATAACCTTATTAGGAGCACTTCTTATAATCTTATTTTTTATTTTGGTACCCATAGGACATTAAATAGATCAGCCCAATCAAAACTGTCATGGAGATGGCAGTTTTTTTTATTTTTCAAAATAAATTTGACAACATGAAAATATATTCATATTATAATACTAAAAGTTGCGTTAGGGAAAAAAACAAGCAGGGGGAAAAAATATGGGGTTGTCTAAAAAACTCTCTTTATTTGAAGGAGAAAAAGGGGACATTATCAGAATAACTGATTTAAACATAGAAGGAATAATGAGGAGACGTCTACTCGATTTAGGATTTGTTCCGGGGGCAAATGTCGAAGTGCTAAGAAAAAGCCCATTGGGGGACCCTGTTGCTTTTCGGGTAAGCAACACTTCTATAGCCTTAAGGAAAGAGGAAAGTCACAAAATTTTAGGGGAGTTGGTTTAGCATGGGTAACTTTCGAATTGCTCTTTGCGGCAACCCGAACACAGGCAAAAGCACCTTATTTAATGCACTAACAGGACTAAAACAACATACTGGAAATTGGGCAGGAAAAACCGTGGACATGAAAAAGGGTGTATACACTTATAAAAATGATCAATATGAAATTGTTGATTTACCCGGCACATATTCACTTTATTCAAATTCCTTAGACGAAGAAATCGCTCGAGATTATATTGTGTTTGAGAATCCCGATATCACCATTGTTATTTTGGACGCTACTGCTCTTGAAAGAAATTTAAATTTGGCCTTGCAGGTACTGGAGATGACTGATCGAGTAATCATTTGTATTAATTTAATTGATGAGGCAGAGAAATTAGGAATTAATATTAATGAAAAATTACTAATGAGGAGGTTAGGCATACCGGTAATTAAAATTTCTGCAAGAAATAAGACGGGGATACCGATGCTTCTTGATACTATGAGCCGAGTTATTTCGGGAGCCATTCAGTGCACTCCTTTTCAAATGAAATATGATAAGGAGACTGAAAGAAAAATAAAAATCTTGGAGCCTATGATTGAGAAAACTGTTGGAAATGATATATCTGCAAGATGGCTTTCTTTAAGGTTATTAGACGGAGACAGAGAACTATTTGAACAAATCGTAGAAAAGGCCAGAAACAGGGAGGTTTTGATCAATGGAACTACAATCCACAAAACAAAAACAGGCATTAAATGAATTGTTCCAGCAGGCAGATCTTCTTTCCTCGACACAGATACGTGACCAAATAGTTGAGCAGTTATATAGAAAAAGCCATCAATTAGTAAAAGAAGGTGTCTCATTTACAAAAAATAGATTTGACCACAGAACTGAAAAATTAGATGCAATTTTTACCTCCCCTGTATTTGGATTTCCAATCATGTTGGTTATGCTGGGTGTTGTGTTTTATTTAACAATTGCAGGAGCAAATATCCCTTCGTCCATGCTTGCTGAATTCTTTGGCTGGGTGGAAGCGTATTTAACCTTATTTTTCACTGAATTAAATGCCCCTAATTGGCTTCATGGAGTTTTGGTATTGGGTCTCTACCGTGGAACGAGCTGGGTAATCAGCGTAATGCTTCCACCCATGGCCATTTTCTTTCCGACCTTTGCATTGCTTGAAAACTACGGTTATCTGCCACGTGTAGCATTTAATATGGATCGGCTGTTTAAAACGGTAGGGGCACACGGAAAGCAATCACTGACAATGGCGATGGGGTTCGGCTGCAACGCTGCAGCAATTATGTCATCGAGGATTATCGAATCTCCCCGGGAAAGGATGCTGGCTATATTAACAAATAATTTTGTCCCTTGCAACGGTAGATGGGGTACTTTAATTGTTTTGGCCTCACTCTTTATGGCGACAGGTTTTACCGGTGGAATGAAGTCAATTGTTACGACTTCAGTTATTGTGGGGATCGTGCTTTTCGGGATAATTATAACATTCTTTGTATCCTGGACTCTAGCCAAAACGGCATTGAAGGGCGTGCCAACTCACTACACTTTGGAGTTGCCTCCTTACAGAAAACCTAAATTCTTTGATACAGTTATTCGTGCTTCTTTGAATAAATCCTGGTCTGTTTTAGTCCGTGCGGTTAAAGTCGCCGCTCCAGCAGGCATATTAACATGGGTACTTGCAAACATTCAGGCAGGAGATACAAGTATACTGCTTCATATTGTTCAATTTTTAGACCCGCTTGGCCAGGCGATTGGTCTAGACGGATATATTTTAATGGCATTTTTAATTGGACTTCCTGCTAATGAAATCGTGTTGCCCATCCTATTAATGGGTTACCTGTCAACTGGTGCTTTAATAGATGTAGATGGGATTGAGGATTTAAAACAAATCTTTATCGAGCAAGGCTGGACTTGGCTGACTGCTTTAAATATGATGCTGTTCTCTTTACTGCATTATCCTTGTGGCACTACACTTGTAAATATATACAAGGAAACCAAAAGTGCAAAGTGGACTTTTTGGTCCTTTATCATTCCTACTGGTATTGCGTTTTTTGTAACTTTTCTTATTGCACAATTAGCTCGTATCTTCAATTGGGTGTAGATCAAGTAACGGTATAGCTTAAGGAGCACTACAAAAGGAGATCCAACATGTTAATCAGGTAAGGAACTCTTCTAATATCACTAGCTTTTACTTGTTTTTTAGCAGGATATTTTGTCCTATCAAATAACAGCAGGATGTGGATGTTCATTGGGTTAACCTGCTTTTTCTTCCTCATTCTTTTAGCAATTTGGCTATTTCGCCAATAGATGAAGTATAATTTCAGGGAGGGTTACTCAGAGGCTTAACATGTAGAATTTTAAGAAGAGGCTGGGACATAAATAGTCTCCATAAAAGAAAAAAGTGAAATCGTGCTGTCGATTTCACTTTTTTCTTTTTAATTTAGAGATATGTAGGCAAGATCCTACCCTCTTGCCGCATATTTCCGTATGTTCACGGCCATTAATGCGAGACCGATTTCGTTATCGACCTTGGATTTCCCACGAAGCGAAAATCGTGTAAAACCTAAATTAGCCTTCAAGAATCCAAAAACTGGCTCCACGTCTGTTTTTCGTTGACGGTAAATCCTAGCCATTTCTTCTTCTGAAAGCTTCGTTTTCACATATTCTTTTTGCTGTTCCCATTTTTCATTGATCATGACCTTACGATTTGTACCTTCCTGCGCTTTCGTACATAACGACCGAAGCGGGCATCCTGTACAGTCTTCACACTCATACATTTTGATTTGACGCTGGAATCCTGTTTTATCTGTACGGGTTGAATGGTACCGGAAGGTGACTTTTTGTTCATTCGGACAAGTAAACGTATCACTTTTTTCATCGTATGCCCAGTTACTTGTTTTGAAGGGGTCTTTTTGGTATTTTTTCTTTTGCTCGTTTAAGTAGTGATTATACGTGATGAGTGGTGTGCGCTTCCGCTTTGTCAAAATGTCATCGTAATTTTGTTCACTTCCATAACCGGCATCTGCGACAATATGTTCCGGTAATGAAAAGAACTCCTTTTCTATTCGATTAAGGAACGGGATTAACGTTTTCGTATCGGTTGGGTTTGGAAAAACATCGTAAGCTAGTGCGAATTGTCCTTCTGTCGCAATTTGAACATTATAGCCAGCCTTTAGTTGTCCATTTTGCATATAGTCATCTTTCATCCGCATAAAGGTGGCATCACAGTCTGTTTTCGAATAGCTGTTACGTGTGCCAAGAATGTCAAAATTCTTTTCATACTTCTGTTTCCGCGCAATCCAATCGGATATTTGTTTTACGATTTGTTTCGGTGATTTTCGTTCACTCCGAAGCTGTTTACGCTCGCTTACATCGTCAGAGCTGTCAATCTTTTGGGTATATTCATCGACTACTTCATCTAGTTTTTCAGCGATTTGCGTTAATTCTTCGATAGAAAGCTGCTCGTCATTTTCTCTTTTTATTTCAGGAATGATTTCATTTTCAAGCAGTTCGTTGTATAACTGGTTTGACTTATTAACGAGATTTGCATGAAATTTTTCAATGGCTTTCTTCCATACAAACGTGAATTTATTGGCGTTCGCTTCGATTTTTGTACCATCGACAAAAATCGCTTCTTGATCGATGAGTTTCTCCTGCACTAACTGGCAGCGAAACTGCACGAAGCATTGACGAATTAACTCCTTCATTTCGGGATGGACACGGAAACGATTGATTGTGCGGTAGCTCGGCTCATACCCTTGTGCTAGCCACTTCATGCGAATACTATCATGCAAAAGTCCTTCTATTTTACGACCAGAGAAAGCCGATTGCGTGTAACCACATAAAATAATTTTCAGCATCATGCGTGGGTGATAAGGTGGACAACCTGTATAGCGGATAAAGGAATTGAAGGCTTCATGAGGAATGCTTTCAACTAAATGGTGGATAGGAAAGGCAATATCATTTTCTTGTAATTTCACTTCTAAATCTAAAGGCAAAACTAATTGATTCATGTTATAATCTTTAAACATAAGGACCCTTCTTTCGGATAAGATTTGGTGTGGTAACTTTATTTTATCAGAAGTGGTCCTTATTTTTATTTAAAAATAATGAAAGCCGTTGAAATTTTACTCATCGTAAAATTTCAACGGCTTTTTCATCTTAGAGGGGGTTTTGTCCCAGCCTCTTCTTTTTATTTCATTTCCAACAGTTCAACTGATTAGTTTTTCTTCTTTTTTGCGCGCTTGCGAAGAGCAATAATAAATATTATAAATGCTGTATAAACAGCTGCCAGTGATAAGATAAGTGGAATGTTTAGTCCGGTTTTCTCTTTAAGTACATATATTTCACTTTCCTCCCGTTCGGGAACAAAGATGTATTTATTATCTTTTGGACGAATAAGATCTCCTGCTAACAATCCTCTTAACTCTTTGTCTTTTCCTCCAAGCTTTTCAGCTGATAAAGTAATGGTGGTTGATCGGGAGCTGTTATTGATGACCGTTACAGTCACTTCATCATTATAGACTCGTTTATACACTGCTGCAGCATGGTCTTCATATAATACTTCCAGTTGTCCTCTTGATAAGGAAGGAAGCTGTTGGCGGAGTTCTCCTAACTTAGTTATAAAATCAATTAATTCTTTATCAGTTCTAAAGTCCATTATCTTCCGGTTATCAGGTTCTTCTTCACCATTTAATGCAATTTCGCTCCCATAATACACAATAGGTACGCCAGGTGTGGTGTATAAATAAGTAAGTGCCAGCTTCCACCTTGGTCCCGGATGCTGATTGTTTTTTACCGCCCCGCTGGTAAAACGTGGTGTATGTGGATTATCCAAATACTTTCCCATTAAATAAGGGGAGTCTTCAGTAAGGTCAGCTTTCAATTGATTTGAGAATAAGTTTTCAAGCGATTGGTCAGGTTTTGAGAATGCTGATCTTAGCTCTTTACTGAATGCCTCATGTATTAAACTTTTTATACCCATTTTTTCGTATTTGTCAGGATTTGAATCACTTGGAACTGTGTCAGCAATTAAATAGAAATCGTCTTTTACCTCATAAACCTCTTTTGAAAATTTTTCCCAAAAGCTTTCAGGTGCATTTTGGATTAAGTTTAATTGATATCCGTCTATATCCGTTTCTGCTATCCACCATTTCGCTATATCAATCAAGTACTTCTGAACCTCAGGGTTTCTCATATCTAATTCTGGCAGGTTGCTGAACTCATTTTCTTTAGTATTTTCACCTGTAACCTTCGGTTCCATATTCCCCTTAAACCAATCACGTTTTTGGGGGTCTTTCAGCCAGGGGTGGTTAGGACCAATATTATTGAATGGAAACTCTAGGATGATTTTCATATCACGATTATGAGATTCCTTAATAAGTCTCTTAAACGTTTTTAAAGAACCAAAATGTTCTTCGGTATTATAAAAATCATTAATCCAATAACCGTGATATCCATTTTCTTCATTGTTAAAAATTGGCGTGAGCATCAACGTTGTATATCCCATATCTTTGAGATAATCTAGTTTGTCTATTATTCCTTGGAAATCTCCGCCTTGATAGGATTCAGGATTTTTAGCATCAACATTGAAATCATTTTTAATGTCTCCATTATTAAAGCGGTCAACCATTATATAGTAGATCGTTTCATCTTGCCATTTCCTTTCATTTTTTTCATTTGCTTCAGCTGAGACCCAATGGGGAATAAAAAAAGTTATAAGGAATAGGGGAATAAACTTTTTTAGCATAGTACTTCCTCCTTTTAAATTTTGTAAATTAACAGCGTAAATATTCAATTGTTAAGGAATTGTGAAGAAAAAAGAACTTTTAATATAAAGATTGTCTTTTAACAGCCTATCTATTAATTTAATATATGAGCATATAAAAATATAGGGTTTTTTCATTAATCTATAAAAATTAAGATAGATAATTATATTGACACGTCCTTTTGCAGGAGGTTTTTTAAATTTTTTATTTGAAATGGTGAAAAGCATAATCTTAAAAATTTTTCTATGGTTAGTCTAATTTGACACACATGAAAGATCTGTACTTATTATTTTTTATAAAGGGGAGGCTGTGCTTTGGGGACACTAAATATATTTGGTTTTCGCGCTCTTTGGAGTCCTTATTTTTTGGTATTTCTTTTGATGCTATTAACCATGTATTTTCTTATTACTGTTATCTACCGTAGAAACTTTAAAAACAGTGAGACGTTAACGACAAAACAGGGAATCATTTTTTCTTTGGGGATACTGCTCTTATACGTTATTAAAGGGGCTCCAGTCGATCTGCTTGGTCATCTAATGTTCTCTGCTCATATGACTCAGATGGCAATTTTATATTTGATTATTCCTCCATTATTGATAATTGGAATTCCTCAATGGATTTGGAGGAATTTAATAAATGTTGCAGGAATAAAACCGATTTTTATGTTATTAACCAAGCCGCTTATTGGATTAATACTTTTTAATGGTTTTTTCTCTATCTATCATATTCCCATGGTTTTTGATATGGTTAAAACCGATAAAATAATTCATGCGTCTTATACCTTTGTTCTGTTCCTATTAGCAATAAATATGTGGTGGCCACTAATCAACCAGCTTGAAGAACATCAAACCCTGAATGGACTAAAAAAGGTGGGTTATATCTTTGCTGAAGGAGTATTGTTAACCCCCGCATGTGCCTTGATTATTTTTGCAGATACCTCTTTGTATGCTACTTACTCAAACCCTGCTGCCTGGCAAGAAGCTTTAAAGTTATGTGTTCCATCTAATAGACTGTCAGGATTGGAATTGACAGGCCCAGAGATCTTTAATTCAATGTCTCTGGTTCAGGACCAGCAACTTGGAGGAGTCCTCATGAAAATTATACAGGAAGTAGTTCTAGGGATTGTTTTGGCTTCAACATTTTTTGAATGGTACCGAAAGGATCAGGAAGCCTCAGATTTTAAAATCAATAAAATGGAAACAAACAGAAGTCTTAACTCAGAACATAGGGAATTTTAAAGTTGTTTTAAGAACAAAACAAAAAAATCATTATTAATTTGGAGGAAAATCGACCTGATGAAGAAATTAATTATTTTGCTTTTTTTAATCTTAACTTTAGCTGGCTGTTCAAATAAAAACGAAACACAAAGCAAAGAAAAAATTCCGGAGCTTATAGAAGTATCGGTTGAAACTGTTCCTGCAGACTTAAAGCCCAATGATGAAATAATGATTCAGGCTAAAATAACCCAGGGAAAAGAAGTGGTAACAGATGCAGATGACATGAAGTTTGAAATTTGGAAAGAAGGGGCTCCTGATCAGGAGCATGAAAAAATAAAAGGTGAATTAAATAAAGAAGAAGGTACCTACTTTGTAAAAAAGACCTTTAATGAGCCTGGTCTTTATTATGTTATAGCGCATGTTACAGCAAGAGGAATGCATAATATGCCTCAAGTTGAACTTGAGGTCGCTGAATAACTAATAGAAAAAAATGAGAGGGATATTAAATCCCCCTCATTTTTTGAATAAGTTGCATGCTATTCTTTTTGTTCACAATTCTCTCCACTATAATCGAATTGTATTGTAAAATGAGCCACTTTAAATTCGTTTAGATGTTCCCTTATTTTATTTTTAATAGTAACAATAGAATCTCTGTCCATGTCATTTGGCACTTCAAGATGAACAGAAAATGCGTGTTCCTTTCCATCTATGGACCAAAAATGCAAGTGATGAAGACCTTCAATCGATGAAATTCCCAGAATTTTTTCTTCTAAAATATTGGTATCAATTCCCTTAGGTGCTTTATCTAATAAGATACCTAAGGTATCCTTTAGGTTTTTTATAACATGGTATAGAATGTAAAAAGTAATCCCTATAGATAAAAGTGGATCCAGGATTGGAATATCTTTAAATAACAAAATAATGCTAACAATTAGAACTGCTACCTATCCTAATACATCCTCAATTAAATGCCAGGAGAGAATTTTCTGGTTTAAGCCGCTATCACCTTTTTTTAACCGGTAAGCTGCAAACCCATTCACTGCAATCCCTAAAATGGCAAGCCAAAGCATACCCTCCGAGTTGGGATTAACAGGGTTAAATAACCTCTTGCCTGCTTCGTATAAAACATAAATGGAACCGGCTAATAAGACAGCTGCATTTAATAGTGCACCCATTAAGGACAGCCTTTTATGCCCAAAAGTAAAATGAGAGTCTGCACCTTTTTCTGACTTCTTTTGAAGATACCAAGACACTCCTATAGAAATTGAGTCCCCCAAATCATGAACTGCATCAGATATAATAGCGATGCTACCAGTAATAAAACCGCCAATTATTTCTATTATTGTAAAGACTAAGTTCAAAAAGAAAGCCAGCCCCATATTTTTTTGTGTTTTGTTATTTTTTGCGCTCATAGTAATCCCCCTTTTAAAAGGGTTAATACCCAAAACCTAACTTTTAAAACAAGCAATTAGAAGTTAGTAATCAGCTAATCAGCATGCATAACTAAATTTCTTAAATTCCTATCCCCTTTCTGTCAGCTGATATTGAGCAGGTGAGTGCAATGGATATAATAGTAAAAATCATGTGTATAGATGAAGTTACAGGACTCAAAAAACTTATCTTTGTAATGAGACCAAAAATAGCTGTGGTTAATAAGAAAAACATTAGCAGTGTTGATTGGATTTTAAAATTATTGTGTTTATAGGATAAAAACAGAAGATAGGCTGTCACTAAGATAGAGGCTAGCCCTAATATACCGTGAATTGAGTAAATCATCTGTGAAAAATTTCGGTTATTGATAAGGGCATCGGTTTGACCAGGATAGAGCAGTTCGCTCATCCTAGAATGTTTAAAGAAAGCTCCAATTACTATTTCTATGAAGGTTATGATTAATAAATAATGAGCACTTTTTTTATAACTTTTTTAGGCCCTTCTTTTGGTGATTCTAATAAGGTATGTGTATAAATAACTGATACAAGTAATAACAAGCTCACTGTGACATCAATGGTTGTAAAACCAATAGGGGTACCCAATATTACATTTATTCCACCCACTAGGGATTGAACGATTAGTAAAATTACAGTAACTGCAGGCCACCAAGATTTAGTATGCCTTTTTTTAGCTTTTTCGAAACCAGAATGGCATTCAATAGTAAAATAAAACCGAGAGAAGTGGTAAATATCCGATGTGAATATTCAATTAATATATTAATTTTAGTAAAGTCAGGAACATATTGACCATTACATTTTGGCCAATCAGTGCCACACGCATCCCCGGAATTTGTAGCAACAACTAAATTCCCTAGAATAAGTGCAAATAGAGTTGAAAGTATGGTGAGTTTAGAAAATAAATTCTTCAATTAATAATCATCCTAACATTATTAAATATGAATAATCCCATTAAAGACATATACAAACTTAACATGTATCATAACGAGTCTCAACAGTTAATAATTATAGATTAATTGACAAAAATAGGGATAGATTATAAGATAGATAACTATATGAGAGGATGTACATGTATTAAAAGTATAAAGGGGACTAGCCATATGAAAGGGAAAAAATTAAAGGATTCGTATTTAGGGATAATTTGGTTAACCTTAACTTTAAAAACATATGTTGTCACCCGGTTTGCTTTCAGCTTAGAAATTGAAAATTTTATCCAAGAAGTCATATTAATGTTAGCTTGCGGGGGTTCAATTTTATTTTTATTGTGTTTGTGTTTATTTGGGAATAAAAAGGGAATTAAATCCAGGCTTTTTATTACAAATTTCTTCCTTACCACATTGTTATATTTTAATCTGATTTACTATCGTTTTTTTAATGATTTTATTACAATTCCAGTGTTATTCCAAACTGACAATGCAAGTGATTTGGGGAGCAGTATTATCAGTCTTCTTAACCCGCTTGACATCCTTTTAGTATTAGATTTGGGATTTCTGATTCCTTTAAAAAAACGATTTGGTGAAATTAAAATTAAAAAGCGGAAGATTTTATTTTATTCCATACTCGTTATGGCAGCTAATCTAGTTCTTGCCAATATTGAAAGACCCCAGTTATTAACCAGATCATTTGATAGAAATATGCTTGTGAAAAACCTGGGAGTCTTTAATTATCAACTGTATGATGCATACTTGCAGACAAAAACAAGTATGAATCGTGCTTTTGCTGACAGCAGTCAAATAGGAGAAATCGTAAATTATGCGAATGCAATTAAAAAACCAAACAATGAAGAACTTGCAGGAATAGCGAAGGGGAAGAATGTATTTGTTATTTCTATGGAATCTACTCAAAACTTTATAATAAACGAAAAAGTTGAAGGCCAGGAAATCACTCCTTTTTTAAATAGTTTGATAAAAAGTACGGACACTTACTATTTTAATAATTTCTATCATCAGACCGGACAAGGAAAAACCTCCGATTCTGAATTTTTGTTTGAAAACTCTCTTTACGGACTTCCAAGGGGGCAGTATTCTTCACACATTCTCAAAATACCTTTGTGGGGTTGCCTTCGTTGTTAAGTCAATCAGGGTACTCCACTGCAGTTTTTCATGCTAACAACAAAAGTTTTTGGAACAGGGATGTTATGTATAAATCCTTAGGCTATAATCAGTATTTTTCTGATGAATACTATGATATTACTGAAGAAAACTCGATTGGATGGGGTCTTAAAGATGACATCTTTTTTGCACAGTCAATGCAATATTTAAGGACTTTAAAGCAGCCATTCTACGCTAAATTTATTACTTTAACAAATCATTTTCCATTTTCCTTAGAGGAAGAGGATGAGCTAATTCCCGAATGGAATTCTGAGGATGGAACAGTAAATCGATACTTTACGACCGTAAGATACGAAGATGAGTCTCTGAAAAAGTTCTTTGAGATGATAAAGAAAGAAGGGCTTTATGAGAATTCTATTTTCATACTAATGGGAGACCATTACGGGATTTCATCAAATCATAATGAAGCCATGGCTCAATTTCTGGGTAAAGAGATTACTCCATTCCAAGAAACACAGCTTCAAAAAGTCCCTATGATCGTTCATATTCCCGGAATAAATAAAGGACAGACTATAGAAAATATATCAGGACAAATTGATGTTAAACCCACTATTCTTAACCTATTGGGTATAAAAGATAAAACGGATGTTACTTTTGGCTCAGATCTTTTTACCGAAGATCCTGACAATTTTACAGTTCTCAGAGACGGTAGTTTTATTACTAAAGAATATTTGTATACAAAAAATAGATGCTATGATAAGCAGACTGCACTCGAAATTGATGGACAAAACTGTAAAAAGAATGCTGAAAGGGCGCAAAAGGAATTGAACGCATCAGATCAAGTTATCTACGGCGATCTGTTAAGGTTTATTAATCAGAAAGGATATACTTCCGATAAATAAACAAAAGGTAGATCCAATTCATAAAGTGAAATAAGCCGTCAGTAATGGCGGCTCATTTTTTTGAACTTAGTAATCAGGCAATTTAATCTAGTGAGGCTCTACATGAACATGAGTATGATGGATATTATGAAACTTACGTAAATTATCCTCAATTTTCACAGTAATATCATGACTTTGAATAACGGTTAGTGAAGGTTCAACAAAAATAGTCACATCTACTATTGGGTGGTTTCCATGAAGTCTTGCTCTTAGATTTTTAACAAATTTTACTCCTTCCGTTTGATTGATTGTTTCTTCAATTTCCTTCAAGAGTTTTACTTCAAAACCATCAGTTAAATCGTGAGCCGCCTCCTTAAAAATTACCCAGGCAGTTAAGCATATAATTATTCCCACAATTGCTGCCGCGAGGGAATCCAGCCAATTCAACCCGAGATGTGCACCAGCTATTCCTATTGCAGCGCCTATACTTACCAATGCGTCGGAACGGTTATCCTGTGCTGCTGAATAAAGGGCCTTACTTCCAATCCTTTTAGATAGCTTCAAATTATATCTGTAGACTAGGTACATAAAAAGAGAACTAAATAAAGCAACAGCCCCAGTATATAAATCAGGTCTTTCTTCAACAGGATTATATAAATTTCTAAAAGAATCGATCACTACTTGCAAACCAACAGTAAGCATAATTAATGAAGCAACCAAAGAAGCGATCGTTTCAGCTCTAAGATGTCCATACTTATGGTTCTCATCGGCCGGTTTTTGAGATATCCTTAATCCAATTAATACGGCTACAGAAGCAATGACATCAGTTAAATTGTTTAATCCATCCGCTTTTAAAGCTTCCGAATTTCCCAAATTCCCCATGATAAGCTTGATAATGGATAAGAGTATATATGCTGATATACTAATCCAGGCACCTTTTTCTCCTTTTTTCACTTCATTTTCTTCCATCCGCAGTTCCTCCACTTAACATAATTAGCACTTAGTTTTATCTTAACCAATAATAGTCAACTACAATTCGTTTATTCCCTCTCCAAAAGAAAATAGTCCAGTTTTGGGGGTTTGTAATTGAGGGGAAATTGATATAGTGCATATTTTCGCCATAAATTTGTTGCTTTATTGTCACTTTTATTGAATGTGGATTATGAGATAATGTGATTAAGTGAGCATAAAAATGTTTTTTTAAAGGTGTAATAATTCTAATTGAAAAATATGGAAGGATGGTTTGTCTTGTTCTCTCTAATTATAGTAAAATAATTCCTTTTCAAAATCGTCACAATTGGCAGCTGAATTTATGATAATATTTTAAATATCTTTAAGTGAACACATGCACATATAATCATTAAGTTTATTCTTTAAATTTGTGCAAATACGGAAAGGGGAACTCCTATGAAAATGAAATGGGCTTTACTGACATTAATTTTCACTATTGCCACTGTGTTAACAGGATGTGAACCGTTATTGGTTTTAGATCCAAAAGGGCCACAAGGTCGTACAACAGCAGATGTAATCATGATCTCAATTTGGACCATGGCTATAGTTGTAGTGGTTGTATTTGCTTTATATATCTTCATTGTTAGAAAGTATCGTGCTTCTAATCAGAGTGAAGACTATGAACCTCCACACATTGAAGGCAGTCTTAAACTAGAAATCATCTGGACCGCTATTCCGGTATTAATTGTTGCGTTTCTATCGGTAGTGACTGTTGTATCCACCTACAAAGTTGAGGCAACACCAGAAGGATATGACGAGGAACCATTAGTTATTTACGCTTCATCATCTAATTGGAAATGGCACTTTAGTTATCCTGAACAGAACATTGAAACTGTAAACTATCTGTTCATTCCTACAGACCGGCCAATTGAATTCAAACTTTATTCTTACGGGCCAATCTCAAGTTTTTGGATTCCTCAGCTCGGTGGACAAAAATATGCGATGGCTGACATGGTAAATACCCTAAATCTTGCTGCTGATGTACCAGGTGAATATAGCGGTAGGAATGCCAGCTTTACTGGTGAAGGCTTTGCTCAACAGACGTTTAATGTAAAAGCAATGCCGCCCAAAGAGTTCGATGAATGGGTAGAGGAAATTAATGCAACTGCAGAACCTCTTACAGAGGAAAAATTTGAGGAATTATTAAAGCCAGGACATCTTGGTCAATCAACTTATACTGGCACTCACTTATCTTTCTCACCACCGCCTAAAGGCCATCATAAGAAAGGTGATTCAGAGAAAGAAGAAATGAAGCCTGGCAAATCCGAAAAAGATCCGGATGAAATAATGGATCACAGCAAAATGAACCAATAAAGTAAGAGTTGCCTAGCTTTCTAATCTATTTCTAGCTGGATATTTTAGCAACACACTTTCCGAAAGGAGTCAAATAGTATGGATTTCTTAGCACGATTTGCCGTACCTAATCCAGGACCTACAATTTACGCATCGATGGTTGCCATAGCCCTTACAATGGTCGCTATCTTTGTAGGACTGACATATTACAAAAAATGGGGATACCTATGGCGTGAATGGCTGACGACCGTGGACCACAAACGGATTGGAATCATGTATCTAATATCAGCTTTACTGATGCTTTTCCGTGGAGGGGTAGACGCCATAATGATGCGTGCCCAAACGGCTGTTCCAGAGAATACGCTGCTTGGCGCACAGGAATACAATGAAATTTTTACAACACATGGTGTTGTTATGATTATCTTTATGGCAATGGCGTTTATTATGGCATTAATGAATTTTGCTGTTCCATTGCAAATTGGTGCACGTGATGTGGCTTTCCCAAGATTAAACGCTTTAAGTTTTTGGCTGTACTTTTTCGGAGCAATGCTCTTCAATATTTCGTTCGTTATCGGGGGTCTCCAGATTCTGGTTGGACTTCTTACTTCCCGCTGGCAGGAACTGAATATAGTAAATCTGTAGGTACTAACTACTACATGCTTGCTCTTCAAATCTCTGGACTTGGTACATTAATTACTGGTATTAACTTTATTACGACCATTCTGAAAATGAGAGCTCCCGGGATGACCTTAATGAAAATGCCCATGTTCACATGGTCAGCGTTAATTACTAATCTGATTATTGTCTTTGCCTTTCCAGTATTGACAGTAGCATTATTAATGGGTACCATGGATCGTCTATTTGCTACTAACTTTTTCACAACAAGTAATGGCGGATTGGACATGCTTTGGGCTAACTTGTTCTGGGTTTGGGGCCATCCCGAAGTTTATATCTTAATATTGCCCGCATTTGGTATTTATAGTGAAATTATTTCAACCTTTTCACGCCGTAATCTATATGGCTATAAATCTATGGTTATATCAATGGTCGCTATCTCTGTGCTTTCTTTCCTTGTTTGGGTCCACCATTTCTTTACAATGGGTCAGGGAGCATTAGTAAACAGTATTTTTTCGATTACCACGATGGCTATTGCTGTTCCTACCGGGATTAAGATTTTTAACTGGCTGTTCACCCTTCGAAAAGGGAAAATCGTTTTTACCACCCCAATGCTCTACTCGCTCGGCTTTATCCCGATATTTACAATCGGTGGGGTGACGGGTGTTATGCTAGGGATGGCCAGCGCCGACTATCAATACCATAATACAATGTTCCTGGTTGCTCATTTCCATCTGGTTATCATTCCTGGCGTTGTTTTTGCCATGATAGCTGGACTTTTCTACTGGTGGCCGAAAATGTTCGGCTTTATGCTGAATGAAAGGCTTGGTAAATGGTCATTCTGGTTTATTGCGATCAGTGTATGCGTAACCTTTTTCCCTATGTTTATTTCTGGATTGGATGGCCAGGCACGCCGGATGTATACCTATTCGGAATCAACTGGATTTGGAATATGGAATCTGATTTCGTTTATTGGTGCCATTGGACTGGCAATAGGATTTGCGTTAATTGTTTATAACATCTATTACAGTATTCGATACTCATCAAGGGATATCCCTGCAGATCCATGGGACGCGCGTTCATTAGAGTGGGCTACACATAATCCAGTCCCTGAATATAATTTTGCAATCGTGCCGGAAGTTGATTCAACTGAAGCATTTTGGGATTACAAGAAAAAAGGATATAAATTATTTAAAGGCAAGTATGAACCGATTCATATGCCTAATAATAGTGGCGTACCGTTTTTAATGGGATTAGTCTTTTTTGTATGGGGCTTTGCTTTTGTATTCGGCATGTGGATGCTCGCGGTTCTTGCTTCAATCGGCATAGCTGCGTGTTTGGCTCACCGCTCATTCGAGAAAGACCATGGCCGTTATATTTCTGTTGAAGAAATCGAAAAAACAGAAGAAGAATTGGGAGGTGCCAAAAAATGAAAATAGATCACTCGCTCCCTTTAGAATATGGAACAGAACAAAATCGCCTTAACATATTAGGATTTTGGATTTTTCTTGGAGCTGAAATTGCTCTCTTTGGGACGCTTTTTGCTTCTTATTTTACTTTGGTGGATCGGACAGGCAGCGGTCCATCTGGAGCTGAGATTTTCGAGATTACACCGGTACTGATTGAAACAATATTACTTTTGACAAGCAGTTTCACAATTGGGCTCGGGATCCATGCCATGCGGTTAGGCAAGGCAAAAGCCATGATTACTTTCTTTGCAATTACTCTACTACTTGGACTTGGTTTCTTAGGAGTAGAAATATATGATTTTATTGTCTATGTTCACGAAGGAGCAACACTGCAAACTAGCGGTTTTACAGCTATCTTGTTTCTAACTTTAGGAACACATGGAGCACACGTTACCTTTGGCTTATTCTGGGGGGCGTTTATTATCCTTCAAGTTATAAAGCGGGGCTTGACACCTGAAACAGCGAATAAAGCATTTATCTTCTCGCTTTACTGGCACTTTCTGGACGTGGTGTGGATTTTCATCTTTAGCTTCGTCTTCCTGAAAGGAATGATATAGAAATGAAAGAATTATTTCCTCCAAAACAAGTATTAGGGTTTGTATTCTCTATTGTCCTAACGGTAATTGCTCTTTCAGTTTACTTTTTGGATATGTCATTTGAGTTAGCTATGACCATTCTTCTTATAACAGCTTTTATTCAAGCAGCTGTTCAATTGGTTGTTTTTATGCACGCTGGTGAATCGAAAGATAAGAGGTCAATCTACACTACGCTGTATTATGGTTTTTTCATAGCCTTAGTGACAGTTTTCGGTACATTACTGTCATTAATTTGGGGTTATTATTAATATGTAACAAAAGGAGCGTCTTGAAAGGGCGCTCTTTTTATTGCTTCGAATCTTATTGCTGTCTCCCAATCTTTTTTACCATCTCTTCAGATGCTACCAAGAACATACCCATCAGGAAGATAAAAACAGCTCCTACTATTGTGCCAACACCGATGGGTGTCAAAACACTGTAACCGTTTTCAAAAAGTCCTAGAAAAAAATAATGATGCCAATCAAAGTTATAGTGCCGCTTGTAAACTTTAGGGCATTTAAAATTTTTACTCGAGATTCCATATGTTAACAACCTCCTTTTTATATATTATTCAACCTGTTCACAAAATTGTCAAATATTTCGGATTTAAAATTATTGACAGTTTCGGCTGACAATGTTTATTTAGTGAAATATGAGTTTATTAATCCATATAACAACGATACTCACTCATAAACAGCAAAAGGAGATGAAGCAGACTTTTATATTAAAAAGTGCGAATAATTATGTCGATAATATATTTAAAGGATCAAAATTTAAAGAAAAGGGTGTTTTTTAATAAATGAAACGTTTGTTAATTCTCTTGTTTACTGCTACTTTTCTATTGTTTACATTCGCATCGCCTGGAAGTGCCGAATCATTCTCAGATTTAGGAGTGAATCATAGGGCTGAAAGAGAAATAAATTACTTAAAAATTGGAGATATTGTAAGCGGAACAAGCGCTACCCGATTTTCGCCAAATAAGCAAGTTACAAGGGGAGAGGCTGCTGCTATGATTGGACGAGCTTTGCAGTATAGCTCAGGAAATAGTTCTACCAATTTCAAGGATGTGTCCTCAAGTTATTTTGCCTCAGGGTACATCAATGATGCATACAAAAACGGGATTCTTTCGGGTTATCCTGATGGTACTTTTAGACCTAACAAGTCAGTAACAAGGGGTGAGATGGCACTTATGTTAAACCGGGCATTTAACCTCGGTGGGTCTAATACGAGTTCATCAGGAACAGTTCTTATGAACCTTGGAATAGCACAAGGATACCCTGATGGAACATTTGGTCTTAATAAAACACTTATACGATCAGATTTTGCTGTGTTTTTAGCTAGGTCAATCAATGAAGAGTTAAGAACTAGGAGAGCGTCTGTTTCTTTTTCAAAAAAGGCACTAGTGAATGCTGATGTACTCAATGTCAGAAGCGGCCCTTCTATAAAGTATCCAGTTGTCAATAAGCTCGAAACAGGAACGCAAGTAAATATTGGTTATTCCATTGGAAAATGGGCTTATATATCTGTAGGGGGTTCAAAAGGTTTCGTACATCAAGATTACTTAAGTATAAATAGTTTACAAGGTTCATCTGGAACAAAAAATCCACTCAGTGATGAGACGATAATTATCGATCCCGGGCATGGTTATCCCGATACGGGGGCATCTGGGTATGGGATATATGAAAAAGATGTTGTACTAGATACTGCTTTAAGGTTAAATACCTATATTAAAAAGTCTCCTTTTGCTGTAGTGATGACCAGAGACAGGGACACAAAAATTGAATTAAAAGATCGTGTATCTAAAGCCCAAAATGCTAATGGCGATTTATTTGTAAGCATCCATGCAAACTCATTTAACGGTTCAGGCCATGGAACTGAGACATATTACTATTCTGCTTCACAAAATCCAAATGTTAATCAGAGTAAAGCAGCAGCTAAGTATATCCAAAATAGGTTATTGGAAGCATGGGAGTTAAATGACAGAGGGGTGAAAAACGGGGATTTTCATGTAATCAGAGAAAATTCAATGCCCGCGGTGCTAGTTGAACTCGGATTCATTGATAATAAAACTGATAATGACAAGCTTCGGTCCCCTCAATGGAGAGAACTGGCTGCAAAAGCTATTTATTTGGGAATCCTGGACTATTACCATCATTATCAAAAGAAGGACGTAGCATCTTTATACCAGCAATTGGGAGCAAGTCCCTCAGAGAAGCTCCATTAATCAATCAAAAGTATATTCATGCCCCAGCTAACCTTAACAGTTATTGATGGAAATATTTTTTATAGATCTTTTTTACAAGCTCAACAGTTTTATTGAGATTACAAAATATGAATATAGAAGGTAATTTTAGGTTCAAATCGCATAAGATTTGGACCTTTTGTGTCTATAAAGCAGACTTAAAATGATGTGAGTACATGCAGCACCGAAATTGACATACTAATCAACAGGATAACAATAAACATAGTCAATGTCTTAATTTTTTCTAAAGGTAATACTAAATTTAGTGTAAAAAGGCATTATATATAAACAATGCCTTTTATATCTAATTAAGTTTTTTGAGTCAAATTAGTTTTTTGGTCAAATCGGTCTTTTTTTTCATTTTTACTAGGTATTTAACAGCCTCAAGATTTTAGAGAATACAATAATTATGAGACATAATCTAACCCTAATATGTAAAAAACTCGTACATATTCTTTAGATAATACCAATACATTAATAAATAAATTAGACTACAATCGTTTATTACTATTTAATTTTTTTATCTCCTACACCAAACTGCTATATGATTCTTCTAATTAAAAACCAGTAAAACCGCCAAAAAGGCTGTTTGTAATGACGGAGATTAATTTTGTAAGCCAATTGAAATATAAAATAACACCCATTAGTATCATTATAATCCCACCAGCCTTCATAAGTGAATCACTGTGCCTTTTAAAGAATGTCAGTTTATCTATAAACATTGACATAAATAGAAAAGGTATGGAAAATCCAAGACAATATACAGCCATATACAACAAGCCCTGCCCTGGATTAGTGATTCCAAGAGCAAAAACAGCTGCCAAAATAGGCCCTGTACAAGGTGTCCATCCAGCTGCAAACCCCATTCCTATTAATATTGATCCTAAAAACCCTGCTGGTTTCTTCTTAAATTGCACCTTATGGTCCATCATCAGAAAATCAAACTTCAGCACACCTACCATAATAAGACCGAAAAAGAAAATAATGATGGCTCCTATTTGCTCCAACAAATCTTTATATTGAATAAACAGTACACCGATTAGAGAACTTGACCATCCTAACGCCAAGAAAATAATCGAAAAGCCGACCAAAAATAATAAAGTATGAAAGAATGCATTGCTTTTAAAGAATTGGGCTCTTTTACTTTTAAGGTCATTAACGGATATACCCGTTATATAGGAAATAAATGCAGGATATAAGGGAAGAGAGCATGGTGAGATAAAGGACAGCAAACCAGCTCCAAATGCTAAGAACAAATTTAAATCCATAAAATACAACCTCCATCAAAGCTTAAATGTTGGCTTCGGCCATTCTATAAGTTATCTATAACTTCCAATGTGGTATCTAACGTAATCAGCATGAAAGTATAAAAGCCCTGTAAAGGGCTTTTATACTAAGGAGCAATCGACTCCATGTAATTGCTAATATCTTCCTCCGTCATTGTGCCGGTTAATACTTTAACAACTTTCCCACTTTTGTCTATTAATATTGTAGTGGGGATAGGACCAATATTGTATAATTCCGTTACAACACTCCCACGATCCATCAGTATCGGAAACGTTAAATTATGTCTTTTCACAAATGTTGAAACAGAAAAATCACTTTCATCAATATTAACAGCCAGAATTTCTACTCCTTTATCTTTAAACTTTTTATACTGATTCTCCATATATGGCATTTCTTTTTCACATGGCTTACACCAAGTTCCCCAAAAGTTCAAAAAGACTCCTTTTCCTCTTAAATCAGATAATTTTATCCGCTCTCCATCCAGTGTCTCTAATGAAAAGTCAGGGGCAGCTGTTCCTTCTGCAATCACAGTCTTGTCTTTTGTAAAGTTCGCATAAAGAGTATATCCGACAGCACCAAAAAGCAGGATTAAAATCACACTTCGAATAATAAGTCTTTTTCTTTTCATATCAATCTCCTTAATTTTTATTCAAACTTTGCTTAGATTGTCTTTAATTACTATTATAGTAAAGATAAATACAATATTCAAATGCATATTAGAATATTGTTGTAAATGGGGTGTTTAATAACCCCAAGCTCTTTTGATACTTGGCCATTAAAATCAAAAAATTAATTAATTAGAATCCAGCTACGCTAGTACAGTAGATCAACAATTTTGGTTCAAAAGAATACCTTTTCTGAAAAAGGCAATAATGGGTTGTTAAGGAGTGAGAAAATGAAAGACGGAATTATTTCAACAGACCAAATTGTATTAATAACTACTGCAATTGTAGTTGGAACACTAGCAAGAGTTTTAACCATTAAAGAAGACTATCGGCAATATCCTAGCTATCCAAATGGCTATTTAACACATCTTATCACTGGATTTGTTGCAGCAGCTTTAGGAGCGGTTGCTATTCCGGCTTTAATGACTAAAAACTTTGTTGCGGTAACTTTCTTGACACTGGCTATACAGCAGTTCAGGGATGTACGGAAGACCGAAAGGGATAGTTTAAAAGACCTTGAGAATACTGAAGCAACTTATAGAGGGGATGCTTATATTGATGGTATCGCCAAGACCTTTGAAGCAAGGAACTACTTTGCTTTAATTGTCTCATTTTCAACAGGTCTCACAATTCAGCTAATTAACAATGATACGCCTTGGATTAATGTAGTGTGTGGGGTGATTGTCGGCTTTTTTGTATTTTATGTTTTGAAGCGTTTTTCAAAAGGAAAAACTGTTGGCGATATTGCGGATATTAAGGAAGGAAAAGTGGAGATAAGAGATTCTGAACTATTTGTAGACGACATTTATGTTTCGGATCAGCTTGGAACTGAGAATGCTCGTAAACTGTTCGAAAAAGAGGGCATTGCGATTGTTATTTATCCACGCGAAGAACATTTTCGAATTACACTCGATAATTATGGTCAAAGGCAAGCCATATTATTTGAAGCTACCAGGTCAATAGGCGTAAAGAGATATCACTTCACACGGAAAGACTATGAGGCAGGAAGAGTGGTGATCACGTTAGTTCCTATTGTAAAAGACATTAATAAATTGATTGAAACAGTAAAGGAGACTCCACTACTTGAAAGTTCTAAGAAAAGTCATGCAGTAATGAAAACTAATTTAACAGGGAGAGAGTAATTTGGGACGCGAATCAACACAAAAGCCTAATTATGAAATATTAGCATTTATAACCACTAATAAAGAAAGGGTGCTGGGAGGAAAACCACTGATGCTACTCGCCAAGGATGAGAAAGATGCTGAATCTCTAACTGTAGATATCGCTAAAGCTATGAAAGCAGATGTTGTGCAAATGAAGTCAGGGGATTACCTGGTACTTCGAGTATAAACACTTAATATTCTTTATGTGGCTTATAAAACCAAACATGCAACTTGATATAAAAATATACAGCTTATGCGATTTTTTATACTTTTTGTCCATTTAATTGCAACAAAAAGTGAGTCCAAACTATATTATATAATTGTTTACCTATGTAAATTCCTATACTAACACTGATAATAGCCTTGAGGTTTAAAAATTATCGGCATCGGTTAAAGAACCGATGCCGATAATTTGTAATTTAAAATATAATCTGGTTTCTTTTTAGAATTTTATAACTGTTCACGTCTAATTCGTACACGATAAGGGTGTCTTAATTGCCTAGTTCTTCTTTTGCTTAATAAAAATCATTAGATAGATGATGATTGTAAAAGCAGTAAGGGCTAAAAATGGAATCGTGATAATCCCAAACCAGTTAATATATTGTGCACTGCAGGGAACTCCATTCACGCAAGGCTTGATAGGGGCAAATCCCGGCACTTTTTGAACAAGGTAATGATAAAAGGAAATACACCATCCAATAGCCGCCATCGGGAGCACAAACTTTTTGACAGAAAGGTCATTTTGGAAAGTGCCTACCCCCAGAATCAAGGCGAGCGGGTACATAAGAATTCGCTGGTACCAGCATAGCTCACAGGGGATGAACCCCCGTATTTCACTAAAATAAAGGCTGCCAAGGGTTGCAGTCAAAGCAACAATCCATGCCAAATACATGTTTGCTTGATTTACGTTAAGTTCTTTCATTATTTATCCTCTAATGCCTGGTCTATTAGACTCTTTATTTTCTCATAATCAAATGGATCTTCAAGCATTGTGCCATTTACCATAATACTTGGTGTCTGCTTTACTTTAAACTTCTCCACAAGCGCTGAATCGTTATTTACCTCATCAATGACTTCTTGGCTTTGGATATCTTTTTCTAACTGGTCAGAATCAATCCCAGGAATTGAGCTAGCAACCTCCTTAATTTTTTCCATTGTTATCCATAAAGAATCATGGTCTTCATCAGGTTGCGCATTAAAAAGGGCTTTATTAAATTCCCAATAGCTGTCTGGATTTTGTTTATAAACTGCTTCCGCGGCTACTGAACCTAGCTTGGATTCATCTCCATGAAATAGAACGTTGATGTAAGAAAACTTAACTTTACCAGTGTCAACATAGTCTTCTACAAGCTTTGGAAAGATATTTTGTCCCCAAGCCTTGCAAGCGGGACATTTAAAATCACCAAACTCTACGACCGTTACAGGAGCATCCGATTTTCCTAATACTGGCTGTCCTTCAATGGATGGGCCTTCCTCAAAACTAGGGGAAGCATTTTGTTCAGATTTCATATTATTGATGACCACTAAAGCTGCAATCATCGCAAAAACCAGCAAAGTTATAACCATAATCAATTTCATAGGGGACTGAATTTTCTTTGACATACTTTTACCTCCTAATAATCTTTTTTCTTTTGTATTCTATCAAGACAGAATTCTATTTAATGCTTAAAAGCAATGATAGATAGGCAGAAACAACAAACAATATGCTCATTAGAAATGAAAGGGCAGCTGAAGACCTCTTAATATAGGAAAGTAAAGTTAAAGCAAGAAACAGAATAGCTACTACTCCGAGAGATATACCAGTTATGTTTGCCGTCATTTGGACAGGCATGGCAGAATCAATCTGGCCTTGATAGAACAAGGCAAATAGTTTGGAGACGCCGCTTTTAACTGTCACCTCAATATCATGAGGAGGCGATTGCTGTCCCAATGCGGCTGTAACTGCAAAAATCATTAATATCACTGCACTTTCAACCCTTGTCCAGGGGACTGGGTTAAACTCTGCATCTGCTTTTAATTTCCTTCTGATTAGGACACTATTAATGCCCGCGTACAATACTAAAGGTATAATCAGTAAATGTTTGATTAACAACGCTTGGCCATATGGAACCATCCAGGCATTTGTATAATCTCTATAATCAATTACAAACGCCGTTAATACCAGACCAGTTCCTATGGTTACCATTAAACATACGAGAGCAACAGGCGTAAACCATTTTAAGAAGTTCAGCCAGTTATGATGATTTTTTGAGAACCAGCTGACAGTAATCAGGATTCCAATCCAGATACTAACAGCAGTAAAGTGGGTCGAATGTGCAATAAAACCTTTCCACTGGTCCAGGGAGCTAGCATGGCTTGACCACCCAAGCGCTAAAATCAATAAGAATGTAATGAAAATACCGATTAACGCAAATAATCGCTTCCTTCTATAGTCAAACCAGATGATATAAATAAATAATAGATTCGATAGAAGATAGGTTACAATCCATGCTTTGCCAACTTCAAAAGTAAAAAGAACAGATTGAAAGGTTTGTCCCATTCCAATGTCTTGGTAAAGAAATAAAATCAATTGCAATACTGGAACAAAGGAAAATACTGCTACCCCACCTGTCGCAGCCATCAAAATACCTTTAGGCACTTTTATATCAGGTTTAGACTGAAATGGCACTAAGGATAATAGAAAGGCTCCAATTAAAATGGAAAAACATAGATATAAAAGGGTTTCAGTTATGATACCTGCAATAAACATTTGTTATTTTCCCTTTCTCATAATCCATAAAAAGCTTCCGATTACTGCAATAATTAAAATTCCAATTAATGAAGGGATCCAATTAGTTTTTGGCTTTGTCTGCTCTTGTCCTGTTTGAACTTCTTCTTCATTAAGTGAATCTGAGTCATCTTTATTTTTTTCTGTGCTCTTTTGCCCGCTATCTTCATTTTCCTCAGTAGGATCCACCGTTGTTGGCGCGTTTACAGAAAATGAGAATTGTCCTTCTATTGGATGTCCATCTGCACCAATTATCTTCCAATTAACCTTATAAGCACCGTTAGCTAAATCGTTTGAAAGTCTTCCGGTCATTTGATTATTGCTTAAAGTGATGTTCTCGATTGAAATCGAATCACCATTTGCATTCGTTACTTCAAATGTGCTCCCTTGTTCAACCTTTGTTTCAAATGTCATTTTTATGTCATTTGGTCCAGCTGTAATGACTTCTCCATCTTGTGGACTGGAGCTCTCTAAACCTGTATGCCCAAAGGCATTGTTTACAGAAACGATAAAAAGTATAAAGGTAATTAAGAATAGCTTTTTAATCATAAGAAACCTCCTAATAGTATTAACGAACTTTATTTTAACAGAGTAAATATAATTATTCAAAAGTACATTTGAATAAATTTTTGACAAATTTGTTAAATCAGCATAGACTAACGATATAACATATTCAAACAAATATTTGAATAAAGGGTGACAAATATGAGTGATAAAGTATTGAACAAATCTTCCCAAGATACATGTGAGACGTTTTGCTACGATGAAGAAAAGGTTAGCCGAGTAAGCGGGCGGATAGATGAGATAATGGGAGTAGAGCAACTGTTTAAGGCGCTATCCGATTCAACAAGAATAAAGATTGCATACGCACTTACACTTGAAGAAGAATTGTGTGTATGTGATGTGGCTAATATTATCGGATCCAGTACTGCCACCGCTTCCCACCATTTGCGTTTACTGCGTAAAATGGGCTTGGCTAAATATCGGAAAGAGGGAAAGATGGTATTTTACTCTTTATCAGATGAGCACGTCCATCAACTAGTTTCTATTGCTTTAATACACTCAAAGGAAGGTGAAGGAGAT
The DNA here is from genome assembly GCF_023516215.1 of Cytobacillus pseudoceanisediminis. Lineage (NCBI taxonomy): Bacteria > Bacillati > Bacillota > Bacilli > Caryophanales > Bacillaceae > Cytobacillus > Cytobacillus pseudoceanisediminis. The sequence continues at coordinate 215,182 of NZ_CP097350.1, read as the reverse complement.
GGGGAAAGCACTGGCAAGTAGCAAGGAAACCTATCGATTACAAGGTCTTTCCTGTACGAGTTGTGCAGCTAAATTTGAAAAAAACATCCGGGAGATTGAAACAGTTAATGATGTGCAATTAAACTTCGGAGCATCAAAGATAACCATTTTTGGTGATGCGACTATCCAGGAGCTAGAACAGGCAGGATCCTTTGACGGAATCAAGGTGTATCCTGAACGTCAGAGAGTAGTTCAAGAAAATGAGTCTTTTTGGAAAAAAAGCGAAAATCAAAAAACACTGATGTCACTACTTTTGCTAATTGCCGGATACTTTTCCCTGTACACCATTGGGGAGGGCCATATAAGTACAATTGCAATCTTTGCGGCATCCATTTTAGTAGGTGGTTCTGGATTAATTAAAGAAGGTCTCAAAAACCTTACTAAGCTTCAATTCGATATGAAAACCCTTATGACGATTGCTGTTATAGGTGCAGCTTTTATAGGGGAATGGAGTGAAGGCGCTGTTGTTGTCTTTTTATTCGCCGTAAGCGAGGCACTGGAAAGTTATTCAATGGATAAAGCCCGTCAATCTATCCGCTCTCTAATGGACATTGCACCTAAAAAGGCATTAATCCGTAGGGACAATCAAGAAATGGAAATGGATGTTGAAGATATTGTTGTAGGCGACATCCTGATCATTAAGCCAGGCCAAAAGCTAGCTATGGATGGAGAAGTAGTAAATGGCCAATCTTCCATTAATCAAGCAGCCATTACAGGAGAATCTATTCCGGTTCTTAAGACTATTGGAGACGAAGTGTTTGCAGGAACTTTAAACGAAGAAGGCTCACTGGAAGTTAAGGTGACTAAACGAGTTGAAGATACTACCATTGCGAAAATTATCCACTTGGTAGAAGAAGCACAGGCAGAGCGCGCTCCATCTCAAGCATTTGTGGAGAAATTCGCTAAGTACTATACGCCGGCCATCATGTCGCTCGCATTTTTAATCGCAATTATTCCACCGTTATTTATGGGAGGAGACTGGTCCGAATGGATTTATCGAGGGTTAGCTGTACTTGTTGTCGGATGCCCATGTGCACTTGTTATTTCAACACCGGTTGCTATCGTTACTGCAATCGGAAATGCTGCCAAAAAGGGAGTATTGATTAAAGGCGGTATTTATCTTGAGGAAGCAGGACGCATCAAAGTCATTGCATTTGACAAAACTGGAACCCTAACAAAAGGAACACCAGAAGTAACAGACCTTAAAGTCTTAAGTGAAATAGACGAGAGAAAATTAGTAGGGATTTCTATGGCCATCGAAAAATTTTCACAGCATCCTTTAGCATCAGCTATCATCAGGAAGGCAGAACAGATGGGGATTTTTTCAAATGAATTTAAGGCCGAAGATTTTCAATCAATAACTGGAAAAGGTGCAAAAGCAGTGGTGAACGGTGAAAGTTATTTTATTGGAAGCCCCAAACTCTTTAAAGAAATAATACACCTCACCTCCTCTGTTGAAGAAGAGATAAAAAGATTGCAGACCCAAGGGAAAACAGTGATGCTCTTAGGAACTGAGACAACTATCATCGGACTGATTGCCGTTGCAGATCAGTTGAGGGACAGCAGCCGAAACGTGATTCGAAAATTACACGATATTGGTATAGAGAAAACCATTATGTTGACAGGTGACAATAAGGCAACTGGCCAGGCTATCGGTAATTCGGTTGGTTTAACCGAAGTAAAAGCTGAACTAATGCCTCAGGATAAATTAAGTACCATTAATTCATTAAGGGAACAACACGGGAAAGTCGCTATGGTCGGGGATGGAATAAACGATGCTCCAGCTTTAGCAAGCTCAACAGTTGGAATTGCGATGGGCGGAGCAGGTACAGATACAGCATTAGAGACTGCTGACATTGCATTAATGGCTGACGATTTAAATAAACTTCCATATACCATCGAGCTTAGCAGGAGAACCCTAGGGATTATTAAACAAAATATCACCTTTGCGTTAGGTTTAAAACTTCTTGCATTAGTCTTAATCGTTCCCGGCTGGCTGACCCTGTGGATGGCTATTTTTGCAGACATGGGTGCAACGCTTATAGTAGTATTAAATTCTATGAGACTTTTAAAAGTAAAAGAGTAAATAAGAAATGAACAAATAAAACGGGTAGAAGGCCTTAGCTCCACCCGTTTTATTATTCCTGAATGCTCAACTTAATTTTTGGTTTTATTCTCACCCTTATAGCTGTGCAAATTTAGTTCCTGAAGCTCTTTATCTGATTTTTTCTTAAAAATATATATAACTCCAACAGAAAGTATTGATAACACCAGACAAACTATTACTGTATATAGCAATACCAAATCTCCTTAAATTTTAATTTAGTTTTTTACAGCGAAGTACCTTATAAAAGGAAACTTCGCTGTAAATATTTTAAGGGGTGAAAAGTGTCCTAGGGTTAAAATATAGTATAAAAATCTGCAGAAATCATGCAAGAAGCATAACAATTATATTACATAGATTTAATTATAATGAGATTCAAAAATATTTTATTTAATTTATAGTTTATTCATAAAATCGTCATATTTAAATTGTAAGATAAAATTTAATATAACTTTTTATGATTTGGTAATTATCTTTATATACCAGAATTATCTTCGTAAAAAAATTAATACCATACTAGGAGTGACAATATGAAAAAACTGTTAATATCCTTATCAACAGCTGGGTTGCTTATTGGACTTAGTGCATGCAGCAGCTCACAAGGAATCGATAACGAGGAAGTGATCGCAGAAACAAAAGCAGGCAATATCTCCAGCGATGACCTTTACATCGCTATGAAAGAAAAGTACGGAGAGCAAGCCCTTCAGGAGCTGTTATACAAAAAAGTCCTAGAAGATAAATATAAAGTGGAAAAAGAGGAATTGGATAAAAAAGTAAAGGAAATCAAGGACCAGGCAGGATCAAACTTTGAAGCACTATTAATGCAAAATAATATTAAAGATGAAAAGGAACTGAAAGAAATCCTTAAGGAACAACTTCTTGTAGAAAAAGCGGCAATTAAAGATATAAAAGTTACAGATAAAGAACTAAAGGATAGTTATGAAAACTATAAACCTGAAATAAAAGCACGCCATATCCTTTTAGAGGATGAAAAAACTGCAAAAGATATCAAAAATAGGCTAGATGATGGAGAGAAGTTCGAAGATTTAGCCAAAGAATTTTCAAAGGATCCAGGTTCTGCGGAAAACGGTGGAGATCTAGGTTGGTTTGGATCGGGAAAAATGGTTCCAGAATTTGAAGAGGCCGCTTATGCCCTTGAAGTTAATAAATTTAGCGATCCGGTAAAAACTCAAAATGGTTACCATATTATTCAAGTTACTGAAAAGAAAGAGAAAGAGTCCTTTGAATCTATGAAAAAAGAGCTTGAATATCAATTGAAGGTATCTAAGTTAGATAATTCTAAAATTGAAGAAGTCATGAAAAAAGAATTTGAAGATGCTAAAGTGAAGATCAATGACAAGGACTTGAAAGGAATCCTTGAAACGTCAAGTGCTTCAAAATAAAATAATTTACTTAATAATCCAGGCCAATACCCTACTTGTAATTAATAAATCGCTCTCATTATAAAAGAACCCCTTGTAAGCATTAAAAGCTTAACATGGGGGTTCTTTTTGACCGATTTTACATTTTATCATTTGACATAATACTTTTAATTATATAGCTGCAGATAGCTGTACTTACATTCACAGAAAAAACAACATCTCTCATATAATCTTTTTTCTGTTCATACTCTTCAAGAAGCTCTTTTAAAAAATCTGAAATACTCTCTCTTGAGTTATGCAAAATTAGCGGCATTTTTAATTTTTCTACTATATTAAGTGATTTTGCTTTTTGGTCGAGTATAGATTCATATTTCACATGCGGTATCATGTGATGCTTAAATTCCCATCTCTGATTATGAGGGACGCAAAAAAGTCTGTGAGGAAATGGCAGATAATACCCATTTCAACATCAATTCTTTTTCGCTTGTTTTTATCTAATAGGTTGTAAGAAGGTAACTTAAGGAGTGATAGAATTTTATCTACAACAAAGTCAAAAGATTCTTCTATATAATGTTTCCGTTTTGCAAGATTAGGTATAAAGTCAGGTTTCATATTTGCCCAAGAAAAAGTGGGTGTATCTACACTGTATTGTGAATTTTCCTTAACAAACGATTGGATCTGTAGAGACATAACATGATGTGAATAAGCAAACAGGATGAAACATTCCTTTCGATAAAGAATTCTATTATCTCAATGCAAAAATATGAATTGTAAAAAAATCAAGTTAAAAAAATTACTTGAATATATCATGTATTTCTAAATCCCTTAAATATATATAGAAAAAAATTACCCAAAAAGAGGCTTCTTAGAGATATATGTTAAGTAATCTGATTAATAAAAGTATAACATAAAGGGGAAGCGATAGATATTGTAGGGTCTGACTTACTAATTTTGAAAAATGTGTATGAAATAAGCATGCTATAAAGAAAGAAATGTTATTTTCTTACTCTTCACATAAACTGCATACATTTCGGATATATTAATATTTGAACCATAAAATGAATGGTAAACAAACTAAACAGAAGGGAGCCTTTTAGGTTCCTTTTTGTTTTTATCTAAAAATCTCCACAGTTTTTGCAAATTCATAATCTATACTTATGTCATCTGTAAAGAAAGGGTGTTAACCAATAGAATTAAAAAGCCTTTTTCTTTTGCTTTGATAGAACTATTAGTTGTAGGTTAGTTTTGGCAAGTTCACAAGAGTAAAACACCTATTTGTACTTTTTCCACAAATAATACAGGCCGGTTATTTCTCTTACCCAGTATTTTGCTTTCATCTCGAGAAATGGCTTTATGAAAATCCTAAAATTCTCCGAAATTAAATTATTCACTTTATTATTTATTTTTTTGAGGTGGAGAAATATATTGAATTAAGAAGAAAACATGAAGATTTCATATTAAAAATTCACTAAAATATGGACATACATGTGTTGTAGAGAAAGCTCTCTTGTTAGTAGTTTCCGAAGACATACCAGAAAAAGTGGTAAAGCATTTTTAATTAAATACAGATTTAGGCAGGTACTTAAACCTACTTTTTCCATTAAAAAAATTGCATACAATAACTTTCCGATCAAATAATCGAAAAAATGTAGTAGAGGAGATAAAGATGGTAGCTCTTAGCAGTAACCTATTATACCTAGCATTCTACCTATATCTATTGGCAACACTATTATTTGGAGGAGCCATTAGAGATAAGAGAAAACAATACGAAAACCCAAGTCAATGGGCAAAAGTTGCAATAACGGTCACTATAGTAGCCTTTGCTTCTCACTTGGGATATTTTATTACTCGATGGGTCGCTTCTGGACAAGCTCCTGTTAGTAATATGTTTGAATTTATTACAGCTTTTAGCATGATGATGGTCTTGGCATTCATAATTCTTTACCTTATATATAAGGCAGCTATATTGGTTTATTTACTTTACCAATCACATTATTGATCATTGCATATGGGAGTATGTTTCCGAGAGACATTTCCCCATTAATACCAGCGCTGCAAAGCGATTGGCTTGCTATCCACGTAACAACCACTGCACTAGGTTCGGCTATTTTGGCTAGCAGTTTCATTGCAGGGATCATTTATTTACTTCGTTCTGTTGATCAGACGCAACGCTCAAAAGGGACTTTTGGGCTTGAGGTTATCATGTACACGATTGTGGCGACTCTTTCTTTTGTAGTAATTACAAGCATTTTCAGAGGGATGGAGTATGAAGCAGTCTATAAATGGGTTAATAAAAATGATCAAGAGGTTGAAATGATATATAATCTGCCTTCTATTATAGGGCCAAATCAAGGTGAATTACTTACAAAAGGTAAAATGGAAGCGTTTGTTGAGGTGCCTGCAATCATTGCAGCAGGAAGACTAAATACAGTCATCTGGTCAGTTGTTACTGGTTTACTTTTATACGGGTCGCTAAGACTGATTTTAAGAAAAAGAATCTCAGCTGCTATACAGCCATTAACGAAGAATGTCAACCTTGATTTAGTCGATGAAATTGGGTATAGATCGGTTACAATAGGTTTTCCAATATTCACTCTAGGCGCTCTTGTTTTTGCGATGATATGGGCTCAAATTGCGTGGACTCGTTTCTGGGGATGGGATCCAAAAGAGGTATGGGCATTAATTACATGGTTATTTTATGCAGTGTATTTACACTTGCGTCTCTCTAAGGGCTGGCACGGTCAGAAATCAGCTTGGCTTGGAGTTATCGGATTCGGAATTATTATCTTCAATTTGATTTTCGTAAATCTAATTATAGCAGGTCTACACTCATATGCGTAAGGTGTAATTTTCAAACGGCCTAATATGCATTATAAATGCTCGGGACATAAAAGAAGTAAAATTTCTCAGCTAAGAAGGTAGACTAATCAAAATTAAAATATTTGAAGTAATAGGGGAGGAATTTATATTATGCAAACTGAAGAGAAATTCACATTGGAAACATGGCCAACTTCGCCTGAAAGAGCTACGCTTGAAGCAAAAAATAAATTTTTAGGTTTCTGGTTTTTCTTAGGTGGAGAGACAGTTCTTTTTGCCTCCCTCTTTGCAACGTATCTTGCTTTAAAAAACAAGGTTCCAAATGGGGACCACCCTTTGACAAATGAGCTTTTCAGCATGGAAATAGTTTTTGTTGCGACTATGCTTTTACTAGTTAGCTCACTTACAAGTGTTTGTGCAATGTATCATATGAAAAATTTTAATTTTAAGAAAATGCAATTATGGCTTGGGATTACGGTTCTTTTAGGTGTTGCATTTTTAGGATTGGAAATTTACGAGTTTACAGAGTATTTTCATAAGGGACATACTTTTACAAGCAGTGCATTCGGCTCTGCATTTTATGTACTAGTTGGTTTCCACGGTGCACACGTTGCTTTTGGACTTCTATGGATTGTGACTCTCATGGTTAGAAATGCGAGACGTGGATTAAACCTATACAATGCTCCAAAATTTTATATAGCAAGCTTATACTGGCATTTTATTGATGTTGTATGGGTATTCATTTTTACAGTTGTATATTTAATGGGGCTGGTAGGATAATCGTTATTGTTTTATTTTAAAATGATAAGGTTTTCTATTCAAACATGCTAATTTACTTGAAACACATATAAATATGTAACGCGTGAAGTTATAACCATGCGAATGGTTTAAAAAGGATTCCTTCTCTCTGGAATCCTTTTTTTAGTAAACTCTTGCTTCATAGAGTAAAAAGGAAACAGCTAGGGGTTGATACATTACTTTCCGGATAACACCTACTTATGGAAATGCTGATAAAAATATCGACATTTAAGCAGCTTGTAAAGTACCAGCTTATTAATTTTGAACATAATAAACATAAAAAATGAATAGATGAAGAAGCTTTCCTCAATCGAGAGGGGCTTCATCATCATTTATTTTTTGAATATCCGTAACATTTACAAGCTCGACACAAAATCCACCTTAACGATACAATTTGTGGGTTCTTCTTATTTAAGAAATATCTCAACCGTCTTTTTTATTTCAAGTAGTTTTATTAACATATTTTCTCCAGGTAATAATCCTTCTGGTACCCAGTAATCCTCTTTATAATTTTCGAATATTCACCTAATCATTCTATAGATTTATGAGCACATTGGAAGTTGATCATGAAATTTTACTCGTCCATACGAAAGTCACTTGGCTATCAATAGTATAATGAAAAAAAGACATAAGACCTTGATAACAAACATGGAGGAGTTATGAAGAATTATAGAGTGATACATAAAGATAAAGTCTACAAGATACTTTTTGTCTACCCATCTGGTTATATGGAGATTAGAGATCCTGAAACAAGAGTTAAAGGGGTAGATTTAAGGGTAATTCATTTCCGGGAGTATTAGGTGGATTATGCTGAATAGTATTTAAGTACATACCTATAGGGAGAAAACTGGGCAAAGGTAATTATATAGTTACGGGGTTACTTGGGTTCATAAACTTGAAGAAAGTGTAAAACCAATTCTAAAGGACGAAGTTCTACACTAGGGTACTAATGAGTGAGATAAGAATATATCCCGGATAGTCGTTCTAATAAAAAATCCGATTTCTCCGGGGTGTATTGTACTAATAAAAGAAGTGTTTTATCATCATCTTTTTGCAAAATAAAGGATTTAATGTTCAGCATAGAGTTAGTATTGTGGAAATCTCCTAAGAGTTTGCCTAGCTTAAGTTGCTTTATGTGCATTGTTGACACTTTTGGCCAAACAAAATAAGCTTGGTGTTGCGAGCAAGGACCTTATTGAGGTAATCTCTGGACAAGAGATTGGCCATGCTTTTTCCAGGGTAAACTGCTTTATGCATTCTTGACTAATACTGTGTATCAATATTAAGGAATTTGTATAATAACAAAATCTTTAACAATCTCGTTGCTAATATTAAATAAGTAAGTTTTAATTATTGGGCAGTATGAACAAGCCAAATACGACAGTTCCATACGTGTTACTAAGGTAGGGTTGTAAAATAGCTCAACTACTTAGATATGTTTTAAATTGGGGGCTGGTTCAATATTTAACCCGAATTTTATGAGAAATATTAACCAGATTATCAACTCGTGATATAATTATTGGAACAAAAAGCTAAAGGCTAAAGGCGGCGTTTGATGTAGATGGAAATAATGATAAATAGAACATTATCAACAATAGATGACATTCATCAATTGCTAAATAAAACAATGGAAGTAGTTGATCAATTAAACTCACGTGCTGCTGTAACCTTAAATATGAAGAGATTGAGGTATATTACGCCTATTGGCTTCACCGGACTTTTGTCAGTGCTAGATTATCTTGAAGACCATTTTGAAGTTGGTATTGTCGCTCCTTTTAATATCAGTCCTATTAAATATATGGAACGAATGAATTTCTTTAAAGTCTGCAGTAAAAATGTAAAAGAACAATTTGAAGAACAAAAGGATATGACAACCTTGTATAATCGACACCGTAATAGCCTAGAGGATAAATTGCTAGAGATTAGAGTAGCAACAACCCACCCTCAAATTGTAGAAATAAGTACATTGATTAAAAGGATTTTTAAAAACAAAGGTCTAAAGGGGAATCGTATTTCAGATATTCAATCTTTTATTACTGAGTTGGGCAACAATGTGATTGATCATACAAATTCTAGTTGTTTCATTGCAGTAAAAAACAATGAAGATGAAAACGAAATAGAAATAGCAGTCGCGGATCGTGGAGAAGGAATTTACAATAGTTTAAAAGATGTTTTATCCGAAAATTCTCCTCATGATATCGTAAAAGCGGCCATCACTACCAAAGCTTCTAGACTTAGTGAAGAAGATCGTGGTAAAGGATTAATGGATATAAAACAAAGAGCTTTCAGGTGGTCTGAAGCATCAGTTGCATTACGAACTAATAATTCTGTATATGAAATTACAAAGGATGAAGTAAATCCTACTTTAGAAGGCAAAACTTCATTTGGAACCTTTTTTTCCATAAAAGTAAATTATAGTATTGACAGGCTTTAAACAATAGTTTTTAATAACATTATAGATTTCAAAATTGAAATTGAAATCGAGAGGGCGAAAAACATGAAAACTGAATTACTATTAAGAATTCATGAAAAACCTATTCAATTATTAAATCGTACTCAACTAAAAAATCTCAAAGAGTCAATAATGAATAAGATGAATGACGCAGAAATAAATACAGTCTTTGTATTGGACATGTCTTATATTGGGGATACGAATGGATCTGGTATCGACGAAGTAATCGCTAAACCATTAAAGTGGCTTATTAGTGAATTTATAGATAAAAAAGTTGAGAAATATATTTATCTAGTAAATTTAAGTCCAGAAGAAGTACATGATCATGCCTATAACATTGATAGTACGTTAAACATCGAACAGTTATGTATTATGGCGAAAGAGGAGGATTCCTTCTCCATACTAGGCTATCTCGGTGGATCTAAGGGATCATTAAAGCAAATTCTAGAATTTGTGTATACGAGAAAAGAAGTTACTGCCAGAGATGTTGTGGATGCATTTGACAAACAGATTAATACCGCAAGCACTCAACTTTCAAAATTATATGAAAAACGTTTGATTGCACGGGAAGAGATACAGATGCCTGAAGGCGGAAGACAATTTGTTTACAAAAGCTTGTTTTAAATAGCAGGCTTTTTAAAAAGAGGACTTCAATTTTGAAATTGAAAACGGGTCATAGAAGAAGGTGAGAAACATGGAAACGAAGGAAAAACAGGAAATGGTCGTATTGGCGTAGTAATGGAAATTGGATAAAATAAAAGCCTTTACCAGTCGATTTATGGATCAAAAAACAAGCAGTATTTTACAATTTAAAGGGGTGATTTGGTAAATGACTGTTTTGTATGAGAATGTAGTAAAGAAACTAACCGGTTTTGTTCTATGTTTACTATTTCTTCACGAAGCTTTAAAAACTATTGGAATCGATATTACACCAACATTCAAGATCATCAACGGATCTTTTATTGACTAAACACGAACAATTAATGAAAAAAAGTAAAATTGTTAGTATTTTTGAATAAAAATTCATATAATGAAAAAAGTGGAAAGAAGCTAAAAATAGCTTTTCCACCTTAGAAAGATATGAAATAAAAACTTTAGTCGGTTAAATTATATCGTAAATTTTGATGTAAATCAAATTCATATCTTCTAAAAAGTGGAGCTTCTTTCTTCTAATAAATTGAGAAGGAGCAAGCAAAATGAAAAAAATTTTACTGTCATTATTAACGGTGAACCAAAGGAAGTTGAGAAAAGAGATTATTCCTTTCAAGAGATAGTTACTCTTGCATATGGAAGCTACGATGATTCACAAAAATCATACACTATGGTGTCTACGCTAAAAAACGATAAAGGTGAAAAACACAGCCGGGATTATTCCTTCGGAGATTCAATAAAGATGAAGGAAGGAATGAGGATAAATGTCGACTCAACTAATAGATCATAATCAAGATTTGAAAAGGTTGGTTGATGAAGGATATAACGTATCATTCGTAAAAGATAATCTTGTCGTAAAAGGAATTCCTTATGTTAACAAGGATAAAAAAGTCCTGTTTGGGACAATTTTTTGTCCTTTGACGCTATCTGGATTAAATACAGTAGCTCCCCAAGATCACACAGTTCGATTCGCAGGGGAGCATCCTTGCGATCAATTTGGAAACGAAGACAAATCATACGTAAATTCACAGTCGCATTATCCTTTAAATCAAGATATTGTGGGAAATTACTATTTCTCGGCAAAACCACCAAGCGGTCAATATCCGGATTTCTATACAAAAATTCTAAAGTACGCAAACCTGTTATCTGCCCCAGCAAAGTCCATCGATTCAAGCGTAACAGCACAGAACTTTGATTTTGAGGACTATAACAACGAAAGTGTATTTCTGTATCCTGATACCAATACAGCCAGAGCAGGTTTATCTCATATTGCCAATAAATTTAAGGAACAGAAAATTGCGATTGTAGGATTAGGAGGCACAGGATCATTTATTTTGGATTTTGTTAGCAAAACACCGGTAAAACAGATTTCTCTCTTTGACGGTGATACTTTATTCAATCATAATGTCTTTAGAATGCCGGGTGCAGTAGCTATAGATGAGCTTCAGCAAAAACCAAGTAAAGTTGCATTTCTTAAGAGTAAGTATGATCAACTAAGAAATGGCATCATTGCACATGAGGAGTATCTTGATGAGTCAAATGTGCATATGTTAGGTGAACATGATTTTGTTTTTCTTGCTCTGGACCTAGCAGAACCTAAAAGGATTATTACTGAATATCTTACCAAGACTAATATTCCGTTTGTTGACTTGGGCATAGGGCTAACAGTTGTAGGAGATTCCATTAGGGGAACCGTTAGAAAAACACTGATTACCCCTGACAATAGCTCATCATTGAATAAAATTGCAATGGGACAAGCAGCAGATGATGATGTGTATGCTCAAAACATTCAAATTTCGGAGTTGAATGCTCTAAATGCTGTAATGGGTATAGTTACATGGAAGAAGATGTTTGGTTTTTATCTTAGCGATGAAACAATTTATCATTCAACATTCATTCTTGATGAAGAAGCTGTAAGTCATGCAACATAAATTTGTTGAGTTTATCCCATCAGAAATTGAACAAAATGTATTATATATTTCGATTGAGTATGATATCGCGAAACATAAATGTGCGTGTGGATGCGGAGCTAACATTGTCACTTCGCTTTCACCATCGAGATGGAAATTAACATATGACGGCGAAACGGTATCACTTTCCCCATCTATAGGAAATTGGAGTCACCCTTGTCAATCACATTACTTTATTACAAATGATAAGATAGTTTGGGCAGGATCAATATCAAAAACTGCCATTCAAGAAGTTATAAATAATGATCAAGAGTCTGTAAAAAAGCATGTTCAAAAGAGTAATCGTCTAATTGATAAGATTAAAAGACTTTTTAAGCTTTAATTCTTCATGTTATTTTAATAAGAACAATTTAAAGACTTGGTTATGTTACCAGGTCTTTTTAAATTGAAGAAAGTTAAAAATGAAATATACCTATCTTTGTTACAGCTAAGGGTAAAGACAAGATGTGTTCACAGTGAACTCTTCGCTAAATAGTACTATAGAATTATGCACTACCATGAAATTAACTTCTGCAATTCTCAAAAAAAGGCAATACTGAAGAAGACGCAGCTCATTTGTTTTTTTTAAGGGGAGAGCGCCACATTAGGATCTATGGTAATTAGTTTGACTGGAATTAGGATGCTTTAGGCTCTTCCAACGTTTCTGTGTATCCTAAGCTTTCGAGTCGTCTAATTGTTGTCTCTGTTTATCAAAGTGGTCTTCGCCCAAGTCTACATACAATTCTTTACGAGTTAGAAGATAATAAGAGATACGTAATATGGCGTGAGCGACGACAATACCAGCGCGTTTCTTGCCTTTTCCTGAGGCTGTACGCCTATACAGTGCTCCGAGATAGTTTTTGGATCCCCTTACCGAATGAGCTGCCTCAGTCAAAGCGGACTTTAAATACTTGTTTCCTTTTTTAGTTTTAGCCGATTTCCTTTTTCCTGCACTTTCATTCTGTCCTGGAACCAAGCCTGCCCAGGAACACATATGGGCTGCAGTGGGATACTGCTTTTTTACATCAGTTCCGATTTCAGAAAGGATTTGTTCAGCCATTCTTGTCGCAATGCCAGGAATTGAATCAAGTATTTCCACATCCTCTTGATGAGAGCTTACTCTTTTCGCAACTTCTTGATCGAGCATCTCGATCTGTTCAGTCAGAAAATCAATGTGGCCCAAAATGGTTTTCAACATTAACCGTTGATGTGAGTTAATATAGCCTTTTAAAGCTAGTTTCAATTCTTCCTTCTTCTTTTTCATGGTGCGTCGTACGAAGTTTGCTAGTTTCTCAGGATCCTCTTCGCCATCTGCGATTGCGTCAAGGATGTCTCGCCGAAACACCTAGTACACCCGAAACACTGATCCCAGCTTAATGTTTGCGTCTTCTAACACCTTTTGAATCCGGTTATGTTGTCTTGCACGCTCCTCAATGATGCTTCGGCGATAACGAACGAGCTCGCGAAGTTCACGTTGATTCCGGTCGGGAATATAACTGGCTTTAAGCTGCCCGTGGCGAAGCAGTTTGGCAATCCATTCTGCATCTTTTACATCTGTCTTACGTCCTGGAACAGCCTTCATGTGTTGGGCATTCACCACTAAAAACTCGATATCCTCAGCTTCCAGTAATTTTACGATTTCCAATAAACGCTCGTGCTTTCCATGCTACATGTGTACAGTTATATTGCTTAACCCAGTCAATCAACTTCAATAGAAATACAGTCTTAGTAGAAAAAGTTTTAACCTCCTTTCCTTCAGGCGTGATAATACAGGCAGTAATGTTGTCCTTATGGACATCCATACCACAAGCTCTTTCATTGACTACATCCATTGAAAACATCCTTTCTACGGCAATCATTAAAGTAGAGGCTGGTGCATCAACCAGAAATAGGATTAATCTACCATGTGTGCTTCCCGTAAGGGAGCTACAGTCAGTGGTGCACCGTGGTCGGTGGAGTTAGACTAACGGATGGGCTCTAACGCACTATAGTTCAGCGACCTTCCTCTCCAGCCGTAGAATAAGTATTGACGGTTCAAAACCATTTTCATTCTCTGTGGTGAAGCACTGATTTTTGTGCTTCATGGATGGCTAACGGGGCAGGTTTGTTGAATAAGATAAATTAATCTGTTATGGCGTATTAGACCTATACTGTGCAAAAAAATTATTTCTGGAAGGAATGTACTTAGCTTTATTATAAAATTGCTAATGTGGCTATTCCACAATATGGTATAATTATAGAATGAAACTAACATGCTTGCTATATTGATAGTATTATATTAAGGTGGAATTTTAACATGGCGATAGGGAATATAAAAAAGGGAAAACTCTTATATCATTTGACTCGATTGTCGAATTTAGACTCCATATTGGAGCATGGTTTAATATCAAGGAAATTAGTTAAGGATAATGATGTTCGTTTCTTTGATATTGCAGATTCAAAGATTATTTCTAAACGTACAGAACTTGGACTGGATGTATATACTCCATTTCACTTTCATCCCTATTCTTCATTTGATGTTGCTGTAAAAAGCACATATGAAGATGAAGACTTTATGTATATTTGTATTACAAGAGAATTAGCTAAACATAATAAGTTTAAAATATTACCAAGACATCCACTTAATATTGAAGAAAATTATCAATTATATGACTATGAAGAAGGTTTTGAAGCAATCGATTGGGATACGATGCACAAACTAGGTACGGAAGATCGATATACTAAGAATGTAAAAATGGCTGAATGTTTGACGCCTTTAACTGTTCCTGCTAAGCTCTTTCATTGCATTTATGTGAAAAATGAAGGAACAAGGTCGGTTGTTATGAATAAATTGCATTCTAAAGGTATTAACAAAACGCCACCGTTTGTGGATGTTGGACGGTGGTTATAGAAAAATCTGCTAAAAGAAAGTGAGGTGAAAACGTGATTATTTATACAACAGGTGACTTACTAAAATCGTCAGCTGAGGCTCTGGTTAATACTGTAAACTGTGAAGGGTATATGGGAAAAGGTATTGCATATCAATTTAAGTTGAAATTTCCGGAGAACAATAAGGATTATGTCAAAGCTTGTAAGACAGGTGAGCTACAGATTGGAAAGCTTCACTATTTTATAGAAGACGGTAAAATTATAGTGAATTTCCCAACTAAAAATAAATGGAGAGCAAAATCCAAAATAGAATATGTAGAAAAAGGACTGGATGAACTCATACCATTAATTGATAATTTAGGTATTCAATCCATAGCTATTCCGCCTTTAGGAGCTGGTAATGGAGGACTAGTTTGGAGCGAAGTGAAAACGATAATCGAGAAAAAATTGGCAGTAGTAGATGAAAAGGTTCAAATTTACATTTTTGAACCATCTCAAAATTACGTATCACAACCAAAAGCAGAACCTAATCTAAGTTTATCAGCGCTTATATTAATGAGTATTAAACATCACCTTAATAAATTTGATACGTTAAGACTTCAAAAAACAGCTTTCTATATGGATGTGTTTTCTAGGGAAAGTTACTTCAATTTCACTAGACATAAATACGGTCCATACGATAACTCTATTGCCATCATTAGCAGGAATATCAAAGAATTTCAGAAATATCATGGTGTGATGAATACTGAAGAAGCATATGGGATTCTCTACAATAAAATTGTGAGCGGTCAGGTAGAATTTAAATTGGGAACTTTAGTGCCATTTATCAAAATAGCAGCAGAGTACGTTAACAATTTAAGTTCTAACCATGAACTGGAATGCTTATCGACAATTACTTATTTATTAAAGGAGAAAGGAGAACTATCTCAGGAAGAAATTGTCGATGAGTTTAAGTGCTGGTCAGAAGATAAGGCAAATAGGTTTTCTAAAGAGGAAATCATCAATGGAATTGAAAAGTTATTCGAAACGGATATTATTGAAAAAACGTTAATGGGGTTCACGCTTAGCCAAAGGCGTACTTCCCATCATAGTTAAATAGCAAAACTTTTTAGCATCTCACATGAGGTGCTATTTTATGACTTAGTAAGATGTGAAGCTAAAGTTTGATTTATAAAAATGTTTGAATGGGAAAACTCTAAGAGCAGTCAGAAGACAGCTTTTTTGACAATAAGATCAGCATTCCTGTAATTATTGAAAATGAGTTTAAAGATTGTGAAGAGTTGTATTTAAATAAAAATGGTAAGAACTAAATATATCTTGATAGAAAAGGGAATGTCTTCAGAATTGAGACATTCCTTTGGTTATTCTAGAGTGCAACTTACTATCATTATGACAATATGCCAGGACTGTGTGCCTTATATAGTTAGTTGACATGAAAAAAGAGGATATTAATTGACCGGAACGTATGATAACAATACCAAAAGGGAAACGTAAAAAAGAGCGAATTGTTTATATTTCGCCCTACCTTTTCTGCATTTAGCACGGAATAGAATGCCGTTAGCCTGTATACAGGTTCTTTTAGGGCATAATGGCCCACAACAAACGCAGCTGTATGCTCGTTTAAATCATGAGGCAAGAAAAGAACTGTATGATTATGGGTGTAAAATAATGGAACTAATGTTCGTATAATACAATTATTACGAATAGTAATTTACATAATAATATTATCTAAAACTAGATCAGTGCATTAAAATGGTTTTTGTATATTCAAAGAAATCCACTAAATGATTATCAAGTATCTTTTGAAGGATCACTAAATTGATTTCTTGGTAATCATGAACCGCGATATTACGAAATCCAACCATAGCTTTCATCTTATCTGAAAGAGAGGAGGGAATAATACCTTCAGATTCCAATAGGGTAAAGGCATCCCGGCTTTGCTGTGGGAGTCCCAGCTTTTTAACAGCTACTATGTGCATACCCAAGTCAATACTTGCCTCACAAGCCCGCTGTAGATTTAAAATAATGGAATCTTGCTTTGTATAATTCTCTAGATTTTTTGGGTTCTTGTCGTATTCTTCGTGTATTCGTTTAATACAGCGTTCAATTATATTTATTTTGTTTAAAATTACATCACTTTTCATAAATTGTCCCGCTTTCGTCAATTTTTTTAAAATTTCTGATCGCTCCTCGTTTAGCTTCGCATACATTTTTAATACTCTAACTTCAAATTCAGCTTTTTTGTGCTCATTGGTACAATAAATAGTTGTTCCGGATTGAACTATTTGGGCTTGAAATACTGTGCTGGCCTGGTTTAAATCAATGAGGTCCACATCTTTGTTGAGTTTTGCTGCTAATTCCTGAGCAATCATGAATATTTGATATTTATCCGCTTTTATTGTGTCACCCAAATATGCAATATCAATGTCACTTTCCTTATGGGTATTTCCACTGACAGTTGAACCAAATATAACTATCCAATCGGGGGATAATTTTTCACGTAGTACATCTATAATGGTTTCTTCAAGGTGTGGATTCAATATTTAAACCGCTCCTTTACTAAAAATCCTGAGATTGATCTTTAACTTTAAAGGTGGAAAATGTCGGATGGTATAACTCCAATTATGTATAATTTCATCGTGATAATAAACTAATTAATTTCTTATTCAAAAATATAAAGAATACTAAGTATATTAATTATAGCAGGCCCTTGTTTACATGTCGATTATAACTATTCGTAAAATAGTTATTATACGAATAGTTGTATGGTAATCCCCCATTGCCTTAATTGAATAGAAACATTATGTTTTTTATCTTAAATGCCTAACTAAATTAAACTCAACACTAAACAAAATAAATGAGACCACCTATTGGCGGTCCTTTATAATATATTAACTTGTTTGTGTAACTATTAAAATTTTGAATAAAAGAGCTTGAGGTTAAATAAAATTTATTAGTTTCTAATTTCAGTCAAAAACTTATAATTCTAAATCCTTATCTACATGCTTATCTGTTTTTTAATTTATATTATTGCACATTTAGTAACTTTACAATTTTGTCCTTATTTACCTCGAAACCAATAAAAATCTCAGGGCGTTTAATAAAACCGGGAAGTCTTTTATCTTTTATTACAAAAGTAGGTACAATTCGTGAACCCGTTCTTTCTATCATTTCCTCCTCTTTATCAGGGACCTGGGTCAAATCATATTCAATGTATTTAATATCGTGCTGCGAAAGAAACTCCTTCGCTTCTTTACAATCCAGTCATGTTGGTCTTGAATATAATTCTATTTGCAATTTTTGCAAGTTTATCTCTCCTTTATATTCGACTTATCTATTTGTATTTTACCCATAAATACAAATTGTAATTAAATATACCAAATTGAAAAGTACGGAATATAGGCCTGCTTCAATAGGTTTCGCATCCTTATCTAGACTCTCTTACCCACCTAGCAGCTGGATCGCCAATAACTTTTGACTAGTCGGTACCTTGCTTTTCCGCTATTACACAATAATAGTCTATGGACTTGTCGATAAAATGTTCTATCCTGATACTTGAGTAACCGGTTTTTGTTAGTAAGTTCTCGATTTCCTCTGCTGCTGGAGTATATAATTTAAAATCATAGTCATCAGATGCTCTTTCCGTCATTATCTCCCTGGAACGAAACGAAATGACCAACCTACCTCCCGGCTTGAGCACTCTTCTTATCTCGCGTAGGGCAAGAATTGGACGAGACCAAAAGTAAATCGTGTTCACTGAAAATATTTTATTGAACATCGAATCGTCAAAAGGAATTTTTTCTATATCTCCCTGTTTGATCTGTACTCTCCCCTGCTTGATGAAAGCCTTATTGAGTTTGGTTGCAGCCTGGACCATTGTATCAGAATAATCTATACCGCACACATGAGTTCCCTTTATTCTTTTAATAATATCTGCAATATATTTTCCGTTACCAAAACCTATTTCTAGTATATGATCCTGTTCTTCAATATCGAGTAATTGGATTGTCTTTTCATTCATCGGAGCATTGATATTATTCATCAACTTACCCATTAACTTACCAATGAAACCTTTGGGACTTCTAGATTGACAAGCAAAGTATTTTTTAAATCCCATACATACCCCTCCAAATGGTGTATTATTTGGGGAATCAAATTTAGTACTTACCTCTTTTTTTATTTTCAATTCTCATTCTAATTATAATTAAGATTTTATTTCAACATTACTACTATTTAAAAAAATGCATCTCTATGCCAGATTCTATACTCCCTGCATTAGTCGATAGGAGAATCCTATATATCTACCCGCAATGGAGAATTTGCATAAGAATATGAAAGGTGAATTTTACTTTATTAATAAGAGATTTTTTATTTGACTGAGAGGCGTTGGGATGAGGATTTAACATTTTCAATAACAGAGCGGCAGACTCACAGAATGAGTTGAATGGAAATGAGCAATTCAAGAAATTTCACTAACCCCTTTAGGTATTGGTTTATATTATAGATAAACCTAACACTGCCTGTGTTAGGTTTTTAGATTGCCTATCTAGTAATGGTTTATGTTGAACATTTTATCTAACAACTAAATAAATTTGACTTAAGTTGGTAGCACCTACTAGACTACATCACGGTTTTGGCAAATTGCGCTTCTCCTGCTCCTTACGCCACCCATATCGGGTTGTGCCTCTAGGCTTGTAGACAGATAATATTGTAATAATGAGCAACACCAATAGGGCTCCAACAGCATGATTCATACCAGCCCCCATTGTACGGAGGTCAAGAATCGATGTTGTCGGATCTGCTGCTAAACTGATCATTTTATTAAGTGTCTGTGTGAAACCAAGCAAAATGATGGTAGCGAAGACAGTTAAAAGAAGTTTGAAAACCACCCAATAGTGCTTAAACAATCCCCAATGCGTGAAAAGGGACATGACAATTCCCGTTAACAGCGAAGCGAAGGACATTGGGACGATGACGTAGCTGGTGATCGGATCTAATGCTAGATAGGCTGCACGCACCATCTGTGCATCGTGGTTGATCTGAGTAACGGCTGCGAGAGCTAGGTAAGCAATGACCGCTCCGAGCCACCCGACAGACGCAGTGATATGTGTGGTAAGCGCGAATTTACGGATGCGGGGTGTCATGGTCATCACTGGGCCGTCCCCTGCTCTGTCTGTTCGGTTGGTTCACCCATAGGTAAGTGGCGACCAGGGCCGTGGTCACCATTTCCAAAAAACACCTTTATAACAAACAATAGTACCAGGGCGATGACGATGATCCCAGATACCTTTACCCAACGTGGCATTGGCGGCGGCTCTTTAGTCACATTCCGGCCATTATCGTTTTCTGGTGATTTTTTCATTTAGGTTTCCTCCTGCTTAGATGTAATGAATTCTTTTTCTAAAATCCTACTTAGTTCCATAACCATACTTGCAAACTTATTGTAAATGAGAAAACTAAAACGCTGATAATATGAAAATAAAAAGTTATAAAAAATATAAAAAAGTATGAAGTTACTTACCAAAAAAACTTTCAGTTTCAACCGAAAGTTTTCCAGAAAAGATTCTTATATTTTAAGTGGAAGTGTAAAACGGATTCCCAATCCTCCATGATTTGCTTGAAAAGCATGAATTTGCCCGCCATGATGTTCAATTATTAATTTACAACTGGAAAGACCTAATCCGGAGCCTTGATTATCCATTTGTCTAGACTTATCTACTGTAAAAAATTTAAGAAACAGCGATGATAGATCCTTAGATGGCACTCCAACACCATTATCCTCTATTTGAAAATATGAATAACTATCCTGCGCATAACCGGTCAAATAGACATGAAGGTCTTTCTTGTTACCGTATCTGACAGCATTGCTAAAAAGATTACCAAATACGCGCCGTATCATGTTTTCATTAATACATATGATTTGGTTCGAATTGAACCTCTGCTTCCATGTAAGTCTGAAATTGAATCCGGATAATTCGGTTTCATATTCAGTTGCAATATTTTCAAACAATCTATGAGCCTCCATCGGTCTCATATCAATGGTTTCAACTATAGCCTCATTCTTGGTATACATAGAGAAAGTTTCTATCAGCTCCACCGTGTGTCTTGATTTTTTCATAATAAGCTCATAATAATCCTGTGTTTCCATTTTAGTTAGATTCTTTTGCATGGAGAGTAGTTCCACAAATCCTGTTATCGAAGTTAATGGGGTCTTCAAATCATGAGCGATAGCAGCGATCATATCAACCTGTTCCCTATGAGCCTGGTATAATCTTTCTTCCATCTCATTGAAATGATTATACAGGTCCCCGATTTCGTCCTTTCTTCTTGAATGCAATGGGGTTCGGGAGTTACCGATATTTACTTTTTTTAGCCTCGAATTGAGGGTTTCGATCGGTTTAGTGATGTTAAAGTGAAAAAATATGGTTAAAACAACAAATATCAATCCCATTAAAAAACTAAGAAGTAAAAGCATTTGAAAATGAACCGGACTAAAAATATTTCCTAGCAACGCGTGCCCTTCATCTGAAAATAACGATTTTATATATAAGACAAAAAAGGCTGCAATCAGCAGAAACATTAGCAAAAATATTAAGAGAAACAGTAACGGAAGCTTGGTTTTTAGCTTCATGTTCATCTATTCCCTTCAATATATTTGTACCCGACACCCCAGACGGTTTTGATAAAATCATACTCTACGCCAATCTTTTTGCGGATATTTTTTATATGAACCGTGACAGTGTTTAATTCTCCGTACTCGTCTCCCCAGACGCTATCATAAATTTGTTCACGTGTGAGGACATTATTTGGATGATTCATCAGAAAGGATAAAATTTGAAATTCTTTTGTCGATAAATCGAGCTTTTCATGATTCAAAAAAGCTTCAAACGACTTATCATTTAATATGAGCGGCGAGTTTGAACTTTGAAAGTTCATATCCTTTTCGTGCCTAAGACCACTCCATTCCTGAAATAGACGGTCAACCTTTCTGAAATGAGCTTTTATGCGTGAGGTAAGCTCTTGAATGCTGAAAGGTTTAGTCATATAATCGTCTGCACCAATTTCCAGTCCAATAATCTTGTCCATATCTCTGTTGCGTGCACTTAGTAATAGAATGGGAATGTTGTATTCCTTTCTAATTTTTCGGCATACTTCTAAACCGTCCATTTCTGGCATCATGATATCCAAAACAATAAAATCAATCTTGTTTTCTTTCAGTATAGATAAAGCTTCTTTTCCAGAGTAAGCTCGTATTGCATTAAATTGTTCAAACTTTAAGCTTTCTGTAATTAGTTTTACAATGTCACGCTCATCATCGACCACTAAAATCGTTTTCTCCATTTTTTTCACCAGCTTTATTCCTTTTTTCATTTTTCTTTCATGGTAACAAAAAAATTTAACTTATGTGGCACTTTATATTAATTGGATCTTTATTGAAATCTATCGAATTCGCTAAGACGTATCAATTTCAGTTTGTCTCCTAGGGGACTTAAGAAAAAGCACTAAAATTTAGGAATAGTCACCAACCCTTTTTGAGGGAGAAACGACGGGAATCTAGGAAATGCATTCTTCCAGTATGTTTATAGTAAGGAACACAGATTCAATTCCACTTCAAGCATTTGAATCTTTCTGAATATTATTTCTATTGCTATTTTCTGTGGTTGGATGTTTCTATTTCTTAGACTCAAAAGGTACGTTTGCCTACTTTCAGCTGATACCATCCAATTTTCCTTTGGTCACAACTTGTTGCCATTTAAGCCCTCTGTCTATTGTTAGGAACATATCATTTGTCTGTGTAATTAACACTACTTCGTTTCTATTTAAGGGGTTAGAAGTTATTTCAATGATTGCATCGTTTTCACTTATTTCGGGTAACAGGAATTTTTTTCATTCTAGTAGCTAAATCTAACTCATACAATTGAGCATTCCCATCTTCTATTAAGGAAAAGAGAAGAGTCTCTTCTTCGAAGTATAGGGATGTTATCATATCTTTTTTACTTATTAGCTGAAAGTTGTCACCAAAGTCTGTCGAATAAAAAAGGCCATCTTTTGTAGAAATACCAACCAGTGCAGCCTCCTTTGGATGGGTGGCAATTTTAGAAATTGATTTAGAAGTTAGACCATTCAGTTCACTTAACTCCCAAGTTTCACCATTGTTCTTCGAAAAAAAGATACCTGTGTATAATTTAGAATTGGGGACTTCATTTATTACATAAATCGCACGGCTGTAATACCCAACCGCCATATGATGGAAATCCGATTCCCCGTAAAATGCTAATTTTTCTAATGTCTTTCCATTATCCGTACTTTTGATTAGGCCAAGAGGATCCTTAAAATCAGAATCCGAATCTGGATGACCACTCGAGTAAAATCCATCATACGTTGCTTGGAATCCTATATAATCATGATTATTGGTTGTGGATTCATTCCAGCGTCCCTTTGAAAATTTCAATAAACCTGAATGAGTAGCAACAAAGAGTTCCTCTTTTTCCTCTGTGTACCCTATACCGTGAATATGCTCTATATTTCTATCAGTAACTTCAGTGTAACTAAATCCTTCATTGTAATTCTGGTCTTTTGAGCACCCTAATAGCATTACCCCTAATCCCGACACAAGTATACTCCATTTCAGTACATTGATTTTGAACGCCTCCTAAATACATTTAATCTTTCTGAAAATAGGCGATATCACAATATTTATCGTGATTTTATGATTAATTTTATAAGGAAGTTTTCAGCAGGAGTGTGAGGGCATGAATATAAAAAAATACTTTGCGCAGCTTTAAGACTTAAATTTACTAAAAAGATGTCAAGAAAATATGAAGACCTTCAGTTTTACATGTTTTTTATTAGTAGTTAGTATATCTGACATAACAAAAATGCTGATTATGGAAGTATGTTTTTTATATGAAATAAAGCCAGAAATATGTACTTTTGATTAAGAACTTGCATATTATTAGCTCACTATTGATTTAGATTATTGAACAAAAGCACCCTATTGTTTAAGTGCATTTTTTCACAAAACTTCAATTAGGACTCTTGTAAGGTCAATTAATAAATTTAATCGAGTAGCAATATAAATCAAAATTCCAACCACAGCAAGCCTATAAATTATCACCCAGTGTTTACTATCCATATTAGATACCTCTTCTAAATTTTAATTTCAGTCGAGTATAGTTTTCTACACACTGGGCTTTCTCTCCTTCTCCAATCACTGCCCTTTAGCTCAATGACCAATAGGCTAACTTTTTTCCAGCCTGATCTTTAAGGAAAGCACCCGTTACTTCAATAAGAAACTTTCGATAGATACAAATAAAATAAATATAAATACAACTATACTTAGCCAGCCGTAACCTTTTTGTCCCTTTTGAAATTCTCTTAATCCCATTACCAACATCGTTAAACCTAAAAACAACATCATATATGGTTGAAACTTAAAATCCTCAGTAATCAATCCATACCCTGCAAGTGAAATAACTGTTATTGATAATATAAT
Source organism: Cytobacillus pseudoceanisediminis (assembly GCF_023516215.1). NCBI lineage: Bacteria > Bacillati > Bacillota > Bacilli > Caryophanales > Bacillaceae > Cytobacillus > Cytobacillus pseudoceanisediminis. The sequence goes on along the minus strand of NZ_CP097350.1, from coordinate 190,626 downwards.
TTGCAGTAATTTTATCAATTAAAAACCCCTTTAACCAAGTTACCACATATCCCTAATTCATTATTAAACTATCCTGCCCTTTCGTATTATAAGGTCACCAGATATTTCTGGTTGACCATTTTTATTTGGTCTTATTATATCAGTAGCCAGGGTAGAACGTAACTGCCCGTGGGGCCTTCGACCCCGTCAACTAAACGGTTCGCCCCCTGCTTGTAGAAACATGATTGAGGCTGGTTGGGACATAGATCTCGTATAACAAGCGAAGCTGTGACACTGCATGGAGGAATTAGGGGTACTGGCAAATTACTAGTTTAGGAGGAGGATTTTAAATGAATCCAGTCATTGGTCTGGATGTTTCAAAGGGGAAAGTCAGGTTCAGGCATTTTTGGATAAAGGCAAACCATATCGTAAGAGCTTTAAAGTTTCTCATACTATTGAAGGTCTTGATTTACTTGTAGAGTTTCTGGAGGTCGTAAAGAGAGAAACAGGTAAGAAACCACCTATCGTCCTAGAAGCAACAGGACATTATCATTCCTCTGTTGTTCAATACTTGGAGGACCGTGGATATTTATTGATCATCATTAATCCACTGATTTCTTATAAGGCGAAAAGTTCAAGTCTTCGGAAAGTAAAGACAGATGCGGTCGATGCTTACCATCTCTGCGAGCTGTTTTATAAAGAGGATCTTGAGCCATATAAAAAGCGTGGAGTTCAACTTTTAAACCTTCGAAATCTTACCAGACAGCACGAGAATATAACGGGGGTATTAATCCAAACAAAGCTACAATTTCAAGCCATTCTGGACCAGGTCTTTCCTGAATATAGAGGGGTTTTTGGTGACTTATATTCGGTAGTATCACTGTTAACTCTTTCAGAGTTTCCCTCATCTGAAGATATATTAGAGGCAAGCGTTGAAACCATAGCTGACAAAATCGCTCAATTATGTAAAAGCCGTTCATACAGATGGGCTAATGAAAAAGCTATTCAACTCAAAGCTGCCGCAGACCGAAATCCGTTTGAAAAGACTTTGTATCAGAGTCATATTTTGAGTCTTGGTATGTATATAAACATTATTCTTCAATACAAAGAGCACCTATCCAAGTTAGAGTCAGAGATAGATGCCCTCGCTAAAGAAGTTGAAGAATATAATATTATCAAATCTATCCCTGGTATCGGTGAAAAGATCGCTGCAACGATCATTTCAGAAATTGGGGAGATAGATCGATTTAATGATCCTAAAAAGCTCGTAGCTTTCGCTGGAGTTGATCCTAGTGTATTCGAATCTGGTAAGTTTACAGCCACCAGAAACCGAATCACGAAAAGAGGATCCAGTAGGCTTCGTCACGCCTTATATATGGCTGTTCGTTGTGCGATTCGTGACTGTCGCAAGAGTAAAACAAGCGATGAAATTATTCCTCGAAATAAGAAATTACGAGAGTTCTATGATAAAAAACGTGAAGAAGGAAAACCTTTTAAGGTAGCTGTAATTGCTTGTGTAAATAAGCTCTTACACTGGATATTTGCCCTTTTAAAAAGCAAAACAACTTTCCAAGATATAGCTTAAAACCAAATTAAACTAAATATCACAAAACCTTCCAACAACAGAATAATGGAAGGTTATTTGGCATGCGCATTTTTAGTATAGCATGAGATATTTTAAGTTTTTATTGAAAAATATTGACAAACTATTAGCTGGTTTTGTTGAAGAAAAAGGATTGTTGAAATGGCAGCCGTTCTTTAAGCAGTGCACCCATTAGTTGATGATAACTTTTGCTTTTTTAAGACAACACCGACACTTTTTTAAGTTAGAAGTTTATTTCTTATGGACCTTTACATACACACTTCCGAATAGTTTATCTCCAATATAAACATCTAATTTCCACATTCCACTCTTTGGTAATGACATATTAGATGGGGCGTGTCGGTCTGCTCCGTTATTATCACCACCTAGTCCGCCTTCTACCACAGTTATTTGCTTTTCATCATTCTCATGTATAGCAACTACTTTAAGTTTTCCATTAAACTCTTGGTCTTCTCCCCAAAAATGCCACATATACTTTTGAGTTTTATTTGGATAAAATCTAACAGCCTCACTATCATCATAAATGAAACCTAAGCGCCCTTTTTCACCAATCATAGTGTAATTACCAGATTTGAATAGAGGACTTTGATTCCACTTTTGTGCTAGATTTTTATTTTCCACATTTGTAGTTACGCTTTCCTCATTCTTATTTGTACACCCTACAGTAGTTAAGATAACAATAATCGAAATAATTGAAACAAAACTTTTTATAAACATAAACACCACCCCACTCTTTTTATGAATATATTCCCAGTCAACTTCAAATATCCTTTATTAACTAACCTCCCTCAATAAAAGAAGCGTACACACCCAATTACTCCTGATTTCTTAGATTTTCATAGCTATTTACCTGCCGGTAAATGGGTTTCAATTGGAGGATAGTCACTGAAAAGGATATATTTGGACACACCGAGAAAAATGAGCTACAACCCACTAACCAATCTATTACATAAATTGGTGGAATAGTAAGAATATGACCGCACTGGTAGATGTCCACATATCTCATGGAGGTCAACCCTCCCATGCCTCACAGAGTCTTTGCTCTCAAATTCCTTCGTCCAACCTTTCCATGAGGTGGATGTCGGCCATGCTGCCCCACAGGGTCCATGCCCGTAATTTAGTTGCTTTGCCGACTAATCCGTGCTTCAAATGGTCTCCAAAACTATAAGCCAAGACCTATTTCTAATCTAAACGAAACCAGAATTAAGCGGCCAGTTCTGCCTTCTTTGATCCTGCCAAGTGAGGGATATCTTTTAACATCTTTTCTTCACTAAATTCAAATTGCTTTTTACTTATACTAAAGAAAATACGAATCAATTTATTACACAAAGCGATAAGGGACTGCATCTTCTTTAGCGGGTTGTCTGGCCGTTGTGTAAAGTAAGCATGCAGGGCCTTAAAAGCTGAATTTTTGGCAACGAGAATCATGCAAACCCTAAACAACAGAGCCCTTAGCTTCTTCCGTCCTCTCTTGGAGATGGTGGTTTTTCCCTTATGCTTTCCAGGCGTATTTTCCTTCAGACTCAAGCCAGCCAGCTTAATAATTTGTCGGGGGTGAGTGTACTCACGCAGGTCACCCACTTCCGCAAAGAAACCAGCGACTGTATCTCTTCCAACACCCTTGATCGCTAACATTTGGGCTACACCTGGAATTTCATCAAGCAGGGAATCTATTTTTCCGTCCAATTCTTCGAATTCCTTCTGAATCAAATCATATTTAGCCAGAAGAGTTTTCAGCTCCATTTTTGCCATCTCAGAGCCTTGGCGAAGTCCGATGGACTGACTCGCTGCTTGCTTTAACTCCCGAACCTTATTAGCACCTACACTTCTTTTTACGGATTTTCTTAAATGGATAAGCAATTGATCTTCAGTGAAATTGGCTATTTCATGCGGTAGAGCATAAAGCCGTAAGAATTGTAAGGCAGCCTTGCCCTCCCACTTCTTAAAGACCTTAAGGAATTCCGGAAAATACCGGTCAATCCAGTTATGCACCTGGCCCTGGACCGTTTGAAGGTCCTCGGTTAAAAGATCGCGTATTTTCTTTGCCACACGGAGTTCGGCATAAACACCTTGCGGTATGGTAGGTTCGGCGTATCTTCCATCCTTGACCAATTGGGCAATCACCTTGGCATCTTTTACATCATTTTTAGTTGGGGAATTATCATCAAGTTCCTTGCTTTTCTTGACGTGCAAGGGGTTCACAGCTTTAATCTCGTTCTCTTTTAAAATGTGAGCCAGGTTAAACCAATAATGACCTGTTGGCTCCATACCGACAATCACTTTCTCCATACTATGTGCTTTCTTCGTTTCCGAAATCCAATGAAGAAAATGCTCAAAACCTTCTTTTGTATTTTCAAAATAACAAGGGGATCCAAACTCGATTCCCCTGAAATCCTGGGCACGTGCCACATGCTTGAATTTCGCGATATCCACCCCTATAATCAGGGTGTAAGGAGTAATTTGAGCAATCTTCTTATTCTGGTTATAATTCATTTTAAAGCCTCCTGGTATTTGAGTAATGTCCTTTTCGCTTCCCGGCTTCAGGACTCTCTCATTCTACCAAGAGGTTATTTTTTTGTTCAAACTCCATTTTCCTTCATTACAGGAATGCTGCCCCTTTTGTTTAAAAAGAAAAAGCTGCCTGATTAGCAACTGATCTAGTACATAAGAACCCTTTTATTTAAGTACATGTTTATTTACATGGTTGAAATTCAATGGATTTTGCTTGAAACATTTTATCTCGATATTCATAAACAATTACAATATTTCCAACAAAGCTGGAAGGAGATATTTGTCCAGCGACACTTACAATCAGGTGATTGTTTCTAACTTCATAGTCGACAATACTACCAAAACCAACATCATCAAACAGGTTTTCGGGTTTTATTTCTAAAGCGGTTATATCAACTGTACATTCTTTGTCACCGATAATGACCTTGGCATCTTTTACAGTTAACTTTGTTTTCACGTGCTTATGAATAATAACTAAAGGATTTTCAACAATCACTTCATTTACGTTTAAACCACTATTATTTAGTGCGTGAAAAACATAAACATCTTCCCATAAGACACCCGTTCCATAACCCTTTGTCAAGATTATGATTAATTCTTTCTTTTGGTCTTTGTTGATGTCCTCGTATATAATCTGTGGAGCATAGGTAGGGTTTGTTTCGCTAATCCAAAAAGGTCTAGAGTATAATCCCCCTTTGAAATTAATTTTGAAGTCCCTAAATAATCCATTCATTTTCTTAGCATAAAGGGTTATATTTTCTTTGTCGTTCCTGCTAACAATTTCATACCCTTCAATCTCTCCTCCTACAATGGTAGGTTGAATTATAAGAACAACTGACAAAATTAATCCAATATAGATCTTCATAGGCATCACCTCTTTTTTAGTGTTTCCTAGCCCTTTACTTTATTCAGCTACTGCCCCTTTAGTTTAAAAAGAAAAAATTGCCTGAATAGCAGCATGTACATAAGCACCTGTTTGTTATGGTCATTACTTATTTTGACAAATGTTTGTAATCTAATATCTCAATCTTAAAATCGTGATTACATTTCAACTTATTCAGCTTTCCACTGTTACAGGATGGGGATATTCTAACCTTAACTATATCTTCTGTATCATTATCATTATTTTTTGAAGGAATAAGAATTCTTACGGTAACATCATAAGAATGATTATCATTGTAATTTATACCGATGATTCTTTGCCATTGCCAGTCAAAAAGAGAATCGCCACCATACTCTCTAATTATTCTTTTATCGATAATGGGAAACACAAGGTCTGAAACAATATCTTCTGTTGTAATATAGATATCTTCTGCATTTGGAACAGATTCTGCTGTAACCGTTTGTAAATGAGCAAAAGCAAATAATAAAATACCCAATATGATTAAGTATTGTTTAAAAATAAAATTCACCCCATTTTTAGATTTCCCAGTTAATATCCCAAGTTTTTCATTCTTTATCCAACAAACCTGCACCGTTTGTTCATTAAGAAAAGTGCTGCCTGGAATGGCAACACTTTTTTCAACTCTTCCACCCGTTAAGCTTAATTAAGATTTCTTGTTACCGAGTTAAATGTTCTTTAATAATCTGTTTAAAATATGGCTTAAAATCATTTCAATAGTTTGTTGAGAATCCTCATTAACTACTGTTAATAGCACACTAACACGATCTTTTTTATCTGCCTTACTTTCAAAGTTTTCGACTCGTTTTAGATTCATAAGTTTATCAATCTATTTGAACTACGCTGAGTTACCTGTATTTTAACTTCACCAAAGGAAGGAGAGAGCTTAACAATAAAAGCTTCCTCTCCATTGGAGAATCTGTAGGTTGCTTCATTATAATAAAGGTAAGCCTTTTAAAGTAGAATCAAATACCATTATCCGATTAGAATAGCGAAAGAAAGTCGTTTTCTTCTGGAAATGTAGGCATCCTGGCCCTTAAGTTGAAAAGGAAAAAAGCTGCCTGATTAGCAGCTGATCTTGAACATAAACACCTTTTTGTTGATGAAGGTTAATCCATATTTTCTGCAATCTTTTTAAGTGCCTTTGCTCGCGAAATAATAAATGCCGTCATATATTTCTCCAAAAATAACTTATCCACTACAATGCCAATTGGACCAAAGGGTGATTTATACTGGAATATATCAATCATTATAGTTCCGCCAGTATCTTCAATAAATTGATGGGTATGAACAAAGGAATGGAAAGCTCCTCTCACCATAACATCTACAAACTTATAAGGTTTTTCCATTAATGTCACTTTGGCTGTTAGCCTTTGTTTTATTCCATAGTGAATGGCTTCCCAGGTAACGGTATCGCCTTGTTCTAATAACCCTTCTGTCACTCCATCAATAGCTCTTTCCATTGTATTAGAGGTCGTTTGAGTATGAATATGGACGTTTCTTGCAAGGTTAAAACATATTTCTATCGGTGCTTTAATAAATTGTTGATGATCAATAACAGGCATAGATATCTCCTTTTACAAACACTTAATAACATATTATAATTCGTTGGAGTCGATATTAACTATTCTTATTAAGAAACCTTCCCTATTGTTTAAGTACTCTCCTTCATAATTTCTTACAATAATATTAAGTAATAGCACCTATACAGTTTCTGTTGAAAATTCATAAAAATAATAAACATACTGTCACAACATACATCACCTAATTGCCTATTAGTTAGAGAGCATGTATCGGAGTAAATTCAGGAAAAGGTGCAAACCATATAAGCTTGCGGCTATATATAGGCGACTAAGTTTAATTTTCTTGGTTTATGACTGGATCTCAATAAATAATTATAAAATAATTAATTTAGGTTAATTAATTTAGTGTCTCCATCTAAAATCACTTTCCCTTTTCCTACCTTGATAAGGTTGTGTCCCTTTATTTTTTTATCCTCAATCGGATGTTTACTTCCAACAATCGTCATGTTCTGAATTCCTTTACCATCATCCATTCCATAGATGTAAACATAGGGATAAACTGATTTTAATGTGCTATTCATCGATTCAATCAACAAATCTCCTTTCTGTTCACCAATTGCATTAATAACTATAATACCTTTACTGTTTAACTTCTCACTTGTAAGCTCAAAAAACTCTTTTGATATTAGATGAAACGGAATTTGAGTTGTGTTGTTATAGGCGTCTAAAAAGATTAGATCAAATTTACTTTGCTGCTCTTTCAGGATTTTTCTTCCGTCCCCTATCTCTACACTATTTCCATTGTATTGAAAATATTGACGGCTAATCTCTAATACCTCTTCATCGATTTCCGCTACAAGAACATTTTTATTCGCATTTTCAAACTTTCGTGTTAATGTTCCTATACCATGGCCAATCATATAGACTTCTTTACTCTCTGGAGCAAATTTCTTAGAAACCTCCCACACGCTTTTAGAATAATCCAAGAGAAGTTTATCAGGCTGTTCCATATCCATCATTCCCTGAATAGTTGTTTCATTGCCGAAGGTAAGTGAGCGAAACCTTCCTTCTTTACCTTGATAGAAATCCTTTTCGAATACATAAATATCATGGTAAAGACTTGTCTTTTTCAAAAGAATGTCTTGGGATTTCTCTCCAACTGGAAGAAAAGGAAGGGCAATAAACAGAGCTGGAATGATCAATAAAAAACCTTGTTTCTTTGTTTTAGTATCACAATAAAAAATGCTTGTTAAATATATAAGTCCAGCCAGGAGCCCAATAATGGAGTTAATATTAATCCATGGTATTAGCCAGAAAGTCGTCACAAGTGTTCCAAGAACGCTTCCGATGGCTGATGCTGAATGTAAGCTGCCAATCATTTTCCCGCTTGCCAATTCTCCTAAACCATCCTTCATAAGGATAGTACCGATGATACTGAGAAGAAAATTGGGGATTAAATAAAGCAAGAGGACACCTAGCGTTGTACCAGGAGTACTTGAAAGCGATTCAAGTAATGGAAAGAGTGTAGTTTTAATCCAGGGAATAATAGCTATCGAAAGAATACCAATAAGGTAGATAAATAACATGATTTCTCGAATATTTGCTTTATCAGCTAGATACCCGCCAACTATGTATCCTGCACTCGAACCAATCAGGAAAACAGAGATAATAATTCCCCATGTGTAAACAGTGTTTCCAAATGACGGGGCAATAAGTCTTGTGGCTGTCATTTCCAATCCCATTATTACAAAGCTGACAACAAATAACGTTAAATAGATTTTTGACTTCATACAGATCTCCGTTCCAACGTAATAATGTTCATATGTATTCAATTCTTTTAGTTTTAAAAAATAAAACTCTGGCATACCATCATCTTTTCGTATGACAAAAACGCAAAGAGCCTGCCTTCTAACACTTCTAAGTCCTAAAAGAATTTCAGTTTTTTTGTTTGGTTCACTTCTCCGGATCAATAGAAGTAATCTCTCCATTGTTGTTTGTTGCTGTAAGGGTTAAATTACTTCCTTTACCACATTTAAACCTTCTATCTGGTTCAAGTTTTCAGTGGTATCATTTATTTGTGTAGCCTGATAATAAAATATCAGTTTCTCTTCTTTTAACTAGGTTAAATCGCAAAAATCCCAGCGTTAAATGTTCTTTGCCCTTTTCATTGTGACCGCTTTTTTAATAGCATGTGCACCTATAAAAATTGAAAAAACACTTCTAATGGTAATCAGCAATAATAACAGAAATTTATTCTTTGTTTTGCTTATCCCTTATATAAGCCTTTCAGAGTTATAATCGTGTGAAGAACAAGCGAGAATGGAATTTCCAAGCTCTGTTAAGCTGTATTCCCCCAAAGGTTTGGTACATCATTCCTCTTCTTTATATTAAAGTAAATATTATTTCATATATGTTTGGAGAAAGTATGGAGATGAAGGAAAAAATCTTTTATTATCGAGTTAGTTTCATCACAATATAAGTGACATATGATAAAAAACTCTAAATCAGCTTGTAATACTCATTGATTCCCTGGGGTCATATCCTACTAGGTAACAAATGCTAGTTAAATTTGTTCAGTGCTTACCAAAAATCCTCTTGGACATTTAATGTCCAAGAGGAAGAAGTGATGGAAATAATATTTTTAGATTATCCAAGATTGCCAAGATAATATAATTTTGAAGGCTAGCTTTACGTTGTTCCTATATTATTAGAAATCACCGATTCCTTTGAGGTATAAAAATAATATATGGGTTTCAATTCATCGGGGAATTAAGATACAAAATTTTGCTTAATGACTTCACTGGAATTCCTATTACTCTTATCAACTATACTTGCACAAACAGCATCACCCAGTACATTTACAGAGGTTAATGCCATATCGACTAATCTAAATAATCCCAAGATAATTGCTATGCCTACCCCGTCAATCGGTAAACCTACTGCAAGGAATACCATTGACAGGGAGACTATTCCTCCACCGGGTATCGCAGGTGCCCCAATTGAAGCTAGCAAAGAAATTAAGACTATAGTTAAATATTGAGCAAGGCCTAACTCTATCCCGTTAAGCTGGGCGACAAAAACGGCAGCTACTCCATGGCTCATAGAGGCACCGTTCATATTTATGGTCATTCCAAGCGGGAGAACAAAAGAACTTACATCTTTAGATATTTTCAGCTCATTTTCACAGCAGCTTTTTGTGACTGGGAGTGTGGCAGCACTACTGCTTGTTGCAAAGGCGGTTCCTACAGCGGGTATCATTTTATGAAAGAAATGAGCCGGCTTAATTTTTGTGAAAAGAGAAATCATCGATCCATAAGTAAAGGCAACATGAACAATCAATCCAACAGCAATGACAACAAGATACTTCACCATTGACCCAACCAGCTCCAATCCTGCGGTGCCAATAGAAGTAGCAACAAGTGAGAAAGCCGCGTAAGGGATAACTTTCATGATTATTTGGACAAGTTTCATCATGAGCTCGTTAAGTTGATTTATAAACTGATTAATAGTTCCTGCCCTATCCCCTAGCAGAGCTAAGCCAATGCCAAAAAAATTGAAAATGTTAGGACTTGCAGCATATCCCCGGAAGTAAAAGCTTCAAAGGGATTACTGGGTATAATGTTCAAAATAGTGTCCTTAAGTGTTGGTATTTCTACAGTGTCAGTTGCTGAAGCCCCATGTCCATTATGGTTCTCATTTTGTGATATAGATGAAGATTCAGGGATTACGACATTTTTACCAGGTCCAATTATGATTGCTGCAATAATTCCGATGGAGCAGGCTATCATGGTAGTCACTACAAATAAAATAACTGTTTTCCCACCTAACTGTCCTAATTTCTTTGGACTTCCAATTGAGGTAATACTTAATACAACTGCCGAAAATACTAGAGGAATCACAATCATTTTTATTGCTTTTATGAACAATTCACCGATTGGACTAAAAATATAGGAATTTAAAATTCCGTATAGATTTGGAGCAAAGATGCTTAAACCTAAACCAGTAAGGACTCCCAACATAATAGCAATAAGAGTTTTGGTTGCTAATTTCACCCCTTGTTCCCCTTTAGATTAAGGTTGTTTAAATAATATTAACAACCTTCTAAATTACACTCCTTTATAGCCATGTGATGTAATCATCAAAAGCACACGGTCACTTTCGTCCATTTTCCCTTCTTTGACCAGTTTTGAGACAGCAGGCCATGTTACAGCTGCAGACCCTTCAGCAAAAATCCCTCTTTTAGCTAACTCCAATTGAGCCTTTTCAACTTCAGTATTGGTAACCACTACAGCTCCACCTCCTGAAGATCTTATTGCTTCTAAAGATTGGTACGTAACCGTTTCTCCACCAATAGAAGGTAAAAGACTTGAATCGCCTCTAAATTTCCCTCTGTAATCCCTCCCTTGAAGAACATGAGCCAAGCGCGGAAAAGGTTCCACGGCATATAAACGAGGTAAGGATTCAATCCATCCTAGCCGTAGCGATTCAACAAATCCTTCCCAAATCCCCCAAAGCAGGTCCCCTCTTGCACAAGGTATAATAACAGCAGTAGGCTGATATTCTCTCATTTGCTCAACGATCTCATATGCCACCGTTGTGTATCCTTGAACTCCAAACATATTGCTTCCCACCGGAGGAATGCTGTAGTTTGTGGCTGGATAGTCGCCTTCTTCCACCATCTTTCGGACTGTTTCCCATCTTTCGAATGAACTTTGTACTTTAATAATTTCAGCACCATAAAGGCGAATTGCTTTTTCCCAAGCTACATTAATTTTTGGGGTTGTCACAATTTTGCAGTGTAATCCTCCAGCAGCTGCATAAGCTGCCAATGATGCACCCGCGTTGCCGCTAGAAGCAGCAATTACCGTTGATCGATTCAAGGAAGCAGCTCTTGCAACTATTAGTGGGCTCATCCTGTCCTTATGGGATCCAGTGGGATTTTGTCCCTCATTTTTCAACCAAAGTTCGGGTATACCTAGTTCACTTCCAAGGCCTTTTATATTAATAATCGGCGTTTCCCCTTCACCAAGAGTAGGAAAAGATTTGTAGGGCAATCGTTCTGCGTACCGAAACATACCTTTTGCTGACTTGTTTATGTTCCATGGTATGTCTTTTTGATACAAAACTCTGAGACTTGAAGGTTCATGTTTTTCCAAACATAGAGGGCAACCCGTAAAGTAATCATTTGGTGAAAAATGCTGGTTGCATTTAATGCATTCAAAAACTTTCACAGTATTATTCCAAATATGCACAATACCCCTCCCTAAAATTTAAAATATTTAGAATTATTAAAATATATGATAATATTAATGGACGACAATTTATTTGTAAAACGAATATTTTTAATTACAGTAATTTGTTTTTTGAATATATTTAAGGAGGGCTCTAATGGATATTGAACAGCTTAAAGCCTTTATATTTGTTGCCAATACAAAAAGCTTTACGCGTACAGCAGAATTACTAAATGTTGTACAGTCAACTGTTACAACCAGGATTCAAATGCTTGAAAAACAATTGGGTAAAGACTTATTTGAAAGGGACAAGAGAAACATCAAATTAACAGAATCAGGTAAAATTTTTCTCGCATATGCGGAGAGAATATTGGAATTAAACAATGAAGGGATAAAGGCTGTTCAATTAGAAAATAGCTTTAGTGAACATCTAATAATAGGCACTACACACGCACTATGGGATTACGTACTATTTGAATCCATGGAGAATTTTCAACAAACACATCCTAAAATTTCATTATCTTTAGTCACGGAGCATTCTGATATTTTAATTAGAAAAATGATTGATGGATTAATCGATATCGCTATAGTGTTCTATCCAATTAATCATGCCAGTATTACTATGGAGCTAATTATTGAGGATTCTTTTGTTCTGGTTGCCGATCCGAGTTTTCCTGTTCCTAATAATTTCGTTTTAGACAAAGACCTGCGGAACTGCAATTACATTCATTTAAATTGGGGAGGAACATTTACGGAGTGGTTTAGAGGAATTTCTTCTAATCAAGATTTTTACCATATACAAGTTGATCATGTTTCACTTTTATTAAAGTTCTTGAAAACACGAACCGGACTTGGTTTTCTTCCCAATACAGTTGCTAAACGTTTAATCCAGCAAGAGAATGTAATTAATGTGCCTTTTCTTACGGAAATTGCCATGCCGAAAAGGTCTATCTATCTACTGAAAAGAAAAATGACAAAATCAATAGAGAACTCTGAATTACTCATAAAGGTATTAAAGGCAACTTTTTTGTGATTTATTTTTGATGGTGCTCAATCTAGTATTTAATGAGGTCATAATGGTTAAACCACCTTATTGATTTTCTAAAGAGCATCCTTTTTAAAAATCAAATCCCTGTAAGAAAAACACTTCATTCCTACAGGGTGAATTTTTATATATTTTTCTCAGATAGATCTCCTTTTGTTAGTTTCTTTGCTTTTTAATTCTTTCCAAGAAGAACAGATTCAATTAATACTCTAGATATTCTTTAAGTTTCAGAAAAGAACCTATGCCGGAGGGACAAACGCTAAAACCTTTTTACTGCCACAGCATCCTCTACCTGCATAACAAAGTTTTGTTCAAAGTTTAAAGCTTTTAGTCTGACTTCCATATTCTCTATATCTTTGGAAAAAATCCGGTCTTTTTTAATTGATGGAACTATACTTCTACCAAATTTATATAACTGGTGAGTAATTGGCGCTAGTTTTGACATACCTCTATATTCAGCTGCCTGCATAGCACAAATATATTCAATTGATAGAACCTTTCTTGTATTATTAATAATTTTATATGCATATCGGGAACCTATAGTTCCCATGCTTACATGATCTTCTTGATTAGCAGAAGAAGGGATTGAATCTACACTAGCCGGATGAGCTAATTTCTTATTTTCAGATACTAAAGAAGCAGCACAATACTGCATGATCATTGCACCAGATTGTAACCCAGGCTCAGGACTAAGAAAAGGCGGCAGATCATTTAATTGGGGATTCACTAATCGTTCAACACGTCTTTCTGAAATGTTTGCCAGCTCTGCCATTCCAATAGATAAAAAGTCCATTGCAAAGGCAATTGGCTGTCCATGAAAGTTTCCGCCGGATAATATTTTATTATCGAAGATAAGCGGGTTATCTGTGGCTGCATTCATTTCAATTTCTAATTTTTCTTTTACATAATACAATACTTGCCATGTTGCTCCATGGACCTGTGGGATACAGCGCAGTGAATAAGCATCTTGAACTCTTAACTCCCCTTGCTTTGTAACGAGCTGACTACCATTCAAAATCTTCCTGATTCTTGCAGCTACCTCTATTTGTTCTTTGTACCCTCTAGCTAAATGTATATCCTCATCAAATGCATCGATAATCCCATGAAGTCCTTCAATTGTAAGTGAAGAAATATAGTCTGCCTGCAATGCAAGATTTTCTGCTTCAATATAAGCAACCGCACCCATTGCAGTCATTGCTTGCGTGCCATTGATAAGCGCCAGACCTTCTTTAGCTTTTAAGTAAATAGGCTGCAGCCCTACTTTATCAAATGCCTCTAGAGTCTCCATTTTTTTATCTTGGTACACAACTTCACCTTCCCCAACTAAAACAAGTGCTATATGTGAAAGAGGTGCAAGATCCCCGCTTGCACCTAATGAGCCTTGTTGAGGTACAATGGGATGTATTTGATAATTTAATAAGTTTATTAATAATTCAATAACGTTCCTTCGGATACCAGATAAACCTTTCAGCAAAGCATTAATGCGAAATAAGACCATAGCTCTTGTTACAGTTTCTGAAAAAGGTTTGCCAGTGCCGCAAGCATGGCTTCTGATTAAATTTAATTGCAGCTCCTCTACATTCTTTTGTTGTATATAAACATTACTGAACTTACCGAACCCTGTTGTAATTCCGTATATTACTTGTTGGTTTGCAACAATATCATCAACAGCTTTCCTGCTTACTTTCACTTTGTCCCAAATATAATCAGGAACATAAATAGGTTCATTTTCAAAAACAATTTTAAATGCTTTTTCCATGGTTAACGAATTTCCTGTTAATTCAATCATAACAAACCACCCTTTTGGAAAATTAATTTCAATAAGATACGGCTACTCCGAATTTGCGAACTAAAAAAATGTGCATCAATAGATAGAATTCTTTAAAAGAATAGGGGACTATACCAACAGATTCTAAGCGTAGAAATCTGTTGATATAGTCCCCTGATAACTGATCACTATGGACTAATTAAATATGATTAATGCCTAAACCAATGGCTTCATGTTCAGAACCCTTCACCGGAGCACCTATTGTCCCATAAAGGGCCACTGCTATCCATTCCCCTTCTTCCTCTGAACTATATGGCTTGCCTCTAATTACTGCGAAACTTAATCCAACCGTTCGTAAAACAGTTCCTAATAATACTTGCCCTCTTGTGACACCGTGAAGTGCTTCCATAATTGCGTGATATAGTGCATGCGTTTCACGGTATATGTCTTTTTCAATAACTTGATTTTGCCTGGCTGCTGTTTCAATAGAGGCAACCACCTTCTGCGTTTCCATGGATCCCGTCTTTCCTTGACAATATATATAACCTTGTAATCTTAAATCCTTGATGAACTCTGGTTCTAGCTTCTCTTGGCCCAATAGAGCCAAAAGCATTGCGTTTCTTCCGATTCTTGAATCAGGTCTTACGTTCATTAGGCAGACACTCACAATTCTGTTAAATTGTATGACTAAAGGAATATATTAATCTTATTAACAGATCATTATTTTGTCAATACTGAATTTTCTAATAATTTCATTCCCACTAAATGGCATGCTACAAAATGTTGATCGTCTACCTGTTTTAAAATGGGTTTTTCCCTATAGCACTCCTCTGTTACATATGGACACCTTGTTCGATAAACACAGCCGCTGGGAGGATCGGTTGGATTTGGTAAATCTCCTGAAATGGTCATTTGATCTTTGGATTCCTCTATATTTGGGTCAGGAATCGGGATTGCTTTTAGAAGAGAACTAGTATATGGATGAAGCGGGTTTTCGTAGAGGTTATTACTAGGTGCTAATTCCATCATATTTCCTAAATACATCACACCGATGCGATTACTGATTAATCTCACCATCGATAAATCATGTGAAATAAAAATATACGTTAGCTTCTTCTTCTTCTGGAGTTCCATTAGTAGATTAACAATTTGTGCCTGGACGGAAACATCAAGGGCTGATATAGGTTCATCCGCTATGATAAACTGTGGTCTTACAGCCAATGCCCTTGCAATGCCAATCCTTTGTCTCTGACCACCGCTAAATTCATGAGCATAACGATTAGCATGCTCTCGCTTTAAACCTACAGTTTCAAGTAATTGATACACTTCCTCTTTTCTTGCCTCACCTTTTTTAATACGATGAATATCGAGGCCTTCTGCTATAATATCTGCAACCGTCATCCGCGGGTTTAAGGAAGCGTATGGGTCTTGAAATATCATTTGCATATTTTTGTGAAAGTCTTTTTTATCGTTATTAGATAACATATGCACATCTTTTCCTTTATAAACTACGTTACCTGATGTTGCCTGATATAAACGAATGATGGTCCTTCCAAGTGTTGATTTACCACATCCGGATTCGCCTACCAATCCAAGTGTTTCTCCTTCATAAATATCAAACGAAATATCATCAACCGCTTTTAACTCTAATCCTTTCCCTATTTGAAATTGTTTTGTTAGGTTTTTTACTTCCAGGATTTTTTCCATCAAGTGCTCCCTTCATTTCTAAGTCGAGATAATAGATAATCTCTGCATCGGCAAGGCTAATAGGCTTTCATTGATTAGGAAAAATACATATTTATCGAAATTTAGTGAATGTACGGTTTCTTATTCATTAGCCGCTATAGGTGCTGCTTTGTTAGATGCAGTTTTGGGGGCTCGCGGATCCATTAACCAGCAATTTAGATGATGTGTGCGTGAAAGTACTGTTTTATCCGGATTATGTTCATCACAAACTTCCATTGCAAAAGGACATCGCGGAGAAAAGGCGCAGCCCTTTGGAGGCTCTGAAAGGTCCGGTGGAGTACCGTCGATGGCCGTTAACTTTTGGGTTCGGTTGTGATCAAGTTTAGGTACAGACTCTAATAATCCAAGAGTGTAGGGGTGCTTAGGTTTGTAAAAGATTTCATTTTTTGTACCACTTTCGACTATTTTTCCAGCATACATAATATTGACTCGATCCGAAAATCTTGCCACTACCCCTAAATCATGTGTAATAAGAATAATCGCCATGCCCATTTTTTGCTGTAGATCTTTTAATAGATCTAGAATTTGAGATTGAATGGTGACATCTAAAGCTGTTGTGGGTTCGTCTGCAATTAAAAGATCAGGTTTGCAAATCAGCGCCATAGCTATGACAATTCGCTGCCTCATTCCACCGCTAAGTTGATGAGGATATTTTGAAAAGCAATGTACAGGGTTCGGTATTCCTACTAGCTTTATAATTTCAATTGTTTGTTCCTTTGCTAACTTTTTATTATAGCCCTTATGAATAATAAGACCCTCAGCAATTTGATCGCCAACCTTCATTGTCGGATTTAATGAAGTCATCGGATCCTGAAATACCATTCCTATCTTTGCCCCACGAATCTTAGATAGCTGTTTTTTCTTCATTGTGGTTATTTCTTTCCCGTTAAACAATATGGATCCCTTGGGGATGGTGCAAGTTTTCTCAGGCAGCAATTTCATAATACTTTTTGCAGTAACTGATTTCCCGCATCCCGATTCCCCGACGATAGCAAGAACTTCCCCTTTATTGATATGAAAAGAAACCCCGCGGACCGCTTGGATATGCCGGTTATTAGAGTGAAATTGAACGTGAAGATCTTTTACTTCTAGAAGTTTGTTCATTTTTATCCTCCTTACTTTGATGAAAGTTAAAATTTAGAGGTTCTTATTTTTTAAGTTTTGGATCTAGTGCATCCCTTAAGCCATCTCCCAATACGTTAAAAGAAAACATGGTTAATGAGATAAATAAAGCTGGAAAAAATAAGCGCCATATCTCACCTGTTAATAAGGTGACAAGACCTTCTGACGTCATTGTTCCCCAGCTTGCAAGCGGAACAGGTACACCAAGTCCTAAAAAACTTAAAGTTGCTTCGGCAAATATTGCACCAGGGACAGATAGCGTCATGCTTACAATGATTGGGCCCATAGCATTTGGAATCAGGTGTTTAAAAAGCACTCTGAAAAAGTTTCCCCCTAATACCTGTGATGCTAATACAAATTCAGACTCTTTCAATCTCAAAATTTCCCCACGGACTAAACGGGCCATTCCAATCCATCCAGTTGCGGCCATAGCAATGATAATGGTGAGTAATCCAGGCTTTAATACGACCATTAATAGAATTGTCACAAGCAAATGAGGCAATCCATAAAGGATGTCTACGATTCGCATCATGACTTCATCTGTTTTTCCACCTTTGTAGGCTGCAATACCTCCCCATATAACACCAATTATTAAGTCCAATAAAACGGCTGTTATTCCAATAAAGAGGAAATTCTGGCGCCTATCCAAGTCCTTGAAAATATATCTCTTCCTAAATCGTCTGTTCCAAACCAAAAACCTTTTGATGGGGGAGATTAGCATTTAGCAGACTTTGGTCAGAATACGAATAAGGTACAAGCATTGGACCTATAATGGACATTGCGATTAAAAGAATTATCATACTGAATCCTGTCATAGCTAGCTTGTTTTGTTTCAGTCTTCTCAATGCGTCTCTCCAAAATGAAACACTTGGTTTACTAAGTAGTTTCTCCTCTCTGTTTTTTTCTTAAATACAAAGAGCTCATCCCGAACTGGCTGCATTTGGCTATCCCCTCCCTCTAAGAAGCTTTATTCTTGGATCGATAA
Organism: Cytobacillus pseudoceanisediminis; assembly: GCF_023516215.1. NCBI lineage: Bacteria > Bacillati > Bacillota > Bacilli > Caryophanales > Bacillaceae > Cytobacillus > Cytobacillus pseudoceanisediminis. Next base: position 172,212 of record NZ_CP097350.1, on the reverse strand, counting down.
GAACATAGGCAATGTCGACTAATATAACAAAGAATATTAGAATAGCACTATAAAAAACTGTAGTCCCTAAAATCAATGGATAATCCCTATCAGTAATGCCTTCCACAAAATATTTACCTAATCCAGGCACACCGAAGATTTGTTCAATTACAAAGCTGCCTGTTAATACAGTGGCTGTAATGGGACCCAGAATAGTTACAACCGGAATCATAGCATTTCTAAGCACATGCCTAAACACGAATCTTGTACCTGTTACTCCTTTGGCCATCGCTGTCTGGATATAATCCATCGATAAGACCTCAAGAATACTTGATCGAGTTAGGCGGGCGATATATGCCATTGGTGTCACGGCTAGGGCAACACTAGGCAAAACAGAGTGCTTCCAAGTCCCCCAAGTGGCAACAGGAAACCATTGCATTTTAATAGCAAAAAAGTTAATTAAAACTGTTGCGAATATGAAGCTGGGAACGGAAAGGCCAAGAATAGCAATAATCATTGAAAAATAGTCAATTGCACTATTGTGTCGAATTGCAGCAAGAATGCCTAATGCAATGCCAAAAAAGGTTGCAATAATAATTGCTTGCAAACCAATCAAAGCAGAAACTGGAAACCCGCTTGCTATTAATTCATTCACTGTTTGATTGTCCCACTTGATCGAAGGACCAAAGTCGAATAATAAGGCTCCCTTAAGATACTTAAAATATTGAATGTACATGGGATCACTAAGTCCATAATGCTCTTTTAAGTTTTCAACTACTTGTTCTGGTATTCGATTTTCACTTGTAAAAGGATCTCCTGGTATGGCGTACATTAATAAAAAGGTAAGTGAAATAATTACGAACAATGTCATAAAGACACTAATAATTCTCCTAGTCAGAAACTGGCGCATATTTCCCCTCCTTTATTTTTGAGAAGCAACTGGATAGAACAAACTGAAAAAGTGTACGCTTTGTACACTCTTCCAGTTATTAAAAGCTACATAAACTAAAATTTTCACCGGTTTACCTATCTTTTATCACTACTTTACATATGCCTCTCGGAAATCAATGGCCTGGATAGTATATTGATAAATTCCATTTATATGATCCTTTTGCAGATACACCTTTGTACGATAATAAAGAGGAGAAATAGCCATCTGGTCTATCAGAACCTTTTCAGCCTCAACCAAATACTTGGCACGATTTTCTAGGTTTAATTCTGCTTCTGCTTTTTTCATTAATAGATCGTACTCTGGAATTGAGATATTGCTATAGTTATAAACATCCCCGGTCATGAATTGTCCCATTAAATTACTGGCATCGTCATAGTCAGCACCAGTACTGTATATAGCGAACTGATAATCTCCTGCTTGGACATTTTGAACAAAAACCTTCCGCTCCATTGTTTGGAGCTCCACTTCTATGCCTAAGTTTTTCTTCCACATTTCCTGCATGGCCTGTGAAAGCTTATTGTACGTATCGTCCGTATAGAATAGTAGATTCATTTTCGGGAAAGCGGAAAGTTCTAATTCATCAAGTCCCTCCTGGAGCAAAGTTTTTGCAGTTTCAACATCATTATCCTGAAACAATGTGTCACCGGCCAATTCCCTAAATTCCCCAGCACCGCTACTCAGTCCTATTGGTATTAAACCTAGAGCTGGAATTTCTCCTCCTTGTGTCACTTTTTCTACTAAGAGATTTCTATCGAGTGCCAGACTTAATGCCTGGCGTATTTTTTCATTAGCAAAAATTTTATCATTATGATTAAAACGTAAATAAGCCAAACTTGCGCTCGGTGCTGTTTTTGCCTCTCCAGATGAAATTAATTTATTTCTAATTGAATTTGGTAAATTAGCAGAGAAATCCAGTTCATTTGATTGGTACATGGCATATTCTGTGTTTTGTTCATTCACCATCACCCACTTTAACTTATCCAGTTTTACGACATCTTTTCCCCAATAATTTTCATTAGGTACCATTATTAATTCTTGTCCGTGCTTCCAGCTCTCTATTTTAAATGGACCGTTTGAAACAAAAGACTCAGCTTCTGATGCCCATTTTGTATTTGCTTGATCTACTTCTTTGTTTATAGGTAATAGTGTGAAAAACGCTGTTAATCCCAAAAAGAAAGAAGTTGGTTTTTCTAAAGTAACCTCAAGGGTATATTCATCTACTGCTTTAACACCTAGCTCAGCGGGATCCTTAATCGTTCCTTCGTTATATGCTGCTCCATTTTTTATAAAAAATAGATTACTTCCAAGTGGGGCAGCAACTTCTGGACGCAATACCTTCTCCCAGGAATAAACAAAATCTTCTGCTTGTACTTGGTCACCGTTTGACCATTTTGCATTTTTATTTAAATGGAAAGTGTAAACAGTACCATCTTCAGAAACATCCCATTTTTCAGCTACACCTGGAGCAATGTTTCCTTCTTTATCCAAGCGAACAAGACCTTCAAATAATTGGTTTGATATATCCCCAGCAATCTGGTTATCTATTAAAGCCGGCTCAAGACTAGGAGGTTCGGATAATGCATTTATCGTAATTATTTGTTCTTTGTTAGCGGACTCCGTTTTATCGTTATTATTTTCTGTGCTGTTCTGATTATTAACCTGACTATTATTACTGCAAGCACTGATAAATAAACTAATTACTAAGAAGGTTAAAAATAATAATCGACTTCTCGTATTAATCATCAAATATCCCCCCATTATTCGTTTTTAATTTACGAAAACGCTAAGTTACTTGAGAATTTACTCCTTATCACCTCCGAAACCTACTTAAATATAAAAAAGGAAGCATATCGAATAACCATGCAAAATGCACATAGTGATTCGATATAGCCCCTTAATTTCAACTAATAACTGTAGACTATATAAGTATTGAATTTGATTATATATAATATTCAAAATATAATAATTAATCATAATATTAAGTAAATTTATTCGAATTGTCAATACTTCGTTTATATGGATTATTTAAAAGAGACACAAATAAAAAGGTATTTAGAGCAAAATAATAATTTTGTCATATTCTGCATAAATTCTTCAAATTTAAGACATATAATTTAAATTAGAAGTTTAGAAGGGACCATCATTTGTGCCAATATGTCTCTAAGCGGTACTTTACAGTTTGCCAATAATTAACCGGTTTGGCTGTATTAGCATGCCCTTTTTGGCTCTAACTGCGTGTATCATCATTTTATTTTTGGTATTAATTAAGATAATAGCTAAAATAAGAGGACCTTCTTGGGTGTCTATATATATATTGAATTAGGAAAATTAAATTTTTTAAAGTATGTAACTCCACTGGGTTTCCACCAAGAGTTATAAGCCCTTTTTACATATATGCTTCTCAAATATTCTAATAACCATTTTCATTATAATTATAGTGAAACAACGAAGGAGATTTTTATGAAAACTAAGAGATTGATCATACGTTGTGTAATTTTGTTGTTGCTTTTTGGTGCTGTCGGTTATACTCTTTACGCCAATTTGACAAAAGATAAAGTTTCAATAAAAGAAGGGACAGCTGCTCCTGATTTTTCTTTAGAAACCTTGGACGGAGATCAAATAAGATTATCTGATTTAAAAGGACAAGGGGTATTTTTGAATTTTTGGGGCACATGGTGTAAACCTTGTGAAAAAGAAATGCCATATATGGAGAATCAATATAAACAATATAAAGAGAAAGGTGTAGAAATTCTCGCGGTCAATATAGATGAAAGTGACTTAGCTGTCTCGACTTTCGTAAAAAAACATAACTTGACGTTTCCAATCTTGATGGACAGGGGAAGTGTTGTAACGGAATTATATAACATTGGCCCAATACCCACTACAATCTTAATTGATAAGGATGGGAATGTTGTTAAAACCTTAACTGGAACTTTGACTGAGGAAAATATAGGGGATTATATGAATTCAATTGCCCCATAACAAAACGCTGACTCCAAAGGTCGGTTAATAAAAATCCCAATTTCTCATTATTATATTGAGAAATTGGGATTTAATGTTTAATAGAATGCAAGTGACTTTTAAATCATGAATACCTTAATCTTAAGCCAAACGGTCAACTTATAATGTCCGCAGCGCATTTAAGACGGCAAATGCATTTCTTCATCAATTATCTAAATAATTTGTTTAGTAGATAGCTAAACTCTGCTATATCTATTATGGATTTGCTAAACTGCGAATATTCCAACCATTACAATTTCCCTGTAAAGAAATAAGTTTTCTTTAATTGCTACACTCTTATTATAATAAATAGGTGTGAAGCCTTTATATATTGTATTAAGGGTGGAAATTCTCAAACTAATTGTGACTTCATCCGTAGATTCCTATTCTCCAACCGTTGCTTGGTCCGATGACAACTTGGTTTGTTTTTTTAGTGGGAAGAATAAACTTGACCGCTATCGGAACTACCCATAATTACGCTGCTTCAGAGGAATAATGTTTCCTTCCTTTTTAAAGCATACAAGGCCGTCAAAAAAAGAACTATTGATACAGTATTAAAGAAATACTTATCACTTAAGTAAATTCAGATATAGTCACAAGTAATAATATCCAAAGAGTATCACCTTATTCTGCATAATTTCTTCAAATTCATGAAATATAATATAAATTAGCAGCTTCTTGGGAAATGGGTGAAATAAATGAAAAAAAGCTTTCAATAAAGCTTGGAATAGTATTCTTTCTAATTATTTTTAGCCTTGAGATTTTTATGTTTTTCTTCTTACACTCGGCCCTTGTAGATTCAAGAATAGAAGAAGAGTTTATTTCTTTACAAGCTAGAGGTAACGCCCATAGGGACATTCTCGAAAAGCATTTTGATCAAGATACAATCTCTCATGTATCTTTAATGGAATCCGAGGCAAATACGGATGTCGTTATTACCGATATGAATGGTCGAATACTTGGTTCCTCATCAAAAAGCAGCGATATTCAAGACCATATTAATAGTGCAGACTCAGTAATCCCACGAGATGGAGAGGTAGTTGACGGTAACTGGAAAGAGGGAAAGTTTATCTCAACGGTTAGCCCTGTCGAAATAGATGGCGACATTACCGCGAAGGTTTTTATGTTTCAAGAAACAGAATCGATACACTCTCTGATTGACAGACTAAATAAACACTTTATATTAACAGGAATATTTGCTGTCTTTTTAACCTTAACTGTAATCATTTTTCTTTCAAAAGGTCTTGCTAAACCTTTAATAAAAATGAAGGAAGCTACTTCTCAAATCAGTAAAGGAGATTTTACTGTTTCTCTCCCCAAAAATAGGAATGACGAACTTGGGGATTTAGCCGATTCTATCTCTCGGCTTGCAAGCGATTTACATTATTTAAAACTAGAGCGAAACGATTTTTTGGCGAGCATTTCTCATGAACTCAGGACACCCCTCACCTATATCAAGGGATATGCCGATATTGTTCATAAAAGGAATTTATCTATTGAGGATCGAGATAAATATTTAAATATTATTCATGAAGAAGCAAATCGTCTCTCTGATTTAATTAAGGATCTTTTTGATCTTGCGAAAATGGATAAAAATTCGTTCGTTATACAGAAAAGACCTATAGACTTAACAGACTTTATTTTGAAAATAGAGCAAAAGTTTTCTCCGGCTTTCCAAGAAAAAGAAATGGAATTGGATGTAATTTGTCCAAAAGAAGCGGTTATTATCGCTGATCCTACTAGGCTTGAGCAAATCATCTTTAATTTACTGGATAACGCTATTAAATACTCTCCACCTGGGGCCAAAACGATTCTATCTGTAAACAATAAAAAGAAGGATGTCTATATTAAAGTTCGAGATAATGGAAAAGGGATTCCCGAAGAAGATCTGCCTTATATTCTAAACCGCTTTTATCGTGTAGATAAATCCAGAACGAGATCTTTAGGAGGAACAGGTTTGGGGCTCGCCATTGTAAAGGAGCTTGTTCTAGCCCATGGGGGGACTGTTTCTGTGAGAAGCAAGGAAGGAAAAGGAACAGAATTTGAACTTGTCTTTAAAGGAGCAGATAAAATTGAAAACGATACTATTAGTTGATGATGAATCTAGAATGCTGGATTTACTTGCCCTGTATTTAACCCCAATAGGTTATAATTGCGTCAAAAAGTCATCTGCAATAGAAGCAATCAGGTTTATAGAATCACAACCCGCAGATCTAATATTATTAGATGTGATGATGCCTGAAATGGATGGCTGGAAAGCATGCAAAGAATTAAAAAAGTCAGGGATATCCCGATAATCATGCTCACAGCGAGAAGTGAGAAACCTGATATTGTTAAAGGGTTAAAATTAGGTGCAGATGATTATATTTTAAAACCATTTGATGAAGAAGAACTTGTAGCAAGGATTGAAGCAGTACTTAGAAGAACTGCAAAAGAAGATGAGTTCATCGCATTTAAAGGTCTTTTACTAAAACCAGATTCCTATGAGCTTTATTATGAAGATAAAGAGGTATTGTTGACACCTAAAGAATTTGCGATGGTACAGTTACTTATAAGTAACAGAAACAAGGTTTTCTCTAGAGATCACTTAATTGAATCGGTTTGGGGATTTGGGGTATCAATTGAAGACCGTACAATTGACTCTCATGTTAGAAACATACGAGAAAAGCTGAGAAAGGCAGGATTTCCGGCGGATGATTATTTACTGACAGTTTGGGGTGTGGGATATAAATGGACAGGAAAGGATTAATTCGCAGCCTATTTCAACTTAAGCATTCAAATCAAACCCAATCATAACAAAAGTCGATTCCTTCGCTAAGGAATCGACTTTCTATTTTTAATCGATCTTCTATCTTACAAACTATTCAGCTGGGGATAGCTCACTTTCAGTCACCCATTTATGATTTTTCACTTCTTTGCCGTCAGTTGTCGTAGTAAAGTCAACCATGTAAACAGTTGTTTGTTCAGCTGAATCAATTTCTGCAGTTGCTCCGTCCATGCCTTCCATATGTTCTGCATTTACAGTAACTTCTGCTCCAGGTTCAAAAGGTTCTTCACCGGCGTTTTCTATTTCTTCATGGATGACCCATTTATGATCCTCCACTCTTTCTCCCCCGTTGTCGGAGTATAAGAGATAGTATAAACAGTAGTATCGTATGCCCCTACAATAGTTGCTTCAGCGCCTTTCATACCTGGCATATGATCAGATTCAATAATCGCATTGCTTCCAACTTCATAAGTTGGTGAAGCTGCTTCTTCTAAACCTTCGGGAACTTCGCCCGATCCAGACATATCCATATTACTGTGATCCATGCCTTCCATATCTTCATCCATATTCTCTTGGCTCTCTTCTGTATTCTCGTTGCCTTCATTGTTTCCCGTGTTTTCATCATTTGCATTTGAACAAGCTCCCAAAAGTAATAAAAGAGCAGTAAGTAATGCAAATAACATAGAATTCCTTAATTTCATTTTTAACATTTAAATAACTCCTCCTTAAGTAATTTAGAATATCATACCTAAAAAATGTGCAGAAAATGTGATGAAAGCAGTTTCTATAAAAAATTTTGTCCTTAAATCTATTCCCCACTAGAAACTAAATTATTCTTCTGCATAGCTTTGGGATTTTTATTTGATAAATACTATAGACTATACAAATGGCTATTTTTAAGAGTATCTATTTAATAATTAATGGCAAGCCGCACAACGTGTTAGTGGTTACCTTTAATAGGAAATAAGAACAGCCAGAGTGGCTGCCAGCATATATTAACTTTTATATTTATTTCTCCCGCGTTTACATTAACTAGTGCTATTTCGATGGAGAACTTTATGCCAATTCCTCCTGTTTTGCTGTTCCTGGATCTATCCCTCTGTAAAAACGTTTAAAAATATAAGGAAGAACCTCTTTCTTTATCCCAACTTCTTTATCGGCTGCTTAGGTATATAACTATTGTTCTTGAAGGCTCTTTTCATAAAGAATGTTGTTTTTACTTTTTATGGTATTATGTATGAGGAACTTCTTGAGCGAAAGAGCAGGATTATTGAAGATTGAATTTGCATCTTTATAGAGAAAGGGAGAGAAGAATTTGAAAGCATTTGCTGGGATTCTATTATTATTTCACGCATCTATTTTAATTCTTTGGATAATGAACTCTGGATACTTATTCTCATTGCTAGGAGTAGTGTTATGGCTTATAGTTGTTGCGGTTGGGTTTTTTGTCCAGAAAAGAATAAATGAGCAATTGTTGATAAAAAAACTATTGTTGTCATCGTGCTATTTTATGGTTTTCCTAAGTATAATTACAGTTGGGATACACTTTGTTACAAGTTCTATGCCTTAATTTTATTTCCTCCGAATATGTTAGCTTTCATGGAGCAACGTTTTATTTAAATTTACGACGCATAGAGTAAAAAAGGCTCTGAGCGTTTTTTTATCTAACTGCCTGTTCAACTTCTTAACATCTCAACTGTATGATAGTTTGATTTTTGGCAGGTTGAAATCAAACTATGTTCCATGCGTTTATCTATTGGTAAGAGTGATTTACTAATTCAACCCAAATAAACCAGTTTTGGTAATGATCTAGATAATATGTTCCAACACCCTGAAAACGCTCCATCCAACCCTTTAAGCTGTGGAAGTTAGTGACGTGCTGTATATGATAGATCGCTTTTTTACTCTTTGCTTTTGACGTTCGTTAATCGTTTCGTGCAGCAAGCCTTTTATCTTCGAGAAATTTTTTTAGTTCGTTGCCATATCAGTGCATAACAGAGCCAATAGATGAATGAATTCACCAATCACTGCATCAGTTTCTTCAGCTTTAACCCGCTTGGATAGGATTTCAATTTAAACCATGTCTTCAAGAAATCTGTGTATTTGCACATAATAGAAGGGTATTAAAGAATTGAAAACACTTAACACTTATTTTCTTCTCAATTAAGCTAAAATGCGATATATAGTATTATTGTTCCGGCAACAAGTGCAAAAAATAATTACTTTATTGCAATACAGAGGCTGTTCCTTGTCAAATTGTTCTATAATAATTATAATCAGAATAATCAAGAGTTGAATAAACCAAGATAGAAAGACCATTTATTATATCTCCAATCTTATTAGTCCTTCAAAGTTAAAGTGGTACATTCGATCGTGAGTGATTTACAAGTTACTACACACTAACCAGAGTGGTTCTATTTTTTGATTTTTGGAGAGTATATAATTTTCCAAGCCGATTAATTTCTCTGTATCTTACTTATACCTAAAATATTTGCATAAATTATGCATACACAAATACTTTTTACCTTGCATATTATTGAGAAAAGAAAAACCATAATCTCTTTTAATGCGATTGTCTTCCTTGTTAAACATCTAAGATTTCGGAATTAACTTTCCTGTTGTTTTAAAGAAGGGGTGAAGAACTTGTGCTTTACTCATAATGTTATTGAATTACAAGCCCTTAAAATATGTGAGGAAATTAGGGAACACTCTATTTACAAACTAGTCAGTATAACTACTACTAGTGGTGAGAGCATTAAAATTAAAGAAAATTTATCTATACAAAGTAATTTAAATTTATCTTCTGGTGGAACTTTGCCTTTAGTTACAAAGGTCGTGCTTGAAGATACTGATGGAAGGCCTTATTCCGTCAATGTAGATGAAGTAGGACTACAGTTTGCAAAAGGCCTTATTACTTATAAAGAATATAAACTCCTTCAAAATAGGGAAAAAAGAAAGTTAACTACTATATTAATAGCCTCCGGGGGCACGTTTTTTTTAATGAGCTGGTCATTTTTGAAGCTCTTATTTTAATAGTCAGAAAAAAAAGGAGTGGCTACTCCTTTTTTCTTTTACTAATATTTGTAAAGTTCAATAGACTTTATTGGCTAGTTTTTTAAGTTTATATTTAGTAGTGCGCTTGAACCATATTAGAAGGTTTGCATCATTATATTCACAGAAGAATTTGCTAAGAAAAAGGATGCAGCTGAAAATTCAGCCTGCACCCTTTTTTATTTTTATCTTTGTTCTTTTTGCATGAATATAACAGACACCTGAAAATCCATTACTTAAGATCAACCATGGAGTTCGATTAACTTTAAATAAAATGAGGTCATATAGATGATTTTATACCTGCTCTGAGTTTTATAATACATCTCATTTAATGGATAAGTTAAATGCTTTCACGATGATCCCGTCATTTGCTGGCTGAAAGTCAAATTGTGGTATTCTTTCAAAACCCATACGTTTATATATCAGTAATGCTGATTTCATAAACTCAGCAGTATGTAAACCAATACAAGGAAAGCCTTTAGATTTTGCTCGCTGAATGCACTCTCTTACTAGAGCCTCTGCAATACCTCTACCTCTATATTCAGGGCTAACTGCAAGCATTCTAATTTCTGGATATTCTAACATATCGGCAAGCCCCTTATACGCATCTGACTTCGGAGGGAATAAAGCCACACTTCCAGCTATTTCTCCATTTATTTCAGCTACTAAAAGTTCAACCCCTTGCTGTTCATCAGCATCCGAGGATATAGCCGTCTTAAGGGCTTCCCAGTGGCCCTTGGGGATACTGTTTATATGTTCTTCATATGCTTGCACTCTTCGTTCACGAATAATTTCTAGTTCAGTATCTAGTGCCTCACGAATTATAACCATAAGTATAAATTTGCCTCCTATTTGAATTGTGATTCAATTCTTACGCCTATCAACAAATTCTTTCTAGGTAATGCTTAAATTTATTAAAACAAATATTGCTGGAGAAATGCCAGCAAATCATACTTGTATCACTTTATTTCAAGTCATATCTTTCTCTTTGAGGTGAGGGTGAAAATTCCAGAAAATCTGAATGAATTTTCTGATGGTTTGAATGAATTTCAGAATAAAAAAGTAGTAGCACACTACTTACCTAAAAATGACATTTTTTCAGTATGATCGAAAGTAAACTACCTTCTTGAAATAACTTTTAAAATGAAATTAGAGGGGTCTTGTTTAATAACCTATGAGGCGTTTTTAAATTTTAACCTCAAGCAGAACTTAACTCTACTATATAAAACCACCCAACAATTTCTGAATTGGTCAATAAATAGTATCGTGGTAACCATAGTCGTTATTACGAAAAAAAGAGTATGACTTCAGGACACTAATGTGAGTCATACCCTCTTTTGAAAAAATAAATAACTTTAATTAAACCAATTTAGCGTACAGGCTTCCATTTTCGCAAAAATAAAGTATTACCTACTACCGAGACAGAACTGAAAGCCATGGCTCCTCCAGCGAGAATTGGGTTTAAAAGGCCAATTGCTGCAACAGGTATCAATATAACATTATAGGCAAATGCCCAGAAGAGATTTTGTTTTATTTTTCTCATGGTTGATTTGGATAAGCTGATGGTATCAACTATTCCCATCAGGTCACCACGCATTAAAGTGATATCTGCTGCCTCCATTGCAACGTCAGTCCCCGTTCCAATAGCAATACCAACATGGGCTGCAGCCAGTGCCGGCGCATCATTGATACCATCCCCAACCATGGCTACAATTTTTCCTTCCTGCTTTAATTTTTCGACTTCGGCTGATTTGTCCTCAGGAAGTACTTCAGCAAGTACCCGATCAACCCCCACCTGCTTGGCAATTGCTTCTGCTGTCAACTTATTATCGCCAGTAATCATAATAACTTCTATACCCATATTTTTTAGATGTTTAATTGCTTTTGCAGATGTTTCTTTAACTGTATCCGCTACTGCTATTATTCCGGCAAGACTGTCATTGACTGCTATAAGCATAGCGGTTTTCCCTTCTCCTTCAAGCTGTTCCATCCGACTTAACGCAGCACCTATATCTATATTATTTTTGAGCATTAGCTTTTTATTTCCTATAAATACCTTTTGATCACTGATACTAACTTGAATGCCGTGACCTGGAATGGCAATAAAGTCTTGGGCATCTTGAAGCTGAAGACCTTTTTCTTTTGCTCCATTAATAATTGCTTCTCCAAGTGGATGCTCCGATCCTTTTTCAGCAGATGCAGCCACCTGCAGTAATTCATCTTCTGAGAATTTTCCAAAAGTAACGATATCTGTTACATCTGGTTCCCCTTTTGTAATCGTTCCGGTCTTATCCAATACAACAGTAGTTACCCGCTGTGAAGTTTGAAGATGTTCTGCCCCTTTGATAAGAAGTCCGTTCTCAGCACCCTTACCAGTACCAACCATTACAGCAGTCGGTGTCGCTAAGCCTAATGCACAAGGGCATGCAATAACAAGTACAGCAATAGTGCTGACAAGTGCAGGAGTAAATCCTGCAAGGAAGTAAGTGATAGCAAATGTAGCAAGTGCTATTAAGATTACGATTGGCACAAAGATCCCAGATATTTTATCAGCGAGTTTCTGAATAGGAGCTTTCGAACCTTGAGCCTCTTCGACAAGTTTAATAATTTGGGCTAATGCCGTATCTTTACCCACTTTGGTAGCTTTAAATGTAAATGCACCATGTTTGTTTACCGTTGCTCCAATGACTGTATCGCCTGTTCCTTTTGTAACAGGCATACTTTCGCCTGTTAGCATAGATTCATCAACAGTAGTGTTTCCCTCTATTATTTCTCCATCAACAGGAATCTTTTCTCCAGCACGAACAAAGATCAAGTCTCCTGTTTGAACCTCTTCAAGAGGAATGTCAAGTTCTTCTCCATCCCGAATGACCCTAGCTGTTTTTGCTTGAAGCCCCATCAGCGTTTTGATCGCTTCTGATGTTTGTCCTTTAGCTCTTGTTTCAAGCAGTTTTCCTAAAACAATTAAAGTCATAACAATGGCAGCTGCTTCATAATATAAGAATTGCCCTGTACCTAAAATAGTGACAATAAGACTGTAAAAGTAGGCGGCTGAAGTCCCCAGTACAACTAAGACAGCCATATTAGCACTGCCACCGCGAACCGCATTGTATGCATCACGGTAATAATGGCCGCCCACATAGAATTGAACTGGAGTAGCAAGAAGAAATTGGACCCAAGGACTCATATGAAAAAACATTCCATTACCATATTCCATTGCAAAATCCGATATCATTTGAACTAAAAAGAATACGGATAGAATTGCCCCAATAGTAAACTTCCTTATCTGTGTTTTGTACTCTTTTTCCCTTGCGCTGCGCTCATAATCCTCATCCCTATCGCCAACTACCTTGGCATCATAGCCGACTTTTTTTACAGCAGCTATTATTTGCTCGATATTCGTATTTCCAGGAATGTACTCTATATTAGCTTTTTCAGTTGCTAAATTGACAGCTGCACTTGTTATCCCTTCGATCTTTTTTAGCCCTTTTTCAACACGGGTTGCACACGCTGCGCATGTCATTCCTATGATATCAAGCTGGACTTTTTCTTCCTGAACCCCGTAACCTGTCTTTTTTATTTTTGCAATAACATCTTCAACAGTGGCTTCTGTAGGATCATACGTTACAGAAGCTTTTTCTGTAGCAAGGTTAACACTAGCTTTTTTTACACCTGGAACCTTCGTAATGTTTTTTTCAATACGGGTTGCACATGCAGCACATGTCATACCGGTTATGCTCAATGTGACATTTTCCCCAGTAGCCTTCGCTTGCGTCTTGGCTATTGTTTGCTCCGCCATATTTTATTCCTCCTTTTTAGATTGAAATGAGGATGAATTTGATGTAACGTGAGTTGCTCTCTATATACCCATGTTGGGTATATTTTTTAGAAAAAGAGAGGGTGCCGCATTTGCACACCCCTTCTTCTGATTTAATTTACATCATACCCTTGATCATCAATTGTTTCCTTTATTTTCTCTAGGGAAACTTCTGTAGAGTTATATTCTACATCAACTTTTCCACTTTCAAGATGAACCTTAACATTCGAAACACCAGGTAATTCTCCTACACTTCCTTCAATTGCTTTAATGCAATGTCCGCATGACATTCCTTCTACATTTAATGTAACCTTTTCCATTATTAACAGCTCCTTTATTTTTTCATTAACTTATGGACAGTAACAAGTACTTCATCTAATACTTCCAAATCCCCTTGTTGTAGGCGGTCCACTACGCATCCTTTTAAATGCCCTTCTAAAAGAATTTTTGCCACGCTGTTTAACGCAGATTGTGTTGCTGATATTTGAGTAATGACATCGTCACAATAAGTGTCTCTTTCAATTAAACCTTTTATTCCGCGGATTTGGCCTTCTATTCGGTTTAATCGAGTCACAAGATTGTTTTTTACCTTATCCGAATGGTGACTTTTTCTCTCACTCTCGCTTGCGCAGCAGCTTTCTTCTTCGATTAATAATGCATTTGTATTGAATTTAGATTGCACTTAGCTTCCCCTTACAAATTAAATATATCATACCCCCGTACCCTATGTAAATAGGAAAGGATATAATTTTTTGTAAAATATGTTATTTTTGTGAACTCGATCTGTATCTTCAGCTTAAATATTAATTTCTTTCAATATCGTCTCTTTGCCAATCCTGTTTACAAACTTATGAAATGCCTCTCGTTTCTTTCCCTGCTGCTGATAAAATTCAATAATCTTTTCAACCGCTGCATATAAATTTTCTGGTTTAAGATTCTTCATTAGAAGATACCCCGGTTCAGCATCTTTTCCTTTCGCTTTTCCTCCAATATATAAATCATAATGATCTTTTACCTTCATAATACCTATGTCATTGACTAGCGGTTCACCACATCCTACAGGACAGCCCGTATAAGCAGGCTTTAATGTGAAAGGAACAGGAATACCTGCTATTCGTTCATTCAACTCTTTTGCTACTGGCATTCCTTCTTCTTCTTCTCCTTTGCAAAAGTTGCATGTCCTTAAGCTTTTAACAAAGCTCCCTACTGGATAACACCGGAGTCCTGCCTGTTCAAATTCTGAGATAATTTCGTCTTTCTTGTCCTCAAATACGTCAATATAGAGTTGCTGAAAAGTAGTTAATTCAAGCTCATCCTGATCCTCCATATATTTCGCTATAACAAGCAACTGCTTGGCATTAAGCTTTGCACCAAAATTGATTCCTCCATTTACAGCCATTTTTACCTTTTTTCTTTGATTTTCCATTACGGTTCTTCCTTTCTTATGAAGTCTTTTCCAACAATTCTGTATGACAATGGCAAGAGACTGAATGGCCGTTGTCTAGCGACTCCAAATTAGGCACCTGTGAATGACAGACAGCTTCTTTATGAGGACACCTTGAGACAAATGGACATCCTTTTTCCTCTTTTGTGGAATCGACCTCCCCATCAAGAATCAGCTTCTCCCTATTCTTAATAAAATGATTTAGATCTTTAACCACAGCAACGAGTGCTTTCGTGTAGGGATGCGATGGATGCTGAATAATTTTTTCGTGGGACCAATTTCTACTATTTTTCCTTGATACATTACTGCAATTCGATCACACATATAACTCGCTGTAGATAAATCATGTGTAATAAACATCATGGTAAGTCCCATTTTCTTTCTTAATTCAAGCAGAAGGTTCAAAATTCCTGCTCTTACTGATACATCAAGCATAGATGTAGGCTCATCTGCAGCAATAAAAGATGGCTTTAAGATGATCGCTCTGGCAATGGCAATCCTTTGTCTTTGCCCTCCGCTTAATTGATGAGGGTATCGATAAATAAAGTCTTCTGCAGGTCGCAACTCAATATTTTCTATGGCCTCTACTACCTTTTTAAATTTTGCTTCGTAAGGCAAATCTTTTTCATGTGCGTTAATCGGTTCCATTAAAATATCTAGAATTCTCATGCCTGGGTTTAACGTATCATAAGGATCTTGAAATATCATTTGCATTTTTTTCTGACTTTGTTAGTCTCTGCTTCTTTTAAATTACAAAGGTTTTTTCCCTCAAAAATTATTTCCCCTTCGGTTTCTTTCATAAGGCGCATAACCATTCTGGCCGTTGTCGTTTTACCGCAGCCACTTTCCCCAATAATTCCAAGGATTTCGCCTTTCTTGACTTCTAAATTGATATTATTTACAGCATATACTTCGGTTCTTTTTCTTTTTAAAAAAGTTCCTGACTTTTTAATGAAGGTTTTTTTCAAATTGCTCACTTTTAAAAGGTAGCGTTCATCCATGGGTTCCTACCTCCTCTAAAAAGCAGGCTGTATAATGTCCGTTTCTAATTTCTTTAAATTCCGGATTCTCCTGCCGGCATTTATCAAAGGCATGTGGACATCTTGTATGGAACCGGCAGGAATTTGGGAAATTCACTAAATTTGGGACACTTCCTGGTATAGATACGACTTCCTTTTCCGGATTGCCTAAATCAGGTGAAGCGTTTAAAAGTGCTTGTGAGTATGGATGTTGTGCATTTTTTAAAATATCCTCCGTGGTTGCCCATTCTACGATATTGCCTGCATACATGATGGCTATCTTATCACAAATGGCTGTAACCATCGGTAGATCATGAGATATCAGGATGACAGATAAGTCCATTTTCTTTTGAAGGCTTTTGATTAAGGCGATTACCTGTGCTTGCGTTAAAACATCCAGTCCAGTTGTAGATTCATCAGATATAACCAATTTTGGATTACAAGCTAATGCCATAGCAATGGCAACCCTTTGTTTCATCCCTCCACTGAATTCATGAGGATAGCTTCTCCACCGCTCACCATCTATACCCACTAATTCGAGAAGGGTCTTAGTGCGCTTGAGGGCTTCCTGCTTGCTCACATTTTCGTGAAGGAAAATGGATTCCATAATTTGATCTCCTATTGTGAAAATAGGATTCAAAGCGTTCATTGCACTTTGAGGAATTACCGAAATCTCTTTCCACCTCAAGGAAGCAAGTTCTTTATCAGAAGCCTTTATGAGATCTCTTCCATTTAATAAGACACGTCCGGATACTACTTTTCCAGGATATTCTATTAACCTTAAAATGGATTGGGCAACTGTTGTTTTGCCACATCCTGACTCACCTATTAAACCTAACATTTCTCCCTTATTGAGTGAAAAAGAAACATTTTCTACTGCCTTTGCAATGCCTTTATCCGTTTTAAAGTAGGTTGAAAGGTTCTCTACTGACAACACGGTGTTCATAAACTAACGCTCCTTTCTCAATCGGGGATTCAGAATTTCTTCCAGTGAATAGCCAGTAAAGGCAAATCCAATGACCAATGTTGTTATTAATAAGCCTGGAGGCAGAACCCACCATATCCAGGCATCAGTTAAAAACGCACCTCTGGCCTGAGCATAATATAAAATGGTCCCCCAGCTTTTTGTAAACGGATCCCCTAGCCCTAAAAAGCTTAGTGAGGCTTCGATTAATATTGAATGACTCGCTGCTAAAACAAACTGGGAAAGAGCTA
This sequence comes from Cytobacillus pseudoceanisediminis, assembly GCF_023516215.1. Lineage (NCBI taxonomy): Bacteria > Bacillati > Bacillota > Bacilli > Caryophanales > Bacillaceae > Cytobacillus > Cytobacillus pseudoceanisediminis. The sequence continues at coordinate 154,968 of NZ_CP097350.1, read as the reverse complement.
TAGGAATGACGCCCGGGAGAATATGTCTGCTTAGAATGACTGTAATGTTTGTGCCTATAGACTTTGCAGCTTCCACATATCCTTTTGTTTTCAGTGTTAGGACCTGTGATCTTATTACCCTCGCTGGACTCGCCCATGAAATTAGACTGATAACCAGGACGATGTTCCAAAAACTAGGGCCAATAAAAGCGGCCAGCAAAATCATTAAAGGAAGAAAAGGGATAACAAGCACTAAGTCTACTAATCTCATTAGGAATGCATCTACTTTGCCGCCGTAGTAACCTGAAACGATTCCGACCAGGCAGCCAAGGAGAATGGAAATAAAAGCCGCAATGACTCCGATCAATAAGGAAATCCTGGTTCCATAAAGCAATTCACTTAAAATATCCTGGCCGACATCATTGGTTCCCAGCAAAAATTGGCTATTTGGTTTTGTAAATGGAGCTCCAACCCGATCAGTTGGATCAAATGGAGCAAGGATTGGCGCTAAAAGGGCAATCAATAAAAAGATCGCTAAAAGAATTAAGCCAAACAAACCAATGTTATTTGATGTAAGTACCTGCCAATATCTCTTTAACTTTTGATTAACCATTGCCGCTTCCCACCTTTGGATCAATTAAGGGATAAATTAAATCTGCAAGAAAGTTAGCAATGACTACACTAAAAGTAATAATCAGGAATGTCGCCTGTATAAGAGGGTAATCTCTGCTTAATACAGATTCAAACATTAAACGGCCGACGCCCGGATAGGCAAAGACGGTTTCAATAACAGTTGCACCGCCTAGAGTAAATCCTAAGCTAAGCATAAAGACAGTAGCCACGGGAAGAAGTGCATTCCTCATAGCATGCTTATACTTAATAGCCTTTTCTTTTACGCCCTTAGCTTTAGCCATCATAATATAATCTTCTCCAAGGACATTCAGCATAGAATACCGCATGATCATAAATGTACTCGTAACAGAAATCAATATAAGAGTAGCTAATGGGAGTACCAGGTGTTTTCCAATATCAATTAGCCGCTCCATTCCTGAGAAGTTGGACCATGCGCTTTCTGCACCAAAGACCGGCAACCAGCCTAATTGAGCAGAAAAAATAGATACTAATATCATGCCAACCCAAAAAGAAGGCATGGCACTTAAAAACATAAAGACAGTAAGAAGGTTTGCATCCGTTCTGGTGCCCCGTTTCCATGCTGATATCGCACCAAACATGACACCAATAACAGTTGAGAGTACAAGCCCGAGACCTGTTAGAAGCATTGTCCATGGGAGTCTCTCTACCAAAAGTTCTGAGATAGGCCTCTTTTGTTGATAAGAATATCCAAAATCACCTGTGAAAATATTCTTTATATAAGCTCCATATTGTTCAATGATAGAATCATTCAGACCATATTTGTCTAAAATAGCTTCTTTTTCTGCACTGGACATAAATCCAACATCTTCGCCAGCTAAAAAAACTAATGGATTTCCGGGCATTAGACGGGGCAATAGAAAATTTAACGTCAACATAAGGAATATGACAATTAAATATTGCAAAAGCTTGCCAGCTATGAATTTACCCAACTCTTTCACCTCCAAATATGTAGATGTCTTTATACAGATTTCCCGTAAAAGAAAATGCTTTTACGGGAAACTATTTTTAATTAAAAATCAAAATCATCTTTCCCCTTATCTTTTTTCTTTCTTCTTAAAAGGACAAACCCAACAACGGCCACTAATAGAATTACGCCAAATACAATTAATGAAGTATTATTCCCTTCTTTCTCTGTACTAGCACTTGCTGTTTTGCTATCTGTTGAAGCAGCTGTATCGCTGTTTGCCTTCCCGCTGTCAGATAATTCGGATTTTTCGCTTGAAACAAAAGAAAGTTTGTTGATAATTCCCTTACCTACCTGGAAGACATACTGATCGTATTTTGCAGGATTAAAAGCACCTACAATTTCTTGATAATATAGTGTAATAAATGGGGCATCTTCCGCTACGAATGCTTGCATGTCCTTGATTAGACTGAGTCGTTCGGTTTCATCGTATGTCTGTTTAAGTTTTTCACCAAGTTGGTCAAATTCAGGGTTCTTGTATCCCCCGATATTGACTGTCCCAATAGCGGGATCGGAATGAAATAGGTCATTCATTCGATCTGGGAATAGCTGCATTGTGTTGGACCAGCTCCAGACCCCAAGATCGTAATCCCTTCCTTTACTGACATCAAAATCAGGCCACATTAATGAGTCAACTGTAGTTGAATCCATTGCTTTTACAGAATTTTTGATTCCAATTTCATTTAACGCTTCTGAAATTAATTCAGCCGTTCTGATTCGAATCGGATTGCCCGAGTATACCAAATTGGTTAGGTCGATGTTATTGCCTTTCTGGTCTTCTCTAAATCCATCGCCATCCTTATCAATAAAACCAGCATCTTCTAATATCTGTTGTGCTTTTTCCTTATCATAAACAGGTTTTAAATTTGAATTGAAATACGCTGAGGATGGGTGGATAAATCCGGGACTACCGACTTCTGCGTAACCAAGCAGTACTGTATTTACTAAATTTTCTTTATCAATAGCATAATCTATGGCTTGACGAAATGCTGTTTCGGTCATTGGATATTTCTCTGCATTAATTTGAAATAAGCTGGTACTATATCCTGGCCCTCTTACTACTTTCAAAGCAGGATTTGAACTAAATTGTTCCACAAGTTCAGGTGAAATACTTGATGAGATAGCATCAAGCTCACCTGCCTGAAGTGCATTATACATAGCAGTTGTATCTTCAATGATCGGAAATATTAATTCGTTGATTGGCGGGGCACCTTTGAAGTAATCATTGTTGGATTTCATTTTGTAGTACTGACCAGATTTGTGTTCTTCCAGAATATAAGGTCCGCTTCCGAGTGCATTGGTTTCATCATCGGGAGTACTTACTTCAGACCAGATATGCTGTGGTAAAATTGGCAAATCTGCTAGAGGCTGAATAATAAAGTTGGGGTCAGCCTGTGATAAATTTAATGTGATACCAGTTGCTCCGCTTACCTCTATTGACTTAATTGTTTTTAATGGATTTGTAAATCTGGATTTCGGGTATTTTATGAAATATTCCATCGTGAATTTAACATCATCAGCCGTAAGAGGTTTGCCGTCGTGCCACTTAACATTATCATGCAGAGTTAGTTCATAGGTTAGCCCATCTTCGCTAACTTTGTAATCCTTTACGAGCCAAGGTACCGGCTGATTTTCTTCATCCAAATTAAATAGAGTATCATAAAGTAAATTGACCAGATCTAACCCTGGGTACCCTGTTACATATGTATAAGGGTTTAATCCATTCTCATCCTTTGTAATGCCAACTTTCAATGATTGCACTTTCTCTTCCGCCCGTACAGGATTGAAATTTGATAAGAGTAATAAAATTATTAATCCAACACTAAAAAATGATCTCTTCATTTTCACCCCCTATTTAGCGATCTAGATTTTTATTTGATTAGCTCCTGTAAGTGAAAGTTCCCTTCTCTTCTGTATGCTTCAGCCAGAGCGAAATGTCCGTGAGTTGCCAGGCCATGATAAACATGAATAGCTTTGTCCAACACTCTATGCATGGCTCTTCCTTTTTCTTGAAGGCTGTTTAATTTGGAATAACCGGGTGATAATAATTCAACTGTCTTGGTATCAAGAATTTCATCAAAATGCATACCGCTAAACTCCATTTGGCTTTCAAGCATATCCATTGCCTTTTCTTTTTTCTCCCAAACTTGAGAAATATCAACGACTGTATTTGGATGATGTGGCGTCATGTAGTAGATGGTCGGGATGGGGTGTGGGGACAAACCGGGTGTTTCATCTAAGGCATAGTCTCTGCTTGCAAGTGCAATTGATTCTAGCAAAAGGGTCATGGCAGGTCTGCGGTCGGGATCTAAATCATGGAAAGAGTGCTCCGGATCTTGGGTGATGAGGATGTCGGGTTTAATTTCTCGTATTAATTTAATCAGCTTAATCTTTGATTCCTTGCTTAAATCTACTGTGCCATATTCAAAATTCAAGAAAGAAATCCTAACCCCCAATACCTCAGCTGCACTTTTTACTTGAGGCTGACTTGTTTCTCTGCAAAGCATAATACTTGCATAAGACTCCCCTCCATTTAAAACATTTTTAGCTAACGCTCCCCCACATTCGACTACTTCCATTCCATAAACACCAAGAAATAAGATTCTTTTGCCCTTTGACATACTATTTCCTCCTCCTAATGTACAGTACCCCTCTATCGTATCGGGTATTAAAAACAATAATAATACTGAATTCCTATTTTGTAAATATAGAATTTTTAGAAAATTTATTTATTTTTGATATTCATAGATTTTTTGGTATGGCCTGTCTACCGTTTACATATCATTTAGCAAATAAAAAGGAGTTGATGATTTTGGGAGCATATCAGTTATTTGTTTTGACAACAATAGCTGTTTCGGGAATTGCAGCCTTCTTGCTATCGATAAAATTCAGGGAGCAATTAACTAAAATGCAAGCTATGGTTGTTGCAATGGTAATGGGAATGAATTTGGGTCTAACAGCTGGGGTTTTATTTGGAGCTGTTTATCAAGGGAATTTGTTTATTTCTACGCTTGTTTCAGCAGGAATTGGGGCATTTGCGGGGTTGGCGTGCGGAATAGCGTTTGGCATCCTTCCCTCTTTAGAAGGATTTATGTCTGGTTTAATGGGAGGAATGATGGGCGCCATGCTTGGTGAAATGGTATCTCAGAACCAAGCATTTACCTTACTTAATATCTTACTCACACTTACAGCGAGTTCATTATTGCTGTATAATATTTTCTCATCAGAGACTTCCATTAACGATAAAAAATGGTTCCTAAAACCAGTTTTAACTTTTATTCTTCTTTTTCTTTTTTATATTTCGGAAACCAGCTTGATAAAAGCAAAGCAATTTCCTTCTTTAATTCGTCTGATACAGCGCAGAATCATAGTGAGCACGATATTAAAAATACCTCGAATACCAAAGAGTTCGTTTTAACTGTTTATCCATCAAAATTTTCCTATACCCCTTCAGAAATAACCCTAACAAAGGGTCAAGAAACCGCTCTAACACTAAATAATCTAGACAGCGTGGACCATGACATTGAAATAAAGCAAATAGCTGTTAAGAAATCGGATAGCAACAAACACGCTAATCATGGCACCGATCAAGCTGACTTCCACCTGCATGCATCAGGAAAGAGTGAAGCGGCTCTGAATTTTACACCTCTTGAGTCCGGAGTGTTTGAGTTTTATTGTACTATTCCTGGACATAAAGAAAATGGCATGATAGGCACTATTACAGTCAATTAAAAAGGGCCATCCCTCAGTATTTTTACAGGGATGGCTTCTTTGTTGTATAGGAACTTAAAATAGAATGGTGGAATAATTCTATGGAATGGCCAAAACTTTGCAATCTTACCATTGAATCTTCTAATGATAAAGATTGATTTGGGTATTCCCCAATTACTATGCCCTTAATAACTTAGCGTTTATGGCAACTATAATTGTACTAAGAGACATTAGTACTGCGCCGACCGCAGGACTTAATACAAAACCTAACTTATAAAGCATTCCTGAGGCTAAAGGGATGGCTATAATATTATATCCTGCCCCCCACCAAAGGTTTTGTATCATTTTTCTATATGTCTTTCTAGACAAATTAATAATTTCAACCACATCTTTTGGATTACTATTAACCAGGATTACATCTGCTGTCTCGATTGCAACATCCGTACCTGCTCCTATAGCAATTCCTAGATCTGCATTTGCTAATGCTGGTGCATCATTAACTCCATCTCCTGTCATTGCGACTTTTTTATTTCCCTGTCTAATTTCATTTATTTTACTGGCTTTTTCATGGGGCAAAACTTCAGCATATACTTTATCTACTCCAATTTCATTTCCTACATAATTCGCTACCTGGTTATTATCCCCTGTCAGCATAATTGATTCTATATTCATTTCCTTTAGCTCTATTATTGCTTTCATGGCACTTTCCCTGATTTGATCAGCAAGTGCTAACATACCAGCAAATTCCCCATCGATAATGGCGAATATTACCGTTTTACCATCTGAGGATAGTTTCTTGTATTTTTCTTCAGGATAAGGTATTTTTTGAGTCTTCATATAGCCTGGACTAACTGCCAATACTTCTTTTCCATCTACTCGCCCTTTAATCCCTTTTCCTTGCATATATTCGAATTCATCAGGCTCTGAGATTGTTAATTCTTTATCTTTTACACTGTTTAATATCCCTCTTGCAATCGGATGTTCGGATTGTGACTCTAATGAAGCGACCACTTTCAAAACCGTATTCTCGTCATACTTATTTGAAAGAATTATATCTGTAATACCAAACTCACCCTTTGTCAGGGTACCAGTCTTATCAAAGACAACAGTATTAATTCTCCTGGCCTCCTCAAACTGTGTTCGATTTCGGATTAGCAATCCTTTTTTTGCAGAAATAGCAGTAGAATTCGCAATCACTAACGGTACCGCTAATCCAAGTGCATGAGGACAAGCAATGATCATGACTGTTACCATTCGTTCTAAGGCATAGTTAAATGTAAAACCAGTAATAAGCCAACCGATTAAAGTTAGTATCCCTGCAATTAGAGCAATATAAAACAACCATTTAGCAGCTCGATTAGAGAGATCTTGTGTTTTAGACTTCGATTCTTGGGCTTCCTTAACCATCTTAACAACTTGTGAAAGATAACTTTCTTCACCAATATTTTTGACCTCTATTGTTAATGCGCCATCCCCGTTAACAGAACCGCCTGTCACTTCATCGTCTGTTGATTTTTCAACAGGCAGTGATTCCCCTGTTAACATTGATTCATCAACAGTAGAGTTCCCTTTATTAATAATACCATCTACAGGTATCCTTTCACCTGGCTTGACCAGCACTTTATCACCAGGTAATAGATCTGAAACGGATACTTCTTGAGTACCATCATCTATGATTTTATGTGCCTCGGATGGCATTAATTTAACAAGCTGTTCCAAAGCGTTTGAAGCCCCCATCACAGATTTCATTTCAATCCAATGTCCAATCAACATTATGTCTATTAACGTGACTAGCTCCCAATAATAATCCATTCCCTCTAAACCAAATACAGTCAATGTGCTATATACATAAGCGACAACTATTGCTAAAGCAATAAGGGTCATCATTCCTGGTGCTCTTTGTTTCATTTCATCAATTGCACCTTTTAAAAACGGATATCCACCATAGAAAAATACAAAGGATGAAAGTAAAAAAAGTACAAGCGAATCATATGGAAATGTAAACTTAAAACCAAGAAGTTCTTGTATCATGTGAGAAAGAAAAAGACTGGTAAGGAAAAGAGGAGTGATATATAAAATCGTTTCTTGAAATCTTCTACCATATGGCCATGATGCGATCCATGGCCGTCTCTATGATTATGATCCCCATTACTATCTTGATGATGAAGATGTTCTTTCTCAATAGATTTTCCTTTCATTTCATGATCGTGATGTTCAAGATTTTGATGGATCATATGGTCATCATGATTATTATTATGATGGCCTTTGTGGTTATTGCTAGTGTGATTCCCAGGTTCCTTAGTGGTTTGGTGATCTCTAGCCATTATTAACATCCTTTCATACTAAATGGTTTTTAATTTATTTTTTCTGAACTGAGAGATATTGATACAGCTTTACAAGACACGCTGCTTAATTAATACTTGTATACCCTATATAGGTATGCCGAAACAAACAAGGCAGGAAAAGAGCATGATCGGTGAATTGATTTTTCAGTTAATAAAAGCCTATAAAAAATGCACAGAGCAAAATCTCTGAGCATTTTTGTTATTTCAGTTTAGCGACTCATGCAATTAATTGACTACCTTATAGATATTGATTCGGAATAGTAAGCTCTAATTTTTCCCGGTGTTCTTACCAGCACCTTCTTCGACAATTTTATCCCATGTTTCCCCTGAATCAGTGGTTGTATATATATTGAGTTGATCTGTAGCAAACGAAAGTTCTTTTTTGTTTTTATTATTTACAGCAATAAAGGTAATATTCCCTTCTGAATTTTTAGGCATACTGTAATTAGTTGATTTATTATTATTAATATTAACTTCTGTAATTTCATTGTTCCCATTATTAGTACCGGCAATTATTGTGTCATTACCTGCAAATACAGTAGCACTCACACTGATTTCTGCTAATATCTTGTCAAACGTATTCCCGTAGTTTTCAGAGAGATAGAGCCCTTGATCTGTGCCAATAGCTAATGTTCCATTCTTTGAAGGGTGTGCTGCCATCGTGAGAGGAGAGCCGGATACCCCCTGCATATTCATTAAATTCCAAGTTTCTCCTTGATCAGAGGAGTAATAAAATCCTTGTTCTTTCATTTTTGAATTAGGTTCAGCTGCAAAAACATAGATCTCTTCTGTTTCATACCCTACGGATAATGCATGGAAATCTGCCTCCCCCTGAAAATCAACGATTTCCACCGTTTCCCCATTATCCTTGCTTTTAACAATTCCTAAGGGGTTTTTAAGGTTGGAACCTGGAGCTGGGTGTCCGCTGCTATAAAATCCATTCTTAACAGGTGAATACCCCATATAATCATTTTTCGGTATATCTGGTACCGACCATGAACTGTCAGAATATACTTTTAAGCCATCATGGACTGCAGCAACTAATTTTCCACCATCCTCTGAGTAGCTAAGACCATGTAAGTCAGGAAATTTAATTTTATTAACTCCGTTATTAGGAATAAAAATAAGGAAAATAAAAAACCCCATTACAATCAGAAAAATCCATCCTATGCCAAACTGTCGCAGCTTGTTTAGTTTCTTTCGATTAGACACCTTTTTTCCTCCTGATCTTATAACTTAATCGTTTAAATTAATACTAATTTTCCTATAAATACTCTGTATCGGAGCTTGTTTCAAAGCTTAAACCAGCATTAAGATGTTCTTTTCTACGTCGTTATAAATTTCTCCATTAAAACTAATCCAATAACGCTCATTTTCGTATGTAAGCGGCTGATGTTAACTTTCAATATCTATAATACTCAAACGTTGGAAGCCGAATTGGATAGGTCCATCAAAATAATAACCTGAATCATATAATTCATTTGCACATATCACATAAGAAGCTCTCTATTAAAAACTCCAGTAAGTAATAGTATCGAATACTCCAATTATCAGCATAATGATGCCTGTTGCTTTTTGCACAATAGCCCCCATTCTTCGCCCCTTTTTCATTAACTTACCTCCCAGCTCTAGATACCATATAAGAAATACAGCAATAATCAAAGGCAAAGAAGTCCCTATTGCAAAGATAGGAGGGAGTATCATCCCATAATTTACAGAGATAGCCATTGGCATCAGTGTGATGAAAAATAATACAAACATGGTTGGACAAAAACCAAGGCTAAAACTTACTCCCATAAAGAATGCGCCTAAGCTTCCTTCCTTTTGGAACTTTTGAAAAATCCCCCTAAGGAGATTGTTTTACTTAATTTAATAAATCCAAGTAAAAATAAACCTACCAATATAAACATAGGACCAATAATTCTTCTTATCCAAGGAAAGTAAACTGTCAAAGAAGTCTTTATTTCACTTCCGAAGATCCACACTAATAATCCAAAAAAGGAAAATACAGCAATTTTCCCAAGCGTGAAGAACAAAACTTCTTTCCAGGCAATATTCTTTTGGAAAGACTTATTTCCATATAGTGTAATCGCGCCCAGATTCCCAGTAAATTGACATGGAGCCAATGCGCCGACAAGGCCTAAAATAAAAGCAGAAATTATGGGAATGTCCTTGGTGTTCAAACCTATATTAATTAGAGGTTGACTAAAGAAGTTGCTTATTGTACTGAAAAATTCATACATATTTAATTCCCCTGCCTTGTTATCATTCATTAATCTGTAAAAAAGTTTAGGTTCACTGTTAAAGATAGCTCCTTTTTCATTGATACCATTTAATTATGAAGATTTTATGAAGGATTGACATATTTAATATATTTCGCAGAATAAGTTATCTAGCAATTGACTCTCCAAACATTAGAAAAGCTGATTTTGGAACATTTTTTCAATGCTCTAAAATCAGCTTCTTTCTTTATTCTGTAGGGCAACTCCTTGCATCTAAAATATACGGAGATTGCAGTTTCTTTGAGAAGAACTGTAAATAAAATCCTAAATAGTGACGATTTCTAGTTATCAATTTCCGTTTACTTCCTCAGCATCCCAGTAATATTCACTGAAGACCTTCGCAAACGCCTCAATAGAATTATCTAATTCCGTGTTATTATTTTCTACTCCTCCGAACTCAAGGAGCATTGATTGGCTAGAAAGGTCTTGGTTATATACCCCATTCCCATCATCTTTTGTTTTTATAAAAACACCTCTGCTAATTCCAGGAAATTCTTCTTCTAGCTTTTTATTCAATTCCTTAGCTAGTGCAAGATTCCTTTCATAGTTTTTATTTTCCTTTCCAACGATAAAAAATAATCTTGCAAATGGCTCCCCTTTTATCATTGTCGTTGTAAGTTTCTTTGGCTGGGAGTCTCTGTGAATATCAATAAGATAGCTAATTGAAGATTTTTGGGCTATTGCCTCTATTACTGTTTCTCTTGAGAGAGCGTAGGAATAATTATAATTCCAATTTTTCTTTTTCAATACTTCTGTAACATTCGATGTACTATGGCTTGCTCCTATCCCTCGCTTCATTAGTTCGTCTTTCAGCTTTTTGCCCACCGCTATTATGTTTTTACTTTCATTTAAACTTACAGCTTCATCTGCCGTTTTCTTTCCAGGCAGTGATGGCAAAAAGGCTTCCCAGCTATGCGAATGATAAATAAATGCCACATCTTTACCGGTATTAGGGACAGGAGAAGTTCCCTTTTCTTGTGAAATTTTTGGATTAGACTGGTCCTTCTCTGTCAGTTCTTTCTCTTTCAAAAGCATCTCTAATGGAGGGGCAGATTCTATTGGCAAAGTAGTGAGGTCTGTTCCAAGTCCTGCAATGGCAATTTCGGTGTTGAATATGGAAAAACCAGGAATTTCCCTACCGAGAAAAGTCCGAATGTCTTCCGGCCAAATATTTGTGAAAGTGAGAAATGCAGCACGGGAGATGGATGGCGTTTCATCTTCCTTAATAGTTGATTTAAGCGGGCCAATTTCAGTTGACATTAGGCTTAGAAAAAATTAGCATGCACCTTTTCACTAGTCGCTGAAACTATTGAAGAATTTAATCTTTCTTTTAAATCAAGATAGTTTATAAAAAATACAATACTAAAAATGAATAAAAAAAGAGCAAGATAAATCCAATGAACTCGTATAAAAAACATGGAAGTATGATTCCTATCTTTCATTTGTTCCCTCCGTTCTAGTATTTCTCCTTGGTACTTTAATATATGATAAAAAATTGATAATAGAATAGATTCTCTATTAAACTCTATTAATACTTATATAGCACTATTTTCTTGCAGTTTTAGACTCTCTTATTTCCTACAGAGATATGCAGTTAAATGTTCCTTGTAGTACACTTTTAGAAAAATCGGATGTATCTTCAAAAATTTTTTTATATTGAGAATGATTAACTATTTAAATTATTGATGGGCAAAAAAAAAACAGACACCAAGGTGTCTGTTTTTTTGCTAAATTATAACATTTGACGGCAAGCTTCTGCACATTTAAAGCAGGCCTCTGCACAGTTTTGACAGTGTTCATGGTGATGTTTCTTGCATTCGTTTCCGCATGCCTCGCAAATGTCCGCACATAATTGGCAAATTTGTTTTACAAAGGGACTGTTGGATTGCATAGATTTTGCAGCAAAAGCACAAATATCTGCGCAATCTCGATCCATTCGAATACAGTCTGCCATCATTTTTATGTCTTCTTCACGTAAACATGCATCATAACATACATTACATGCTTCCATACATTCAAGGCAAGCCTGAATACATTGCTCGTAGGTCTGGCTATACATAGAATCATCCTTTCTGTGTTTTTTTCCAATACATAAGATAGGTTACCCTTGCATTGCGCAATTAAACTGCATAAAAAATGCATATTTCTAGTTAGCTCACCACAAAAAAGACATTGATTTACTATTGGGTGATTGTGGCCAGAGTAATACGGAGAAAAGTATCCAACCACTTCCTCCAATTACTTCTAACGGTTCACAGTCTTTTTATCTTATCAAAAATCAAATTACCCATTACAAAATAGGTTCAAAGGAGTAAACTACTCCAATTTTGATGGGATTTGTCAGCCACCCTCTACACAGGTAGCAGCCGAACTCCCAACAAAAGAATTTAATTTTTGAAGGAGACAAGATAAGTACTCCATTTCTACTAATGTTTCCAAGGGGTGATCTGTAAGAGGAATATTGTATTTGTTAAAGACTAACGCTGTTTCTGCCCACACTTCAACAATTGCTTTTGGTGACATATTGGATTGAATAACCATTTCAACATCTCCTTTTTTCTAATGTTTGTCCAACAAACGGAAATGTTTATACTATTTTCTTGGGCCTTAAAATTAGTTTTCGGACGACTGTACCCATTAATGGAATATTATCTATGAGTATTAGTCCAGACAAATCTACATTATTTAATGTATTCCGGTTGATATTCGCTCCCCACAGCCTGACCGTTAGTGGATTAAGCATATCCATAACTACTCCTGCAACAGGGTTGCTACTCCTCATATGCTCAATCATAAAAATTTTCCCACCTGGCTTACATACTCTATTCAATTCCTTCAATCCCTTGACTGGATCAGGAACTGAGCAAAACACACATGTTGAGACTATTGCATCAAATGTATTATCAGGGAATGGAAGAGCTTGAACATCAGCATTTATCAGATTTACCTTGTAGTCCACATTTAATTTTTCCTTCTTTTTTCTTGCATAATTGAGCATTCCTTCACTAAAATCCACTCCAGTTAAGGAAGTAATATCTTTAGAATAATATTTAAGATTTATTCCTGTCCCGATTCCTGCTTCCAGTACATCTCCACTTACATCGGCCAAAAGGCTCCTTCTCCATTCATCCTTAATCATCTTATCCATCCAGTCATAAAAAAGAGAAATTCTGTTATACCTTTGTATGACTACTTCACTTTTTGAAATATCCACTTCTTTCCCACCAATCGTTTTTGAGAATAGTTTCTCAGACAAATATGAATTTTTTATGGATATGAAGGTCCTTTTGTAGCAGAAAATTGTATAGGGGTATCTGAGTTAGTAAAATAAAGCCATATAACAATGGTGTAAAGGTAGAGGATATTGCTTTAAATTCAACAAAATTGAAAGTTCCATTTCTTCGCAGAAAACAAAGGAAGATATTTTCTTTGATTACTAAAAACATTTAAAAGTAAATCTGTTTGGTTCTCTTTTGCAAAATTACAGCACACATCCTGTAGTTAATGGTTTTTAAGAACTCTATTACTGCTTCTGCACTACTAACTATAATAAAAGCCGAATATATACAAGATAAATAGGCTTGTATATATTCGGCTTTCTAAGGTTTTTAATATTTAGTTAATATTCAGGGGTAAGTTCTTCTTCAATGATCCATTTGTGATTATCTACTTTTTCCCCGGTAGTAGTAGTGAAGTCAAGCATATAGACTGTAGTTTCTACCGATGATTCGATGACCGCGGTTGCTCCGTCCATACCTTTCATATGATCCGCGTTAAGAGTAACTTCCGTACCAGGTTTAAAAGGTTGTTCCCCGGCGTTTTCTATTTCTTCATGGATGACCCATTTATGATCTTTTACTGGGTCTCCTCCTGTTGTAGGATAGTACGTAACAGAGTAAGCAGTTGTTTTATATGCTCCTGCAATGGTTGCTAAAGCACCTTTCATACCGGGCATATGATCTGCTTGAATTATAGCCTGACTTCCGATTTCAAAAAAAGGATTCTCAGCTTCTTGCAGTCCATTTGGGACTTCACCTAAACTTGACATAGTCTCAGCAAAATGAGCTTCTATTGTTTCATTGACCTCTAAAGCATTAATTCGTACCTCATTAATAAGTACTTTTATCTCTTCTGTGGATGCTCTTTGTTTGTATGGATTGTGAGTTAAGGCCTCTAAATGGTTTTCCGCAGCGTTTAAACGATTAAGGAAATCGCTTATTTTTTCTTTATATTCCTTGTATCTTTCTACCTCTTCAGCAGTTAAGGGGGTTCAGCAAGGGATTCTTCTATTCCCCCTATTTTAAGGTTAAGCTCATTCACTTTTCCTTCCAACTTTTCTAAATGTTTCTCAACTTTCGATTCCTCTTTAACTTGAGCACTGGTTTGTAATTTGGCTCCCGCATTGTGGGCATCTGCAGAGATTTCCCCAGTTAAAAAAACGAGTCCGAGCGATGCCAAACCTAACCCTGAAATTTTTAAAATTTTGTTGGTCATTTTCTTCCTCCTTTAAAATATTTCACATGAGTATATACCTCCAAAAGGGTTATTAAAACATCAAAATTTTCAAAGCCGAAATTATAAAAAATAAGCCGCAATGTTAATATTTATTTACTCAGTGTTTTTATATTCTAATACCCAAAACTATTAATAAAGAATGAAAAAGCCTAAATCTTTATCGGATTTAGGCTTTTAATTGATTATATTTTATGTTTTATGATACGAATGGAACTAAATAGGGAACCCTTTTTCAAACGGGTTTGTTTTACTTCATGTATTATTCAGTGCTTGTTTTAAGGTTTCTATATTTTTATTCATTAAGCTTATATAGTCTTCATTGTTTTGAATATCTTCCTCAGTTAATGATTCTAAATTGTGAAGAGTCAGAGTTTCTGCTCCGAGTTCTCTTTTTATGACCTCAGCAACCCGATTTTCGACATTTTGCTCGAAAAGGATATAATCTAATTCTGCATTTTCAGCTGTTTTAATGATTTCTTCAAGCTGTTTTTGAGATGGTTCAGCACTAGGAGAAAGGCCGCTAATTCCAATTTGCTTTAAACCATAGGCATCTTCCCAATATCCATAGGCAGAGTGGGCAACGATGAAGGTTTTATTTTTTGACTCGTTGACCATGCTTTCAAAGTTAGAGTCTACAGTTTCTAAATCAGCTTTGAGAGCCTGAAAATTCTTTTCAAAATAATCTTGCTGGCTAGGATCAATTTTAATTAATGCATTCTTTATATTTTCAGCAAGCTGTACCGATCTGCCTGGATCAAGCCAAACATGAGGATCAACCTCTCCCTCTTCACCAGCATGAGCCTCATCATTTTCTACTTCATGTTCATCTTCGGGAGATTTCTGAGCTCCAATTAGAGGAGTTCCTTCGGATGCTTTTACAATGGCAGTATCTTCATTTTTAACGGCACTAATGACTGCATCGGCAAACCCTTCGATTCCTGTTCCTAAATAGATAAAAGCATCCCCCTCAGCGATTTTGATCATAGTTTTAGTTGTAGGTTCAAAGGAATGAGCATCAGATCCTGTTGGAACGATATTTTCTACTTCTACAAATTCCCCTCCAATTTTTTCTGAAAAATTCTGAAGCGGAAAGATTGTCGTGTAAATTTTTAATTTCTCATCATCAGCTTGAGTGTTCTTTTCCTCTTGAGTTGCTTGACTGCATCCCCCAAGGACCAAAATGCCAATAGCAAACAGTATTGGCCACATTAATTTATACAAAGTGTTACCTCCTCTAGAATTAAACAGTAACCATTACGATTTATATATTATAAAAATTTTATTAATTAGGCAATATAACTTCTAAAATATGCAGAAAGTATGAAAATTAAAAGGGGGCAATCCCCCCATAAACCTATTTCTGCTGCTCAACCCAGTCTTCATTGAAATGCTCAGCTTTTGAATAGTCCAATTTTGATTTATCCGTTGTCTGAATTCCGCTAAGTTTGTGGAAACGCAGCAAGTCCCCATATACCACCTTATCGGATAACTCAAGTTCATTTTTAACAATTTCTGAGTATTTTTGATATGGTGTAATGTTCTCAACAATTTGTCCTGTTTCGTTATCATAGATTTTACCTTTTACTGAAGTTACCTTATCGGTAATATAGTCGCCATTTCTAAACGCGACAATCTGATCTCTTTCTTTTGATAACAAGTCTGTTCCAAAGGCTACCTGATGTGAAGTGTCAATACCAAGAAGGTTTAAGACTGTTGGGCGCACATCAACTTCACCACTATAAGTTTCATTAACAAATCCCTTCAGGCTTGGTGCGTATATGAAAAGCGGCACTCTCTGCAATTGAGCTTGCTCAAAATCATTTATCTCTCTGTTCATAACTTTTGACATTGGCTTTTTGCGGTTTTCAGAAATTCCATAATGATCTCCGTACATCACTACCATGGTATTTTTATCAAGACCAGTAAGCTTTAAATCTTCAAAAAACTGCTTTAGAGCTTCATCTAAATATCGTGCAGTCTGGAAATAGCCATCAACTGTCTCGTCTCCTGTTTCTGCAGGCTCAATCGACTGATCTTCTTCGTCAATCGGATAGGGAAAATGATTAGACAGCGTAATTAACTTGGCATAAAATGGCTGAGGAATCGATTGTAAATAAGGGATAGTCTCTTTAAAAAATGGCTTGTCTTCCAGCCCATAGTTTATAACATTTTCTTCTTTCATATTATAATAAGTTGAGTCATAAAACATATCGTATCCCAATGACTTATACATTTCTTCCCTATTCCAAAATGATTTGTTATTCCCATGAAAAACGGCAGAATAATAGCCTTTATCTTTTAAGATAGCGGGTAATCCCTGGTACGTATTTTGTGCTTTAGTCGTAAAGACAGATCCTTGAGGAAGGGGATATAATGAATTTTCCATTAGGAATTCGGCATCAGACGTTTTGCCCTGTGCTGTCTGGTGAAAAAATTCGGAAAATAGATTGCGTTCGGATCTTTTGCTAATGAGTTTAAGAAAGGAGTGACCTCTTCTCCATGTAGTTTATATCCGATAAGAAAATTCTGAAACGATTCCAACGAAATGTAAATGACATTCATTCCTTTGGCTGTACCAAAATAATCGGGATTAGGCTTTGCATGTTTGGATGATGTGTAATTTTCAACTGTTGTAATATCACTGCTGTCAGCCATAACTCTTTGGGCTGAAGACCTTGTGTTTTGGATAATATCATATATAGCAAAATTATATGCACCAAGATACTTTACAAGATAATTTCTATCAAAGCTTCTAGTTAACAATTGAGGCCTATCAGCTTCAGCAAGCCCAACATTTACTCCAAGTAGCAATAATCCCGATAAAAATACCTTACTTAAAGTTCTTCTCGGTAATCGACCCGGCATTTTCAGTCTCTTTGAAAGAATTAAAGCAAGTAACAATAAAGTATCAAAGAAATACAGGATGTCAGTTGGCTCTAGAAGCGCTGCGGCACTCCCTCCAACTTTCCCAAAATTCTGTGTCTGGAAAAGAACTGGAACAGTAATAAAATCGTTAAAGAAGCGATAATAAGCAACATTAGCATATAAGAAGAATGTTAAAATAAAATTCATGGCCAGCAGCACCCAATGCTGTTTTCTCCCTATAAAGAATAAGGCAATTCCTAAAAATAAAAGGGCAGAACTTATTGGGTTGAGCAATAATAAAAACTGCTGCATAGCATTGCTGACCCCTAAATTAAATTCGGTTTTGTAAATTAAATAAGTTTTTATCCAAAAGAATATTACTACAATATAAAAAAGGCCAAGTTTTTTGTTTAAAAGTGATTTAAAAAGATTAATACCAAGCATGTTAACACCCCAATCATATATTTTCACATTTGATTAGATTAATTAAATTATCTTTAACATCATTCTGGCAGGTAGGTTACTGCTTGACTCCCCATTTGCCTCCAGGCTTTAAGAAAATCTTCCTTATTCATAGACTTATTTTTCATCCCGGTTATAGGGTCATTAAAATAAATATTTTTATCATCATATCCAGTAATAAGGACCGAATGTTCTTTATAGGTTATATCGATTTCTCCTGCAGGGGTATTCCATTTTTCAAAAGCTGATTTTGGCAATTCCCTATAAGTCGTATTCGTAATAATCCAGACTGGAATGTCCAATGAAAGAAAAATCATAAGCTCGGAAAACTCTTTCCCTGTTAAATCTAGTATTTCTCCAGGTAAATATTTTTCAGCGAGTTCCTTAATAGGTTTATGATAAACTCCTAATCCAGGATTATCATATGAATACATATCCCCAATAAACCCATCATTTGGATGCCCCCAATAAATATTCCCTCCTTCTCTTTTCAAAGGAACAGAATTCTTTTTAATTTCACCGGCAAGTGTCATTTTATCAGTATCAATTCCTTTATATTGGAGCAGCATTGCAAGGCTAGTCACCTCACATCCTCTCGGCAGCTCGGGGAATTGCTTAATTACAGGAGCATCAATAAGAACTTTGTCCTTAATCTTTACAATTGTATTTTTATATTCTTGCTCCTCTAAAAGGTCTTGTGTGGTTTCTTTAGGTGATTCTGAAACTATTAAACTTCGTAGTTTTGAAAAATCTTCTTTTCCAGATAAAAGGATTAGTATTAAAACTGCGGCAGCAAAGCTATTCAATATTAAAAACAATTTCATTTTTTATTTCCTCGGCTTTTTTCTCTCAGTATCCTCGTTTTATATCCCTTGGCTACTGTTTCCTTATTTTACTTTTTAGGACAGTTTGTAAAAAAACAATCCAATGGAGCACCAAGACAACAGTCACCGTCACTAGAAAAGGCTTTTGTACCGGGTTATAACTCCCTAGTCTAAAAAAGAAGAGAAAGAACGCCGTGTGCAATATGATCAAAATGTATAGAGTTCCACTTTTTTCTGGAGGTAGTTCCAACTTTTTTCCCAGTACTTCTATTGCTTTATTATTAGATATCAAAGCAAGTAAAAGTAAATAGGCAAGTCCCACTGTACCTAGAATATTTGCAAGGGTGAAACCAGGATCAAAAGAAAGCTGGCCCGTTTCTTGAATAACGCCAATAATTAATCTGATGGGTTCCCAGTAAAACCATCCCTCGAAAAGTATATAGACATGCAGGACTGCCATAATAAAGCACCAAATCCCCAACTCCCTTCTCCAGGATAAAAAGCGGACAAATAGGTTTGTTACTCGGCTTAATGGACCAATAATAATGGTTAAAATAAGAAAAACAAGAGCTACATCAGCATAAGCCCTGTTCCAGGCATGCATTGGACTCCATTCTGAACGGCTAACTAAGAATAAATAGACTAGAATTATGCTTGTCAATCCAATAACCAAGTGCCTTGTTAATATGCCCATGGTAAACAATACCCCTTTTCTTTTTTCCCGGAGTTTCATTAAGATCAGTTTTAATATGTCAAATTATTGGGTTTAAAATAGCACATTGGGTTAAAAGGCTAGAAAGTATTATCGCATATCTTTATCAAGAAAATATGCAGTTTTAACAAAAATACGAAAGCCGTTTGTATGAAGTGAGGCTTCCGTACTTTCAAGATTATATTCCTTACCTTAAAAATTCCTATACATTAGATGCTTTGTAGCTTTTCGAAAACAAATATTTGATTGTTTCTGCATCGCTGTCAGCTGGTAATTCAAACTCCCGTTCATAAAGTTCGGGTCCTTTACCGGTTATTACAATCCGATCTCCCTTTATTGAGTTTTTCCATGCATACTCAATAGCCCTTGTCCGATCTATTATCAGATGGATATTATTTGTTCCAATGTAATTAACTGACTTTTTTAAATCTAATATCATTTTTTCTAGTGCAACACCATTTAAGTCATCAAGTGTTAATATTATTTTGTCACAATATTTTGCGGAAATATCAAGCATTGCTAGCCTCTTGGTCATATCTTTGTTACCTCTAAAGCCAAATACATGCACAATTCTATTCCCATTTAATTTTTTTACTGTTTCCAAAAGGTTTTCTAGACCATCTGGAGTATGTGCGTAATCTAAGATAAAGTTGACACTTTGGCTATAATATTCTTCAAATCTCCCAGGAACTCCAGGGAAACTTTCTACTGCTCTTTTAATATCATTGACATTTACCCCAGCCCTATAAGCGCATAATATTGCCGCAAGTGCATTTTGCAGGTTGTGATTTCCGGGCATGGGCATTTTGATCTCTAACTTTACATTAGAACCCTGTATTCTTATTTTTGAAACTCCATCTTTAGTGCTTAATAACTGAAGATCATCATTCTCAGAAGTTCCGAATGATAAGACAGACTGACGCTTGTTCTTTAATTGGTTTATTAACTTCCTTCCCCAGGGACAGCCTGAGTTAATGATGGCCTCACCATTTTTTTTAAGAAGCTTAAATAATCCGGCCTTTGTATTGAAATACTCTTCCATATTTTGATGATAATCTAAATGATCATGAGTAAGGTTAGTGAAAATTCCATAATTGAATTCTATTCCCTCTACTCTTTTCTGATGCAGCCCATGTGAGGAAACTTCCATTACAACATTCTTGTCCATACTCATCCGAAGCATTTTATTTAATTCAAGTATGTCAGGTGTAGTTGCAGTAGACATGAGTTCAGTCCCATTCACAAAGTTTGAAACCGTGCTGAAGAGTGAGCAGGATTCGCTAGCAGTTTGAAAAATATGTTTTACCATATAAGCAGTTGTGGTCTTTCCATTTGTTCCAGTGATCCCAATCATGTTATGCATCTTAGATGGATCACAGTATAAAGTTTTAGCCAGATTCCCCAGGGCTTGCCTAGCATCTTGGACCTTAATGTATGGAACAGGAAGACAATCATATTCTGCTTCACCTACAACAGCAACGGCTCCATTAGAAATAGCTTCATTGATGAAGTTGTGGCCATCATGTTTTAATCCCTTTATAGCAACAAATATGTCTCCTTTTTTTACATTTCTTGACTTGAACTGAATTCGGTTTACTTCAATGTCAGATGCGTACTCCAATGAATTAGTGATGTCTGAAATAAGAGTTTTAAGCTTCATTTAATGCCTCCGTATATTAAAATAAAGAAGCTGTCTGAATACAGACAGCACAGTAAACTGACCTTTCAGTTAATAGACAAACTATCTATATCAATTTTATTTTTCCATTTCAACTTTCCCTGGAGCTGACATACGACAAGGCTAGTAATAAGGAGGTATAAAATGGAGGTATTTCTCATTTTTTAAATAAGTTTATCTTATTTTCTTATCCTCAATTCTACCCAGCCTTCATCATCATAAACTCCACAAAAAATGCATTTTTTCAACAGTTTTTTTAACATAATGAGCCTAAATTAAAGCAAAGATAGGCCACTTCATTGGTTTGATGTTTAATTAATCTCTTCAGCATATCCATGGCTAGCTTTCCCTGACCTTCTTCTTAAGTAGATTAAGACTGCAGCACCTATAATCAAGCTTAAGGACATGAGTTGAGCAATTCTTATTGATTCTGTAAGCATCAGACTATCCGTTCTTAGTCCTTCTACAAAAAATCTGCCCACAGAATACCAGATTATATATGAAAGAAAAACCTCTCCACGCTTTATAGGGAATTTCCTGATTAGAATTAAAATGAAAAAGCCTGCTATATTCCATAGTGACTCATATAAAAAGGTAGGATTATAATAGGCTCCTTCGATATACATTTGATTAATGATAAAGTCTGGTAAGTAAAGTCCTTCGAGGAAAGAACGGGTAACTTCTCCTCCATGCGCTTCCTGGTTCATAAAATTACCCCATCTTCCAATTGCCTGGCCTAGAAGAAGACTCGGTGCCGCAATATCAGCAAGTTTCCAAAATGAGAGGCCCTTTTTTCTTGCAAAAATAATCGCAGTCACTACTGCACCAATTAGTGCTCCATGAATAGCTATGCCACCTTCCCAAATCGCTATCATTTTGCCAGGGTTTTGAATATAATAATCCCATTTAAAAATCACATAATAGAGTCTTGCACTCAAAATTGATATAGGAATCGCCCACAATAACAGATCAGCAAATATATCTTTATCTAGTCCAAGTTTTTTTGATTCTCTTGTCGCAAGAAGCCAACCTAAAAACAGCCCTGTTCCAATAATCAATCCATACCAATAGACTGTGAATGGCCCTAATTCAAAGGCTATACGGTCAATTGCCTCAATACTTTCCATTGGGTTCTCACCTCTTTTTACTATTTGTAATTAGCAGTGTAACTGGATAATATCGAGAAAATGTGCAAGAATGATTAATTTTTCAAGAAAAAACTGTGACAAGCAAAAAATACAGTTCAGCTTACTAACAAACTCATGATAACGAAAGAAAAAGCCGCCTAATTACTATTAGGCGGCTTTTGGGATTTTATTAATCTATATTTACTTAATCTGTAATGGTTATTCCATTCGGCACACCTTTTACTTCAATTGTTTCAATTACCTCATTCTTTTCTTTATCAATGATGCTCACCGTATCTTCAAACATATTTGTAACATAAACCTTCTTATTATCTGGACTTGTTACAACTCCATGTGATCCTTTTCCAGTTATAATTTCAGACGTTGCTTTTTTTGCAGCAAGATCTATGACTGTCACACTGTTTGAAGGATTTTCTTCTGTTCCTTGGTTTGCAACGTAGGCAAACTGATCTTTCTCATCAATATATACTTGTGCGGGGCCAGTCCCAACAGGAATTTTAGCAACCTTCTCAGTAGCCAAATCCACTACTGCGAGAGCATTTTCTCCATTTAATGTAGCCACAAGCGTTTTTCCATCTGAAGTGACACCTGTAGTAACAGGAGCTGCTCCTACTTTAATTCGTTTTTCCTCATTCATCGTATCAAGATTAACAACACTGACTGTATCTTCACCCATGTTTGCAATATAAGCGCTCTTACTGTCTGCTGAAATTCTGAAACCATGTGGCCCTTTTCCTGTATCTACTGTTCTAACCACATTAAAACTTGCCATATCAATGACAGTAACATTGTTGTCTTCATTGTTAGTTACGATCGCATGCTTCCCATCCTCTGTAAAAACAATGTGAGCAGGATGATTTCCAACTTCGACCTCCTTCAACAGTTCATCACTCTCAATGCTGAAAAAAGCGCTTTTGCACTCATTTCCATTTCCTCTCCATGGCCATTATCATCACCGCCATGCCCCGCCATCTTTGGTACAACCGTTGCCCCAATCATTTTTCCGTCTGGTGCTACCTGAACATTATGAACAGAACCATCTACTTCTATTGTCGATACGATTGAATTGGTTGCTGCATCAATTTTTGAGATGCTGCCTCCTTCGTTAGCTGTGTAATAATATTGGACTGTTTTCGTCCCGTCAGCATGTTCATCATTGTTTTCTGTTTGTTGTTCTTTGTCTTCAACTTTGTTTGCAGCTACATTGTCCCCAGTTTTACTTGCTGAACTGCATCCAACCAATATCAACGCTCCTAATATCAAAGTAGCAATGAATATACTCATTTTTAACTTAGTCATGAAAATGACCTCCTTTGCGAATTTAACGTAATCTTATTAAGCAAAGAAGAATTGAAAAGTGATTTATTTCACTTATACAAGTAAATATTCAAAAAGTCTAACAATCTTTTGAAATCCATCAAATCTTCATATTTGGGGTGTAGGATAATAGTTTTCTCGCAAAAAAATAAACAGGAAAAACTGCATTCCCTGTTCAGTAAGAAATCTTCAGTTTTATCTAAATACAATACTTAAAATACCTATTACTACCAAAATCATAGACCAGATAATAAAAAATAACCCTGAGGATATTCTCTTTTTACCATTTTTTTCTTTCCTATTGGTACAACATGCCATACGACATCACTTCCCATCTTTTCGGTTTTCTCCGCTTGATTGGGCTAAGTAAAGCTTGAAAAAAATATTCATCTGGTAATTAATTAATATTCGCCACCTCATCTATACATTATTTAGGTTAACATCATTTTTCGCAGAATATAATCCCCTACAAATATGAATGGTGTAATAAATCTAAATTAGATGACCAATGTATTACATAAAAAATTTCGTTATAAATTTTATTATCCATAATTTCTGCATTTATTTTTATTATGATTTGTTTAAATAATTACAGGAGGTTATCGATATGAAGATTAAACTGCTTGCTATATTCATTTTTTCAATTCTTTTTCTCGCTGCCTGTTCTAATAGTGGTATGAGTGGAATGGACCACGAAAACATGGACATGGAAGAGGATAATAGTTCTGAAGAAAAAGAGGAAGTCGAGGTATTGAAGACTACTAGCACTACTGAAACACTTACAGGCAATGAAATTAACATTGTTGCTCAAGAAGGCAAACATCAGCTGAATGAGAATGTTAGCGTTAATGCCCTAACATTCAATGGTTCAGTCCCTGGTTCCCAAATACGGGTAAAGCAAGGGGAAAAGGTAAAAATCAACCTAAAAAATGAACTTAATGAACCAGTTTCCATTCACTGGCATGGAATTAGAGTTCCCAATGATATGGATGGTATACCAGGTGTGACACAAAACGCAGTCCAGCCAGGTAAATCTTTCACATATGAATTTACCCCAGAGGATCCTGGAACATACATGTACCATACCCATCAAAATGCTGTTGAGCAGATGGATAAAGGGCTATACGGTTCATTTATCGTAGAACCAAACGAAAAAACTTATGACCGTGATTATACCCTCATGCTTGATGAGTGGATGAGCAAGCCTGAAGAAGGTGAATCCAGCATGGAAGGTATGGATCATAGCAACATGGGTTCAGAAGAAGATAAAGATAAAGAGACTGATTCTGAAGAATCAAGTATGAGCGGCATGGATCACGGCAGCATGGAGTCAGAAGATAATGAAAGCATGAATGGAATGGGAGAAATGGGTCATGACATGAGTGCTTACGATATCTTTTCGATAAATGGCAAAAGCGGCGACAGCATTGAGCCCTTAAAGGTAAAAGAAGGAGAAAAAGTTAGAATTCGTCTTGTCAATGTTGGGTACATGTCTCATAAGATCCATCTGCATGGTCATGATTTTAAAGTAGCGGCCATTGATGGGCAAGAACTAAATGAACCAAAAGAAATTAAAGATCAGGTGATCACAATAGCCCCTGGTGAGCGATATGACATAGAGTTTATAGCAGACAACCCTGGTGAATGGTTTATAGAGTGCCACGGAGACATGGAAGGCACAAGTGGTATGAAGACAATGATACAATATGAAAACTCTCCTGGCTCTACTGATAAATCCAACCAATCCGAAGAGCTTCCAGAATTCACATTTATGAATTATGGCGGTTCTGACAAAGGTGAATTTTCGCTTGATCAGGAATATGATGTTGAATATAAAATGGATTTAAACACAGCGATGGATGGCAGCGAAATGGCTTATACGATTAACGGAAATACATTCCCAGATACTGATAACATAAATGTCAAGGAAGGCGACCTCGTTAAGGTAACATTGACTAATAATTCTCAAATGGATGACCATCCTATGCACTTGCATGGTCACTTCTTCCAAGTCCTTAGCAAGAATGGGAAACCTGTAGAAGGTTCTCCGATTATGAAAGATACGATTAACCTAAAGCCTGGTGATGAATATGTTGTTGCGTTTAAAGCTGATAATCCTGGCAATTGGCTATTCCATTGTCATGATCTTCACCATGCGACAGCAGGAATGGTGAATATGGTTAAATACAATGACTTTAAACCAAGCTTCACACCTGATCCTAAGGCAAATAATAAACCAGAGTAATTATCAATCCGCTAAGCAATCAAAGAAGCGGCCTGGCAAATAGGTCGCTTCTTTGGAAAGTTCGAATCTCGTTATGTTAATAAAAAGGAGTGGTTTTAATGGGTATAGTCATTATATTTGGGCTAGTCGCTTTATTTGCCGGGTTTGGCACTTTTACTGCACTAAAAAATAAAAATATCCTAGGCGTCCTGTTTGGATTAGGAAGCTTTCTTGTTTTTGGCTGGTTCTCCTTAATGACTTTTATAAATTCAGGGTACCCTGCTATGTGAAAAAATCAATTTGAATATAAGATGAAAGGACCCCTCCTGGGTCCTTTCATCTTATAGATTAGTAATTACTACTTACAGCATAATTCTTTTTAATAATTATTTACACAAGCCGACATTGTTTCTTTTGTTGTCTGCGGATGACACTCAGATTCTGCCTCTGGTGCTTTTTTAAGTGCCATCCATTTTCCTCTTTTGAACTGGATAACTAAAACAATAGCCCTGAATGCAATGTCTACGCCAATCGCAATCCAAACGCCGGCCAATCCCCAGCCCAGCACAATACCTAAAACGTACACAAGAACTGTTCTTATTGCCCACATCCCAAAAGCTGTCAGGTACATTGGGAATTTTGTATTGTTTGCACCTTGGAAAGCTCCTGTTAGTACCATAAGGACAGCTAAAAATGGTTGGAAAACTCCTGATATCTTTAGAGCTGTTCCAATATTTTCGATTACTTCTTGATCCTCTGTAAAGAAACTTCCTGCCCATTCACCGAGAAAGAACAATATAGCCCCCAGAGCAGTCATTGATGCTAAAGTTACGACGGTTGTGAGTTTTGCATATCTTCTCGCTTCATCAAGGTTTCCTGCACCGATTTGTTGCCCAACGAGTATTGTAGCTGCAGTTGCGAATCCATACCCAATCATATAAGAAAACACTTCAATATTCCCTGCAATTTGGTGGGCAGCAAATGCATTTGTTCCCAACGCCACAACAAAACCAAAATAGACGATTTGCCCTGCTCTCATCAAAAGGCGTTCACCTGCTGCTGGTGCTCCAAGTGTTGTGAGCTCCATTAAATGTACTTTGTCAGGTTTCCAGTAATCCCGTCGGAAAGCAAGAACTTTTGAGCGTTTTAGATAGTATATAAGCGCAGCACTGCCAACAAGACGTGCAAAAACAGTTGCTAGAGCAGCACCTACAATTCCCATTGCAGGAATAAATAAAAACCCAAATATTAGAATGTAATCTAATACTGCATTAACAATATTAATAATGATACTTACCTTCATAGGTGTTTTTGTATCTCCAGCCCCTCTTAATATGGCACTCAATACAAACATTAAAGACATGAAGATCGAGGGAATGCCTACTATGCGAAAATAAAGAGAACCAGCTTCTAACACATCAGCCTCTATTCCCATAAGTTTTAGCAAAGGCTCTGCAAAAAATAGGGTTCCTAGACCTGTTAGCAAACCAAAAAGAATAGCAAGAACTATAGATTGCTGGGAAATATGTCTTCCCTTTTCAGGTTGATTCGCCCCCAGAAAGTTGGCAATTCTTACGTTTGCAGCCACTCCAATTGCCATGAATAACGCAAAATAAATTGCAAGAACTGCATTAGTAACTCCAACAGCGGATACTTCTGCCAACCCTAGCTTGGAGACAAAATAGGTGTCTACAAAACCAAGGATGGTTTGGAAAAAATTTTCGATTACTGCAGGAATGGCAAGGACTATTATGATTTTTAGCCTATCTTTATTAGATTGAATATTTTTCAGTTTTGTTTCTACTACATCTTCTTTCAACTATTTCTCCCCCATTTCTGAGAAGACTGTAAACAATAATAGGATGCTTATAAAATGGGGCACACCTCATATGTGTGCCCCATTTTATAATTAGACTATCAACATTATTTACTTATCCGGAATATTTATAACGAATGGAACTGTATAGAGTTTTCCAAGGTATTTGAATTGTCCCCAAATTTTATATACGCCTGAAATAGGGAAGGTAGTCATATATTCAACATCCGGTCCTTTGGCAGACTCATCTTTAGGATGGACATGGAGAAACTCTTCCATTTTTTCACTTACAATTACGACATGTCCGGCTGATCCAAGATAAGGTTCCAAATCCTTGATTTTATTTCCTTTGTTATCAGTGACTGTAAATGTCATTAGAATATGCTTTTTTAAAGCCAAGTCATCGAATTTTAACTCAAATACCAAGTCTTCTACAGTTTTGATTAACTCCTTATCCGGATAAATTCCTTCATTTTGTTCTTTGCCCTCAACTATTAAATCAAACTTGGAAAGCTGCTGCGCTGAACCTTCTGGGAGGAAATCAGCAAATATTTTGTACTTTCCCGCTTTTGGTAAAATAGCCTTTACACTAAACCTGCCTTCACCATCATAATTGGGATGCAAATGCTGAAAAGTACTTAGATCGTTACTGATAACAAGCAAGTGCATCTGTTTTTCATGTACCATGGAAAAACAAGTAATATTCTTTCCTTCATTTTTGACTATTAAAGTAACTTCAACTTCCTGATTAGGTTTAACAGCAGTTGGACTGATAAACCATTCAGTTTGTATGTCCTTTAAACGAGCTGCTTCTATATGGTTATGGGATTCATGCTCATGAATATTATGGCTGGATTGCTGATTCATTATTTCACCTCAACAAATTTATTCTTTTATTATATGCTGAAAATATTTGATAACTTTATTTTGTTCTACCGCTGTACCCAACGGCACTATTTCTGCGTTTTGTCCTTTTAAAAATTCGGTTATTTCTTCTATTATCTTCACTTGTTGGAGAGCCATCTCAATATGAATTTGTTTCACTTTAGGGTCTTTCATTTTTAGTGCAGAAACAAAATTATTTTGAGCCATCGACTCGGCAGAAGCCTTTCCTTCCAATGCAATATGTTTTTCTGCATTTGGATTGCTTTCATTTTCTATTTCCTGAATGGTTTCTACTTTAGGTAAATGATCTAATTTTGGAAGTTCTGGGAATTCACTTTTATCAGGATCCATTATTTCAAGCATTATTCTGGTGTGGCTCCGCAAAATACCCAACTGTTTTATAAGTATTTTTCGCAATTCCCCATTTTTTCTTGCTTTAAGTATGTTTTAAATTTAAAAATCATTCCATCATGTGATGATAAATGAGAAGTTATAATCCCCATATCCGAAGCTGGTAGTAACATATTTTCTATTCCTCCTAATGTTTTTTCATCCTTTAATTTTTACCACTGCAATTTGCCTATAAACTACACAAAAAATGCATATTTACCTAAAGAAGTGCTTTTCGGTTGCTATTAAAAATATAAGCAGGATATCATTTATTAATACATAGGTAGGTATAAGAGTTTTTTGACTGTTTACTCTATACAGTCTTTTAAAAGACTAAGAAAAAATATGAAAGAGGTAGAAGAATTTGAAAAAGGGTATTATGGTTGTTCTCAGCATTTTTGTTTTATCTTTTGGAGCCCTGTTTCTATTCATGAGATTTTCAGGCATGGGCGGCAATACTCCCAATGGTGCCATGGGCGGTATAGGAAATGGACCAGAAAACATGGAAAATGAGGAATCCTTATTTAATACCCCTTTACCAATCCCTCCTTTGTTAGAGGATACAAACCCAGATCCTAAAAAGGCAGAATTTTATTTGACTGCACAGGAATCAGAAAAAGAATTTATTAAAGACAAGAAGACAAAAACATTAGGCTATAACGGTGATTACCTCGGACCAGTCATTAGAGTAAAAAATGGTGAAGAAGTTTCCGTAAAAGTAGAAAACGATATGAGTGTCGGAACTACTGTCCACTGGCATGGGCTTGAAGTAGATGGTGACCAGGATGGCGGGCCTCATTCGGGAATCCTGCCGGGTGAAACCTGGAATCCGAATTTTACTATAAGTCAGCCTGCTGCGACATTATGGTATCACCCTCACCTTTTGCACACAACAGGAGAACAGGTATATATGGGACTTGCGGGATTGTTTTATATAGATGATGAAGTCTCGGAAAATCTCAATATCCCCAAAGAATATGGTGTGGATGATATACCGCTGGTAATCCAAGATAAGCAATTTAATTCAGGTGGAAAATATGAATATAATCTGGGGATGCACGATGTGATGATGGGACTTCAGGGTGAGAGGATACTTGTGAATGGTGCTATCAACCCTTACTTGGAAGTGCCTAGAGGAAAGGTACGTCTTCGCCTGTTAAACGGCTCAAATGCAAGAATTTACGAATTTAAGTTTAGCAGTGCCCAATCATTCCAACAGATTGCAAGTGATGGCGGGTTTTTAGAACAGCCTGCTGAAATGAATAGCTTAATTTTGAGCTCCGCTGAAAGGGCTGAGATTATTGTTGATTTTTCCAATTATAATGAAGGGGATGTCGTCCATTTAACTGACCAAGGAAGCGAGTTTATGAAGTTCGTTGTTAATGCAAACGAAGGAAAAGGTTATGCTGTTCCTGATCAAATAACAGATATCCCTGAGATTAATCCGGGAAATGCCATTCGCACTAGAGAATTTGTCATGCAGGGAATGGGTAGAAATGTAAACATTAATGGCAAACAAATGGATATGAATCAAATTGATGAAGAAGTGAACCTTGGAGACACTGAAATATGGGAGATTTCTAATGATGGTTCCAGTATGGGTGGAATGATGGGAGGCAATGGGGGTATTGCCCATCCTTTCCATGCTCATGGTGTGCAATTCCAAATCATTGACAGAGACGGAAACCCGCCTCCACCAAATGAGAGAGGGTGGAAGGATACCATACTCGTCTACCCAGGAGAAAAAGTTAGAGCAATTGCAACCTTTGATCATGAGGGGATTTTTATGTATCATTGCCATATTTTAGAGCATGAAGATGCGGGGATGATGGGACAGTTTGAGGTTAAAGATAGATTGTAAGTAAAGAACAAACTAAAAGGATCGAAGCAAGCCTTCGATCCTTTTTCTTAATTATTTAATACTTCCAGCTTCAACAATAGGATCCCAGTTATTCCCACCATCGGCAGTATGATATATGTCCCCATTAAAAGTAACAAACGTCAGTTCCTGTTCATTTTTTGGGTTTTGAGCAAAATACATTACTGCATCATCTTTCATTTTAGGCAAAGCTATCTCTTTTTCTGTTTCATCAGAAAGAGATAGTTTTGTCAATTTAGCTGTACCATCGTATGTGCCATATATTAAATCCTCGTTTGTAAAAAAGACAGATGTGCCCTGTCCGCTTTTCGAGATAAGTTCAAAGTTTTCCCCTTTGTCCTTTGACAGGTAAATTCCTTGCTGTCCAGATGCTGCTAAATAATCTGCATTATTAGGATGAACAGATAAACTTAGCAATGTATCGTCCAGACCATTTGCAGCAACTTCCTTCCATGTCTTTGCCTTATCTTCGCTGAGATAAAACCTTCCAGTATCCATAATAGAATTTTCCTGCGGGTTCATAAGGAAAATGACCGAATTTTCATATCCTACTCCCATCAAATGGAAATCCGTTTCCCCTTCAAGGGCTTTCTTTTCCAGCGTTTGTCCATTATCCGAACTATACTGTATTCCTAGAGGGTTGGGAAGTGATGAATCATTTCCGGGATGTCCACTGGAATAAAACCCGTCTTTTGTTGCGTTGAAGCCCATATAATCATTATTTTCTTCCTTAGTTTTAAACCATTTTCCGTTATCATAAACTTTTAGCCCGTCATGAGCTGCAAAATAGATCTTACCTTGATTTCCAGGATAACCCGCTCCGTGAATATGGTCTATTTTCCCATCGAAGCTTTCAAAAAAGCTATTTGAAGAAATAGAGGTTTCTCCTCCCCCATTTTCCTGTTCACCAGTTTGGACTTCTGATTGTCCTGTATCCTTTGTATCTTTTTCTTCAGCCTGTCCGCAGGCTGCAAGACTAAACGTTAATCCAATTACAGCAAATAAACTTAACTTTTTCATATATACCACTCCTGCTACCAATTATAGGATCCTTTTAGAAGAATACAACCTAAAATGCAAAAAGTAAAAAGTTGTTCATCTCTCTCCTTCAAGGTTACATAAAGACTATAACAAAAATATGCATATATTGTGCAGAAAAAACAGGCAGAAAGAAATTCATATTAAATAGGTTATTCTTCCTTAAAAATACAACTAAGTTTTTGTTGGTAGTTATTAATAATGCAAAATTTCTTCATATTTTTTATGTAAAGTAAGTTTAAGGATATTACCAGATGAGGAGCAACTGCAATGAAAAAGATCATGATTATAGATGAAGATCAAGGATTGGTTAACTCTTTAAAGAACCTATTTTTGCCGTACTATCAATGTGTGAATCCTCAATCTTTCAAGGCGGCATTAACTTTTCTAAATTCGGAAGATATATCGCTCGTAATTCTGGAGCCTACATCATTATCTGAAAAGGAAGGTTGGACTGCATGTAGAGAACTAAGGAACACCTCTAACATCCCAATCTTGATTTTAAGTTCAAAAAAAGAAAGAAAAGATATACTAAATGGATTTAAGCATGGAGCAGATGATTATATAACCAAACCATTTAATGATGGGGAGCTTTTGGCAAGAGTAGAGGCTCTGTTAAGAAGAACTTCGGCTCATAAACAGATCGGGCTTTCTATTCAGGGATTAATATGGGATGAAAGAGGGTTTGATCTCACTTATAATGAGAAGTCAATTCCCTTAACACCGAAGGAATTTGCCCTTTTAGGAACATTGATAAAAAATCCTAACCATGTGTTTTCCCGTGAAGTGCTGCTGAAAATCATCTGGGAAAACAATGGCCAGACAGAAAACAGGACGATCGATTCACATATCAGAAATATTCGAGAAAAGTTAAGACAGTCAGGTTATCCCGTAGATCTATATTTAAATACAGTTTGGGGAACAGGATATCAATGGAACTCAAACGGAAAATCCTAAGTTTTAAGGGGGAAATTCCTTGTATATTAAAAAATTATCTAAAAATGGCCAAATCTTATTACCTGCAGCCCTTAAGAAAAATTTGGGTGTAATGGATGGGGAATTTATATATATATATCAGGAAGCTCGCAAGCTTGTGATAAGCAGGCACCATGAAGATGATCATTTAAATAAAGTGATTTTTAGAAATGGGAGGTTTTCTATCCCTATGGAACTAAGAAAAATGTTAAAGATCTGCACAAGCTCTATATTAAGGTTAGAAGCTCTTTCAGAAAAGGGTTCTATCTCAATTACAAATTTAGATAATACTGAAGATCAAAACCAATTTAGGATTTATCCGTAAACACTATTAAACTTTCTATGCAGTTTGATAAACTGCATCAAGGGAGCCACTCAGCTCCCTTTTCTTTTTATGGCAATAAAATATACTATAAATAATGAAGTGATGCTTAACCAAAAAGAAAAATATCCTATTTGTGGAATGTACTTACTTAATGGACCATACCAAGGCATCATGAAAAACACATAATCGATAACATCGTTGTGTAAAATCCAGACGGCAGCAACCGCCAAATGCCATATTCTTATACGATAATATGGAGCATACAGCAACCCTTGAATCGCCATAGCAGCATGAGACGCAATTAGCATGTAACCTGTCCAATGAAGGAACCCAGTAGCATAGTATGTAAAAATATTCATGAACACAGCCCAAACCCCGTATTTAAACAAGGTTACCGCAGCTAAAGCCTCAATTAGTGGAATATTCTTCCCAAAGAGAAAAGCCCCTAGAACTAAAACAAAAAATAAACTTGCTGTTGGGCTATCAGGTACGAATATTAGAAATTCAGGAGGAGTATTCTCCAGTTGATCCCCATACCAGATGTAGCCATAGATCGTCCCTATGAAATTTGATATAAGTAAAATCCATAAAACCCACCTCTTTTCCAGCAGGTTATAAAATCTCATCATTAATATTTCCCCCTATCTTGGATTCTCTATTGAGTTTTCAAATTATCACTTGGGGCTAGAAGCCTGGCTGTATCGTTTAAACCTTGTATCCTCCATGATTTTAGCCGGGAGATAACCCACCAGTACGAGTACATCAAAGTACAAAATTAGCTATTCATTCAATGAAATCTTTTTTGTAAGTGTTTTTTATTAATCCTGATTTTTACTACTATAAAAAATGCGATTGCTAAAATAAGACCGAGTCCAAAATAAAGTCCAATGTATTGTTCTTTTGATTCATTTTTTGTCTCCTTATTTTTCTCTTTTTCCTTTTCTTCCTTAGTTTTTTCAGTAATAGTTCCATTTTGCACAGCCGAAAGGAATTTTTCACTTGGATTCAAAACTGCCATTCTTTCCCCAACTATTATTGAATTATTCATATTTTCTTTGGTATTTTGAGTAAAATAAATCACCTTTTTGGCTGTATATGAACCATCATTTACTTTAAAAGAGGTTCCTTTAGCTATACTTGATGTCTTATAATGATTAAATCCATAATCTAGTAATTTCTTAGTGTCATCATACGCAAGCTCTTGAGATGATGCATTGAGCGTAACCACAATCAAGCTAAGCTCTTTTCTTTTAGCAGCTGTCACCAATGTGTGGCCAGACTGATCTACATATCCAGTTTTCCCACCTATGACCCCTTCATATGGTAACTCCCTCATAAGCTTATGATGAGTATATAGTGTCGTTTTCCATGTTGCCCCTTTCCACTCAAGCTCTTTGGTTCCGAAAATTTCACTGAATTCCTGGTTCTCCATTGCATATTGAGTTAACGTAGCTAAATCTTCAGCAGTAGTTACGTGTTCAGGGTTAAATAAGCCATGTGGGTTCATAAAGACTGTATTCTTTAAACCTAATCCAGCTAAATAGCTATTTAAGTTTTTTGAAAATGTCTCTATAGATCCATCCATATGCTCAGCTATAGCAACGCCAGCGTCATTGCCGGAATTAATAAGCAAACCTTGGATCAGCTTTCTAAGGGAGACTCTTTCCCCTTCTTCTAAATAAACCCTTGTACCTTCTATTTTCCTTGGGTTACTACCTATGGATACAATATCATTTAGATTTCCTTTTTCAATAGCATAAATGGCTGTAGCTATTTTTGTCAGGCTTGCTGGATACATCTCCTCAGTAGCTTTCTTTTCAAATAATATTTCTCCTGTATTTGCGTCTATCAAAATAGCAGATCCGCTTGACACCACCGGGGAGTCAGAAGCATGAATTGTCTTTTGAAACCCACTAAATAGCGATGCAATAAAAATAAGTACTATCACTTGTTTCATTTTTTCCTCCTCCAATACATGAAGCAATGAATTAAACATTAAGTGGTATATTCTCAAGAAATAATTTCTCAATATTTATATTTTTAAGTAACTACCATTTACGAAAAGCAGTTTTCTTTCATTGCGTTCAATATTTTTTATTATCAAAAATGTATTATAGAAAATAACTTTGAAGAAAATATGGAGGAGGAATAACTAAATTAATTACCATGCAAAAAAAACCTCTATTCAGATAAATAGAAGGCTACGATATTCTAAGTTTTAAACTCTAAATTTTTAAAAACACTTTATGTTTTTAAGAACGGGAAAGATAAAATTTTCAGTAGTTAACTAGAGATATATGAAAAGTTTAAATCAACCAAGTTATTCTTTACACACAGATGACATTTCTTATTACCAAACAGCAACTAGGATATGAAATAAACTTAAAACTCTCTATTTTTAATATCTTTTTTCTAATATTCAACTGTGATAATAGGATTTCCTATTGTAAGACTTATCAATTTTTCGTCTGTTTTTTTCTCAAACCTACTTGTAAATTCATTTTTTCGTTATTTTTTGTTTGTAAAGAGTTTTCCCATGAATTTTTATAAGCTGAAACAGCAACAAAATCTTCCTCTGTAAGTTGTTCAACTGGTTTAGCTAATAGTTTATCCAAAAGAATATTAGCCGTTTTACCTAAGTTCTGATGCTCAGAAGGTAGCATTTTAGACTTTACTGTAAAATAAAGATTATTTCTGTTATCCAGAGTTTTAGTTAGTTTTAAGTACTTATCTTTTGACCAATTCTCTCCGGTATAACTATATGTATGTAAAACTTTATACCTGTTTCCTTCTTTCAATGCTGTCAGTAAGATTTGCTCGCTAAATTTATTTCCAGTGGCATTTCCGGTTATTAAGATATGATGATCTTTAACTTTTTCTTCCTCCCATTTAAAGTTGGGATATTTATTTTTCAATTTTGCTTCTTGTTTTCTAAAAGTACCTAATGAATCTACATACCTATCGTCATACTTATAATAGATAGACCATTCATTAATGTCTGCGTTCAATTTTTCTAAACTATTTACTATATATATAAGGTTATCCTCTTTACCTTTTCCAATTTGAACATATGAAAAAATTAATACTATTACTGATAAACTTAATAGTGCTTGCTTCATGTCCATCCCTCCCTATCAGATAGTATGGTACAAGTTTTCTGATTTTATTCTTAATAATTTTGTAGCAGGTTAAATTGAAGAAGGAAGCACCCATTAAGAGTGCTTCCTTCTTCAATTCAGGGGTGAAACTTTGTCCTAGAACTATATAATAAACGAATTATATGCAGAAATTATGAAAGTGATTTTAATTTTAGGTTTCTGTTTTACTAATTTGCAATATGAAGGTAAAAAAGTAGTTAGTAGTAAAATTATAAGGTTCATTAGGGTTAGGTGATCCTTTCCCTCAAACATCCATTCTTGCTTACTGATTAAAATTCTTACAAGGAATTTAATAATTGTCTTCTATATAAGAATTAATTACTGTAATCTTTTCTTCGTTACTATCATCTATCCCCTACCAGAGTTTTCTTTACAGTGAATGCTTTACTTTTCTTCAAATCCTAAAGATTCAGGTAAACTTATGTAATTTTCATCAGCAATTTTTATAAACAAATCATTAATTTCTGGGTTTTCCCTGAAAAAATTCCTTAATGCATCACGGGCTTTAAAAGGATAAGGGAAAGCATTAAAGGTATTAGCAACGTTTTTAACAATGTCTCTATCTAATTCAAATTTTTTTAGATAGTATAAAGCAATTCTTACATTCTTATTAGCCCATTCAAAATCATTAAGAAGCATTCCCATTTCATGATGTTCAAAAAATAGCGATTGTCTAAGTTGCTGCATAAAACCCTTCTCAAGTAGAACTTCAAAATCACTTTCTCTTATATTTATATCAAACCCTTTGGTGATGATTTTCAAATATAATCTAATCCGACTATCAGCTGGTATTACGTTAAAACGAAGTAAAGATGCAAGTAATGGAAGGGACACCTTGGAACCTTTAAATAAATGAACTCTCCATGTTTTTCGTATTATTTCTTCATATTGGAGAAAATGTTGAAGCCTACTCGGACGGCCTTCAATAAAAGCTAAGTAGATCACTTCACTTTGGGTAATCTTTTCCGTTAATTCCCTAGAGATAGTTTGATCTGCAAGTATAAGTGATTCGATGAATTCCAGTTCCCTTTCATTTGTAAATAGACCAATAGGCCTTTCTTCTTCGAACATTTCAAATAACCTACTTACGAAACTAACCACATTTGATTGGTCTATAATTAATATAGCTTCACTTATTAAATTATTAAAAGGTTTATCTTCAGCAGTATAGTTTGTGTCAAAGTGATTCTTAATTTCATTTATTAATGAGCTTTGACTACCAGGCAATACAAATTGATTTAAATTGGCCTTAAGGAAGTACCAGAATGATTCTACATGGACGTCTGTAATAATATTTCGTTTTGAATGTGCACAATCATTCCTTCTGTTTTTCCAGTAAATTGCCTGTTGACGCAAATCTTCACTAATGTTAAAAAGTTTTTTCCCCGGATCACTTCTCTTAATGCAGTCTATTACTTCAGAATCCCAATTATCATCATCTCTTAGTCTAGTATGGATACTAAGCCAATAATGTTCATTTATATGTTCTGGTTTTGTAGCTTTTAATATTCTTTCTTTGATGATTGTTTGAAAAGCAAGGAATGAAAAAAGAAGGGCAGCTCTATATGCAGCTGCTTTGTAGCATTTTGCAGATTCCTCAAATAGATTATTAACTTCGATTGAGAATTGTCTTTCCTCAACCCAGGATTCAATATGTAAACGCATAATAACCTCCTAATTACAGATAGATTTAACCATCACTTTTCGTAAGGCGTACCTGTAGAATAATTATTTACTTCTATCTTCTAGAATTACTAATATACCTAGGAGTGTTGATACATTGACCATAACAGTAAAAATGTCTCCAATATTAAAATCATCTGTAAATAAAACGGCATAAATAATATAAGATACAGTAAGCCCAACCATCAAATAGTAGGTAAACCTACTTATCGATTTTTTATCTTTCTTATCTATAATCTGACTAATAATAGAATTTGGATCCTCACCATGTTTATTCTTTAAATGGTTACGTAATATTGCGTTTTCACGATGATACGTATTCACTATAAAAAGAGCAATTATATTTACTATAAGGGCCACTAATATAATAAAACTCATTACTTTGAAAATAACTGATATATTGTTCCGGGTCAGAAATAATATCATAATAAATAGTGAAACAGAAAATAGGATATAATATTTTATTTCTTTACTAACATTTGTATTCATGCAACCCACATATTGTTTTAAAATCTTTTAAATTTGTTTATTCTTCTTTATATCATTTGATCGGTTGGATATATGTCTATTTGGGGTACCGTCAGGAAAATGCGGATTTACAACGCTAAGCACATTTTCGAGGCGTTTCCCCCATTTTTAACAACGTTAAGAAAATTTCAGTGGTCTTAAAGAATCTAATGAGACCATTTTCTCCGAATTAAAATGGTATTCTCCCAATAAATTTATATGTTCCCAGCCTAAAGGTGACATATGGTGCAATAAATCTTCATTAAAACTACCTGTCCGTTTTTGGTATTCAACTGCTTTTGTTAGATGTAAAGTATTCCAGATACTGATGGCATTGATAATGATGTTTAAGGCACTGGCCCTTTGTAGTTGATGCTGTATCGTCCGTTCCCGCAGTTCCCCTTGTTTTCCAAAGAAAATAGCCCTTGCCAGACCATTCATAGCTTCTCCTTTATTCAATCCTCTTTGTATTTTTCTTCTTAAAGATTCATCCGAAATATAATTAAGAATAAAGATCGTTTTTTCTATTCGGCCCATCTCACGTAAAGCTGTAGCTAGGCTGTTTTGTCTTGAATAAGACCCTAATTTCCCCATAATAAGGGATGCTGAAACTGTTCCTTCCCTTATAGAATGGGCTAATCGCAAAACATCCTCATAATTTTCTTTAATGATTTTTGTATTTATTTGTCCACGTAAAATGGCTTCTAACTTTGGATATTCACTTGCTTTATCTATTGTAAATAATTTCGAGTCTGATAAATCTCTTATTCTTGGAGCAAATTTAAATCCTAATAAATGGGTCAGTCCGAATATTTGGTCCGTGTAGCCGGCCTTAATTGAACTAGTATTAGAAGTAGTTATTAACGTATCTTATGTTATCAACTACTTCTTTTTCATTTCTTTATAGATTCATTATGTATACTATGAATTTTATGGATACATAGTATCTAACGAAATGATTTTAGACCATGGGGGGATAATTTTGAAAGTACAAGAAGTTCTCATTCATGAGAAGAAAAGATTTCTGTTAATTGACAATGGGGGTATCCAGTTACTTCAGTTGCAAAGTATATAAAGTATTTAGATAACATTGGAAAAGCTGAAAGCACACTAAAGTCATACTGTTATCATCTAAAGCTTTACTTTCAATTCCTAGAGGAGTGTGGATTAGAATATCAAGAAGTAAACCTTGATATTTTGGCTCAATTCATCGGTTGGCTGAGAATTCCTGATCAATCAACAAAAGTCACTTATTTTGAAGAAACCTTGGCGAAACGATCAGAAAAAACGGTTAATACCATCATAACGTGTGTAATAGGGTTCTATGACTATTTGTCTCGTAGCGAGGATTATGGGGGAAATGTAAATGATCAATTAAAAAAGCAAGTCCCCGGTCGTTTTAAGCCTTTTAAACCTTTCCTTCATCACATTACAAAAGGGAATTCTTATGATAAAAACATTTTAAAGATTAAGGAACCAAAGCGTTTAATCAAAACATTGAGTAAAAATCAAATCCAAGTGATCCATGATGCGTGCAGTAATATACGAGATGAATTATTATTCCGTATTTTATATGAAGGGGGATTACGGATTGGAGAGGCCCTTTCTCTGTGGGTAGAGGATTTTGATATAGGTAAAAATGCTATTACGGTTAGGAAATCCAAAACATCCGATGGAGAAAAACGAAAAGTTTATGTATCTATTGAGACTATGAATCTCTTTCAAGATTATCTAATAGACTTTCATTCTTACGAAATTGATAGCAATTATGTTTTTATCTCCTTAACTGGACCTAATCGTGGTAAACCAATGACTGATGGTTCTGTTCGTTCCTTAATTAAAAGGATGAAGAAAAAAACAGAAATAGATTTTACCCCTCATATGCTCCGGCATACATATGCCACAGAGTTACATGCAGCAGGAGTAGATATTGCCATCATACAGAGGTTATTAGGGCATGCACACGTTCAAACAACCATACAGACTTATATCCATTCATCCGATGAAACCATACGTGAAAGCTGGAAACAAGCTCAATCAAATAAAAAAATGGGAAGAAGAGATAAATAATGATACATGGCACATTCAAAGTAAAACCCCTTCCCCACCATCTGGAACAGATAAATGAACCATTACTTGGATATTGGGCAAATGATGTGTGGAATGTACAAGAATGCCCCTTCTTGGATAAACATTATGATTGGAATAGAAAATTGATTTTTGATAAGGTACACAATCTTAGATTAAAAAATGAACTAAAATATTATTTTTATAAGGGGTTACAGGAGACAAGGATTTCGATTATCTATGCTTTTATGCATTATTCTCCATGTCTTAAAGTTTTTACAGAATTCATCTCTCGATATTATGCTAATTTAGATTCTATTATTGATATTCCGAAAGAAAAGTTTCTAATAGAATATCGAACATTTCTTGTAGAGAAAGGAAAATCAGTTGAGATTGTACACCGGAAAAAGTCATCACCATGGATGTCACCAACAGTTCAACCATCATTGTATATTAGACTATTTCTTCAAGTTTATGATTTTTATTATCACTTTTATGATGAACGAGAAGAAACAGATAAAGATTGTTGGGATGTACGAAAATTGAAGATTAATTATAACAATACAATCAGTAGGTATTCAATAGACTTTTCGAAGGTTCCGCAACCTTATAGACAATTATTTAAAAAATATATAAAGACTCGCCTAGTTGTGCAGCAATCCATCAGCTTTTCTACAGCAATATGTTATTTAAATAGACTTTCGTTTTTCTTCACCTTTTTGAAGGATAAACATCCTGAATGGAAAGAATTAAACGACCTATCTAGAATGGATATTGAAGAGTATATTGAATACTTACGACATTCCACTATTAAAAAGGGAAAATATTTAATTAATCCAGATCACAATTATGTAAATCGTTTTTTAATAGATCTTAAAACGTTTATCTCATATATACAGAAATTCGAATGGGAAGAAGCCCCGACAAAGTCAGTTATTTCACTATTGTCAATTGAGGATATCCCTAAAAAGAAAAGAGCAAAAGCTGATGAAATTAAATATATTCCGGATGAAGTATGGGAACAGTTAGTTTTCCATATTAACGAACTTTCCTCAGAACATATACCTATAATTCTTCTAATGGAAGCTACAGGTTTTCGTATTAGTGACGTTTTATCACTTAAAATTGACTGCTTAGTAAATCAAGAAGATGGCTGGTGGATTATCGGAGATCAAAGGAAAGTAAGTTATAAAAATCATAAAGTTCCTATTTCAGAAGAAATTGCTAATGTTGTCTTAGCGCAGCAAGAACTTACAAAAAAGAGATACTCTTTGGACACGAACCCTAAGAAATATTTGTTTCCAGTACTAAAAGGGAAAAGGATGGGTAATCCCATATCGCAGGATTCCATTAAGCTGAACCTTAATAAACTAGCAAACAGATGTAATATTAAGGACAAGGATGGAGAAATTTATTGGTTTAAAAATCATGCATTTCGACACCGTTACGGTGTTAATTTGATTAATAACGGAATGAATATCCTTCATGTTCAAAAACTGATGGCACATGCCAGTCCTGAAATGACATTAGTCTATGCCCAAATTCATGACCAGACACTCCGTGATGAATGGGAAAAGGCTCGAGATAATGGCGCAGTAAGACTAGATACTCATGGAGAAGTTATTGTCGCTGATTTAGCTCAACAGGCTGAAGAAAATGGAGTTGAACTGGAGTGGATACGTCACAATATGGACTCTATTCGTTTAGATCATGGGTTTTGTGTAAAAAGCCCAAAACTTCATTGTGATTTTCTTGAACAGACCTTGGAACCACCGTGTATTAAAAACAATTGCCGAAGTTTTCACGTTGACAAGACTTTTCTCGACTATTATCAAGAACAGATATTTAAAATGGAAGCTGATATTGAAGTATACAAAAAATCCGGAAGGTTACGTTCCATTGAGTTAATTGAACCCAAATTAAAAAGATATAAAGAATTAGCAAGTGGTTTACTACATACTGGTGGTATCTTTGGTTTAGAAAAACCTAGACGTGAGTATGTTGGAGATGAACGTGAGAAGGTGATGCAAAATGTCTAATGAAAACCCAAATACCGAAGGTATTATAAAACACGCAAAGTTGAAAACGGAAAAGACCATTCAAAAAGTTGAAGAAGCGATCAAAAGGATGATAAAAAAACAACTGAAAATCAATTTTAACTCTGTATCTGCAGAATCAGGGGTTTCAAAGGCATTTCTATACAGAAATACAGAACTCCGAGATCGAATCGAAACACTTCGTAAACAACAAGAAGGTCTCCCCTCAATAAAACAAGTTAAAAGGAATATGAGTGACACATCAAAAGATGTAATTATCGCTTCCTTACGAAAGCGAGTCAAGCATTTAGAAAAGGAAAATAAAGAAATTAAAGAACAACTAAAAATTCAATTTGGGAAGATTTATGAGGGAATTTAAGTTCCAAAAATTTTCCCTTCCCAGTTTGATATTTTTGTGTAAAATGCCATTAAAAGATAAGTTGTATTCCGCAATCACGCCAAATTGCCGAATAAGGATTATTGAAAAATGGCAGTTTTTTTAAGATAGTAAGATCGATTAGTAAATAATACTTTTCTTGACCCTGTACTATGGTACAGGGTTTATACTATATATGAGGTGAGATAGATGCAATATCGTATTGGGGAACTGGCTGAGAGGTGTGGTGTTAACAAGGAGACCATTCGGTATTATGAGCGTTTAGGTTTAATTCCAGAACCTAATCGTACCAAAAAAGGATACCGAATGTTTTCCCTACAAACGGTTGATCGATTGAATTTCATAAAACGGATGCAGGAATTGGGATTTACCTTAAATGAAATTGATAAATTGCTAGGGGTTGTCGATCACAACGAAGCAAAGTGCCGTGACATATATGATTTCACTGTTCTTAAATTAGAGGACATCGAGCGTAAAATTGAAGATCTTAAAAAAATTGAACAAATGTTGATAGACCTTAAAGAAAGATGTCCTGAAAACAAAAATATTTATGAATGTCCTA
This sequence comes from Cytobacillus pseudoceanisediminis, assembly GCF_023516215.1. NCBI lineage: Bacteria > Bacillati > Bacillota > Bacilli > Caryophanales > Bacillaceae > Cytobacillus > Cytobacillus pseudoceanisediminis. The sequence continues at coordinate 111,570 of NZ_CP097350.1, read as the reverse complement.
TTATCGAAACTTTAATGGATTAAGAAAAGAAAGCAAAAGAATTTTTATAGAAATAATAAATTGTAAAGGTGGAAGAATGATGGAAGATTGTTGTAGTAACGTTAATGAAATAAAAATTGATAGTAATGGTAATTGTCCATCATGTAAAAATAAAGCTAAAAATGTAAAATTGATTACACTAAAATCATTACTTAAACCATCTGCATTAGAAACATTAAACGCTAAAGAAAATCACTATTTTTGTTCAACTGAAGACTGTGATGTAGTCTATTTTGATACGAATAATAAAAAGTACCTTGTATCTGACATAAAGGTAGCCGTTCATCAAAAAGATGGCTCAGTAACTACACCAATTTGTTATTGTTTTGATTGGACAAAAAAATTAAACAATATTCTGAAGAAGGAATTCCCCCTAATCCAGTAGAACATATTCGTGAAAATATAAAAGAAAATCGGTGTGGGTGCGAGATAAATAATCCTCAAGGTAGTTGTTGTTTAGGAAATGTTACAAAGTTCATTAATCAATTTTCGTAGGAGGATTTTATGGATTATTGTGAAAATATGAGGGAAATGATTGGAAATTCGCCTTTGATAATAGTACGACCAAGTGTAGCTATCATGAATAATCAAGGAGAAATTTTACTGAATAGATACAAAGGTGGAACATGGAGTGTTCCCGGTGGAATATTGCAGTTAAATGAGTCAGTTGAGGAATGTATTAAAAGAAATGTACAAGATGATTTAGGGCTAACGATAAATTCATTACAATTATTTGGTGTTTATTCTGGTCTGGATCTCTATACGAAGCTAGAGGGTGGTGAAGATGAGTACCACATCGTCGCAATAGGATATTTATGTACGGACTATGAAGGTGAAGTAACGCCTGATGCAAATCAAGCAATTGAAGCTGAATTTTTTAAATTAGAACAGTTACCTGAAGAAACAGACCCTTTTATTAAGAATAAGTTGGTTGAATTAAAAGGAAAACTTGAAAAAATATAATGTAAAGGTTAATTCTTATGTTGTTCCGACATATCTCTTTTCTCTTAGGATAAAATGTTATTGCTACCCCTAATTGTGCAAAAGTGTGTATTAGTAAAATAACTTAGGGGCCTTTCGCAATACCTTCTCAATTTTCTGATATTAAGCAATCAGGCGCGATTATTGAATAGATGGCTAACGACTTTGAATCGTTAGTCATTTTTAAATCATTCTTTAAATACATGTCTATAATGAAAGAACACACTTAAATTCTAACTTTTTTATAAAAGGTATTGATAACCGGCTGTGTCTGTATAATGCTCCTCTATGTTTAGATCCGTTTCATGGTGCAACAAACCATCCAAAACATGAATTGCATCCCTTGAATTTGTATGAATAATCTTTGTGTAGTAAGAAGAGAATTGATCACTAGTAAAACGGTAGATGGTGGCTCCTTTTCCAGTCCCGTAATGTGGGTTTGCATCTGCATGAAGTGATGAAACACCTAGCTGCATTCTCATACCATCTGACGAGGATGTTGTACCGTCGCCCCAATAGGAGGACAATTGTAATTTGTGATGAAAATTTACTAATACAGCTTGGGCTTTATTCATGGCATCTTCATGCATGCGCCATTGAGATACATTGGCTAATTGTTTATACGTAAGGCCGGGTGTTGCTTCAGCCATTTTGCTTAAACCAATATTCATTCCCATTCCTAAAAGGGCAGCCATAATAATAGTCGTTTCTTCTTTATCCGGTTTTCGATTGTTAGAAGCATGGGTGAATTGCTCATGGAATCCTGTAATATGAGCAACATCCATAAGTAGATCAGTTAATTTTGTTCTTGGTAGCATCTGATACAGGCTTGCACTAAATTTCTTTGCTTCTTCTGGAAAATCTTTTTCTAAGCGTGCAATCGACAACTTTCCTTTTTCAAGAGAAACTCCATCTAACTTGTTGGAATTAGAAGCTAACCACTTTAACCTTTCATTAAGACTGCTGGTTCTCTCCGTCATATAATCTTCGAATGATAAACTAACTGATAATCTCGTATTCTCCTTCGTTTGGCTCCATGTATCTTCTGAAAACAAATATTCCTCAAAATCTCTATACTGTCTGCTGCCAACAATGGAAACATCTCCTGCCCGAACATGCTCCCGAAGTTCTGTTAAAACAGCCATTTCATAGTAATGACGATTGATTGTTGTACCATCATCCTCGTATAAATGCTTTTTCCAACGTTTTGAAATAAAATCCACAGGCGAGTCATCAGGCACTTTTCGCTTTCCCGATTCGTTCATTCCTCGGATAATCTCAACAGCTTGTAAAAGTGGCTCATTTGCCTTTGTTGAATGAAATTCCAATACCCTTAATAGCGTTGGCGTATATTTTCTAAGTGAATAAAATCGTTTTTGCAGTAAGTCTAAATAATCATAGTCGGCTGGACGTGCAAGTTCTTGTGCTTCTTCCACCGAGGAGACAAAAGAAGTCCATTCAATAACGGATTCTAAAACCTCAAATACGTCTAATTTTTCCTTCTTTGCTTTAATTAAGGCTTGTCCGATATTCGTAAAGTGTATAACCTTCTCATTTAGCTTTTTACCGTTTTGTTTCTGAATTTCTTCTTGAGCCTTACGGCCTTTTGATAACAGACTGAGTATTTGTCTATCATGAATTTCAAAAGCTTTATCCGTTAATTCCTGAGTAAGATGTAATAAATAGACGGTTAATATCGAATATCGTTTATGTTCCTGAAAGTCACGGAATGCATAAGGCTCATATCTTGAACCTAAGCGAGATAATTGTAAAAGGCGATTGCGGTGCAAATGACTAATTTGTACCGTTTCTAATTCCATTCTCCGTAGGTATTCGAGTCGTTCTATTATTTTTAGAAATGTTTCGGGTGAAGGATGACCCGGTGGTTCCTTTAACCAACCCAAAATCGTTTTATTGGATTCGGATGGATGCTGTGATGTAATGATCTCTTCAAGTTTTACTTTTTGCTCATTTGTTAGGGACTGACTAACCGTATTAAATAGCTTCTTTTCAGCCATTGTTCTTGCCTCCCACACCATTCGCTCAAGTGTAGTGATAGCAGGCAGTATGATTTTGTTTTTTCTTAGAAAGTCGATACATTCATGTAGTAGATGAATGGCATCGCCATTTTCCAAAGCTAATTGATGAAGATGCTTAAATGTCATTCTGTATTCTTTTAGGGTAAAAGTTACAAAATCATATTCACTTCGAATTTCTTTCAAATGATCCCAAAGTGTATTTTCTCTTTGAGGATAAAGACTAAGTGAAAATGGACTGGCACCAATTTGTTTTGATATATAATGTATGAACGAATCTGAGATGCTTTTGATATGAGTGTATGGCCAACCGGGATATCGAAGAACGGCTAATTGAACGGCGAACCCTAAACGGTTTTCTTCCCTCCTTCGCTTATTTATAATTTCTAAATCTCGTTTGGAAAAAGTGTAGTAGGTTCCCAATATCCATTCATCTTCAGGAATTTGCATTAGAGCCAGTCTCTGATCTGGTGTAAGTAATTCTCTACCCCTTGCAACTTTCATACAGTATCATCTCATTTCTGCAATTATTCAGTTAAGTAGTTTAATTATATATCAATAGAGTGTACTCTATTGATACAAGTGAAGTAGACTGATAGAATCATAGTTAAGAGTGTCTCACAAGACTTGTCTCAAAAGTGAGGTGGTATTTTTGCGAAAGATCGGTTATATACGTGTCAGTTCGACTAGCCAAAATACTTCAAGGCAATTTCAGCAGCTGAACGAGATCGGAATGGATATTATTTATGAAGAGAAAGTTTCAGGAGCAACAAAGGATCGCGAGCAACTTCAAAGAATGTTAGGGAATTTACAGAAAGATGACATCATTTATGTTACAGACTTAACTCGAATCACTCGTAGTACACAAGATCTATTTGAATTAATCGATAACATACGAGGTAAAAAGGGAAGCTTAAAATCACTAAAAGATACATGGCTAGATTTATCAGAAGATAATCCATACAGCCAATTCTTAATTACGGTAATGGCTGGTGTTAACCAATTAGAGCGAGATCTTATTCGTATGCGACAACGTGAAGGGATTGAGTTGGCTAAGAAAGAAGGAAAATTTAAAGGTCGGTTAAAGAAGTATCATAAAAATCACGCAGGAATGAATTATGCAGTAAAGCTGTATAAGGAAGGGAATATGACTGTAAATCAAATTTGTGAAATCACAAATGTATCAAGAGCTTCATTATACAGAAAGCTATCAGATCCGGACAATTAGTTGATCTTTAGTCCAATAATGGGCAAGGTAATATTAGCTTGTAAGAGGAAGTGTGCATTTTGATAAAATAATAAAATATAAAAGCCTATGTCAAATTGAATATTAAAATCTTTGACATAGGCTCTTTATTTCAATTATCAAATCACTTATTTATTTCCCCACTTTTAATATGTTTTAGTGTTTTTTGATTTATTGAGACAAAAAAGGCTGAAGCGAAAAGTAGAAATGCAGCTAATAAAAATGTAAATCTCACACCAAATTGATCAGCAAATATCCCAAATAAAATAGTTGAAACACCAAATGTTCCAAAGACGATACTATCCTGTGCAGAGTATACCTTTGATAATAATTTTGAATTAACACTCGTTTGGACTATAGTTTGTTGAGCAACTCCCTTAATTTGACTACCAAAACCGAAAAAAGGGAAATGACAAGTGCGAGCCAAGGAGTTGAAATTAATCCAAAAATAAGTGTAGTAATACTGGTAAGAAATGCTCCACTAATGATTACAAATCTCAAATTATTAGTTATTGTTTGTGACCACTTTAAACTAATAAAACCAGCGATCATTAAACCAGCAAAAAAGCTTGAATTGATATATCCCCACCAATTTTCACTAACCTGTAGAACTTCTTCAACATAGATATACAGAATAGCTGCAACCCATACCACATTTGCTATGGATTCCGTAAATTCTACAATCGTAATTGTTCTTAAAGAAGGTGTCTTCCATATTGTATTCCATCCTTCCAGCAAAACCTTCTTTGTCATTTTTTCTGATTCTTGTTCGTCTTTATTGAGTTCATCCTCAATTCTATCTAAATCCTTAATTAAAAACATAAAAATGGTTGAAATAACGAATAATATAGTTGTTATAATTAGTAGATTACCTGATCCTAATAGAGTGATTAAAATACCAGCTGCTGGCCATCCTCCTAAAGTGATTGTCTGATCGACTATAGAAAGAAAACTATTTACTTTAACCAATTTCTCCTCTGAATCGAAATACCTGGGAATCAATGAATCTCTAGCAGGGCTAGCCCACCCATCTAGAAATGAAATAAACATTACAAATACAAAGGTGAAAATTATATTATCTATTGAAAAAAGATAGATTGAATTTACTGTGAGCATTAATACAATGATTGTTTTACCAAACTGTGAAAATGCCAAAAGTGGCTTCGTTCTATATCTTTCTAAAAGAATAGGAGCAATAAAACCACTAATAAACCTTGAAACTGTATTAACAAAAGGAAATAGAGCCATATAAAATGCAGACCCAGTGATTTCGTACACTATTGAAATTATGCTTACTATATATAATATGTCTCCTAAATTTGCAATTGACTGGCCTATCCATAAAAAACGGAAAGATGTTTTTATTTGCAAAAAATATACTCCTTTACATATAATTTGAGTACTATTTATTAGGATTACATATTTTAATCACCTCTACTCTATTCTTCTCCTTTGAAAAAAATTAAATTCGGCTATGTAATAATTACACGGAAAACACTTCTTTTGCAATTAACTTATATGATTTTATCCTATCTTCAAAACAGAAAGTATTAGTTAAGATCATAATTTCATCTACTTTATATGTATTTTGTATATCTATTAGTTTTTTTCACTTCTGTTGGTGATCCTATTATCATTTTATTCTTAAAGTTTCTTATTAATTCCATCTCTTGTCGACTAAAAGTATAGCCGTTTGACTCTATAAAAGACGGAAGTCCTTTATCGCCAATGCCTGTTGATAATTGTACCTCCCATAATAAAGCACTTCTTGCAAGCTCCTGGGCGCGTTCATTTGTCTCTGCACAAATCACAAAAACAGCAAAAATTGTTTTCGGTTTAATGCCGCTTTCTTTACCTTTTAAATTATTATGATAATAATTCATGATTTCTGAGCTTTTGTTTGCACTTAAAAAGTGACCAAATGCATAAGGGACCCCGTATAATGCTGCAAGCCTCGCGCTTTCTAAAGAAGTTCCTAGAATCCATAATTGTGGAGGAACTGATGGGATTGGATAAGCATTTATAGTCGAATACGGGTGTTTATGTGGGAAACTATTATCAAGAAAGTCTTTAAGCTCTTTCACAGTATCGGGAAATTTTTTTGCTTGCTCCGAAAAATTATCCGAAAGAGCTAACTTCGCTTCTGGAGAGCCTCCAGGACCTCTTCCTACTCCTAAATCTATTCGGTTAGGAAATAGAGATGAAAGCAAATTAAATGTTTCAGCTATTTTATAAGGTTTATAGTAGGGGAGAAGTGTAGCTCCAGAACCAAGACGGATAGTTTCAGTATTAGCACCAATGTATCCGAGCATAACTTCAGGTGATGGGCAACAGAGCGCAGATATATTATGATGTTCAGCGATCCAAAATCTTGTATAACCAAATTCTTCTCCGGCCTTTGCCAATCTGGTGGAATCCTCTAAAACATCCTTTGCTGTTTTCCCTACAGCGAGAGTAGCCAAATCAAGAATGCTTAATTCCATTCAATAAACACCTTTCTTTCCATTGATCCTTTTAAATTTTTTTCTGTAATAGATTGACAGCACGGAATATATGCTTGCAGAAAAAGTTCTCTGCAAGCATAGTTTTCAAGTAATCATTTACCGCTTAGAGATAGTGTAATACTATCGAAATCATAAGTATTGATAAAGTGATTCATTTCTTTAAGTATTTCTAGTCCACGTTCTCCTAAGAATTGAGTTTTATCATTCATTTCTACGATAGTACGTTTCAGATCTTCTTCGTACATTCTAGATTTCTTTTTATCGCTTAACAAATGGTACATATGCATTATTCCAATAGATACATTAGCAGCGTGGAAAGATTTGTCTAATGGCCGCTTCTTTTTTAAAATCGTCGACGTAGTAAGAGCTTCTTCATTCTCACAAGAAAGGGGATCTGGGAAAATACAATTGACCATGTCATCCAAGAATAAACTATTATGAATAAATTCATGGTAAAGTGCTTCAGCATAGTCGATCACGGTCCATCTCTTAGGGGTTAAGCCATATTAAGCCTAATAAACCAGAGACAGAACCCCCACCAAATCCTTCTTTCTTAATAAAGTAGAGGGTTCCAATGTGTTTATTAATTAGGTAGTGGAGATCAGGATGGAGTAATTTTATTAAATCTAACGCTTTTTCAACATTATAAACAATTTCTCTGCGTTCCTCTTCGTTGAATAAATGTTTATCATCTAAGGTATCCTTTTTTTCTATTAAGTAATTATTGATTAAATGTTCACACAGAATATCGCTATCAAAAATTATCTTAATATTATCCAATTCAAAAGGAATCTGTGATTGTTGAAGGGCGTTTAATGTTTGAATAAAGTATCCTTTTTTTCATTATCAGGAATTCCGCTACTAGTACCTTCCCCAAAATGATAATCAATAACAGCATCAATGTTTCTGTTAATTTCCCTTTTGTTTAAAAAAGTTAGGTTTGTTTTCTTTGAGACAACGCTACTCAATATTTTTACAACCCCTTTCGATAATTACTGGTTAGGGGCAAGCCCCTTATGACTTAATAGGGGGCTTGCCCCAATCAAATCACTGCTTACTCCTCGCTTGTTTTATTACCTTCATCATGTAATTGCATTACTAGGACGACAACAACACGTCTTCCTTTTTCATTAAAATGGTTCTTTGAGAATAGCTTTATGTTTTCATTGATTTTAGACATCAGCCCACCTCCTTTTTCCAAATTCAGAATTATAATACAATATTCTGTTTTAAATTTCAAATATTTTCTATTAATTTAAAATATTGTAATTATTTATTTTGTTGTTTTATAATTATTTTATTAAATCTATTTGAAAAAGAGAGGAGGGTTTAGTATATTATCAAATAAAAAAGCGAGGGAGTATGCTTACATTAACTTTCCAATGGCAACTGTTTTAAAAGAGAACTTAGATAAATACATCTCACAAAATTACAATATTAGTGTATTTGAATTTATGGGGAATCTTTTTGATATTAAATCTCTAAGCAGACCCGTTAATCTAGATTGTATGAATTGTCACTTAGCGCATTTCTCACTTTGTTGTGATGGCTCTCCCTATCCCCCAACTAAGGAAGATATTAATAAGGTATACAACCACGTAGATAATATTTTTAAAGAAACTCAATCAAATTCCGACTATTTTAAATCAAAAAAATATTATAGTGAAAACGGGATATTAGATAAAAACGGAAGCTTTATAGAGCATTGTGGGAAGTGTATATTTTCAATTAAAATAGGTGAAAAAGGCTCACATGGTTGTGCAATTCATGGTTATGCAATAAAGAACAATATAAACTACACAAAACTAAAACCCAAGGGTTGTATGATGTATCCTTTAGATATAGTAAAGTTATCAGATAATAGTGATTTTGTTTTTGGTGCTGATGATAATACAGTACTTGATGTCGTAAAACTAACTGAAAATGATGAAGTTATTTTATCAACAGTTAATGATAATAAAGGTTTCAGCAGATGGAATAAGTTTGATTTGAACTATATCTGTTTGAACAAAAATCATCGTAAACTCATCATGGATACTAGGAAACCACAGAGCGAATATAGTAAAGCATCACTTCCTGATGGTGTGTTTGTTTTAGATGAATACGTTCCTGCTTACGAACAAGAAAAACGATTTATAAAAGAATTATATGGTAATGAGACATATGAGTTTATTAGATCAAAAAGTGAACTACTAACTGAAAAGGGAATGCTCTCATTTTAGAATAGGAAATGTATTAAAAGTTTGACATTTCCTATTTCATAGAACTGTTGATTGGAAGGAGAACATGAATAAAACATTAGTCAATTTTATTGCTAGCTCTATAGTAGTATTAGTTCCTGGCAACAGAATTCTTTAAAGGGTTCTGCCTTTTCGTCGAAAAAGCAAATTGAGAGCTGTCTCCTCCAGAGAACTATTTGATCGAATTATGGTATTACTTTTAGGAAATCAACATATTGAAACTGATATTAGTGGAGTTTAATAAAGATTGAGTTCTCATTTTAGGAATACCCAAAAGCCCAATTTCTTTTGCGTTATACCGAGAAATTGGGCTTTTTATATTGGAACTTCCTTAACGTTGTAAATCCGCATTTTCCTGACTATACCCCTATTTTGTATGTAAAAGAACCATATGAGTTTAAAAAAACAAGTGCCCTTTTATAATAAATAATAGGCCTTGTTTTTTTAAATTCTATACCTAAATTCATTATTGATCAGGCTTTGGCTTAAAACCTAACGCATAATGTATTTCTGAAGAGTCCCCTCTGAATAATAGTCACTAATAATATTGTTTAATTCATGTATTCTAATAGAGTTTATAACCAAACCTAAATGATTTGGAACAGGTGTATTAATACTTGTTGGAATATTTATTATACTTAAGTCACCTTGTGCGTTATGTTGATATGTTGCGTATACTATTCCTAGTAGTTTTACAGATAAAAAAGGTTCAAAGGTGTCCTTATTGAAAAGAGTTTCAACCGAAAGGACTGGTGATCCACTTGAACCTGGATAGATTGCACAATCAATTAGAAATTCCTGAGTATTTTTATACATAACAGATGGAGATGTTGCCAATATACCTTTCCTGAATATAGGTAAATTATTTACATCATCCCAGAGTCCATTAGGATAACCAACAACAACTATATCTGTAGCTGGGTGATACTTATTCAATTCATCCCCTTTTGGTATCTGTTGAAGCCGTAGTCCATAATAATAAGGTTTAATTTGATCTTTCTCTGCCATTTTGTACAGAGCTGCAATCGGCATTGCGCATAAATCAACATTGGGATCAGGATGTTTGAAAAAGAGACTTGGGGGCACTGTAAACTCACATTGGTCGTCTATTTTTTTCCATTTGCGTTAGCAGCGTGAAATCTTACGGTTACCTCAATGGCTCCATCTATTACATGTTTATTAGTAACAATTGATGGCACGTTTAAATATTGCTCTGCTCTGTACTGTTCAGCAAATCTTATAATAAACCCAGTCCCAGTACTGCTATTACCATTACTTAACTTCGATATAATCCTTACAGTTGAATAATTTAATTCTTTAATGAGCATATAATTGAATCCTCCTTTTATTTACAACGATATATATATACAGGCACCAGCCTAATCTTCTTTTTGTCATATCAAATTATAAAAATTGTTCTGGTTTTGTATTAGAAATACATTAAATAAAAGTTATCATAGGGTCAACTGTAATTTCTCGTATAGTTGAGGATCAAAATGTAAAGGTCGACTACAGTTTTGTAGAAGACCAAGATTTACAAATGTTTGAGTCAGGATAGGAGGATTATAACCCTCTCCGGATTCGTAATATATTTCAGGGTAATCGTAATATAAAAAGGGTTGAACGAATAATACACCAACCCAATATGCATGAGTAGCAAGGATTAAAGCAAAAAATATACTTTTATGCACATATTTATTAATTAAAATATACGCAAATAAACCTAGATAAGTTATTATTCCAATAATACCCAATACTCCAAAAGTATACTAGTATACTCCTAATAAGGTTAAAAGGGCTAGTTTTAATAGTAATGTAAAAAATATTGTTAAATACCCTTTACCTGAGAAACGTCCATAATATATAGCATTTATAACCATCCTTAAAGTCGACCATGTTGTACAATTTGGTGTTATTAGTAGAACCATAATTATTGGTTCTTGGCATGGTCATTTCAATCATTTAAGTTGTTCGTGATATGTAAATTTTACCACACAGCGCAGGATGATAATAGTAAAGCTTTAGTTTTTGCTTAAAGTACATATCCGATTAATGCAAAAAACGCTTTTTCCCAAGTGATTTCACTAAATATATTTTCTGCTATTTATTAGTTTACTTCTTATAAAAAATTTATTAAATTAATATTTTTCTATTGTCGCACCAAGAACAGATGCCCTTATAGAAGGAAATCCTTGCAAGATTTTAATTTCTTCTGAAGTACTGGTCAATACTGCCAAGTTACTAAAAATATCTTGTGTTTCCAAACGGGGATGGTACAATTTAGAAAAATAAAGGTGTGATGATGGTGTCACTTGCCTATTTAATAGCTCTAATCCCTCTTTTAATTATTGGTAGGTTCTTTTTAAGCATTGAAAGTCTCCCATTCTTTGCAAAGTCCCTGCTTCCTCTGTTAATGATAATGCCCCTTTACTACTTAATTACATTGATTCCTGGAACTAATCGTAAAATCAAGAAAAGATATGGTACTCCGCTATTAGGCTTGATAACTGTAATTTTTTTATTCCTAGGAAACTAAATTTAATTAAAGAAAAATTTATTGATACTCCATAAAGTAAAAGAATATAATACAAAAATGCCTCTGTAGCTCTAGAAGGGAAGAGCGCCGGAAAACATTGTAGAAACCGGGTCGCAAGGCAAGGGTTTCAGAAGCACCGAAAAGCAAATTAGCTGAGGCAGGTGAAATTCCTAGCCGGTGAAAGTCCGTAGGGAAGCGTGTTCTCCCCTAGCCTATGCTTACGAAAGGAGTGCGGGTTCGAATCCCGTCAGAGGCATCTCTTCATTTATCAACTAAAAACAGGAGGAGCTTTTAAATGCTACTCCTGCTTTCTAACAACTATTTAAACAAAATTATTTTTTGACGTAATCAATGCGTTTTACCCTTTGATTAAACTTTTCTTTCCAGAAGCCATCATTCATATTTGCAATCGCTACTCCAGTAGAACTTTGAGCCCCTATAAAGTTCCCATCGCCTAAATATATACCCACGTGGCCATCCTTTTTGTATGTGTCAAAGAATACGAGATCACCCGGCTGCATATCTTCTACATTAATAGGAGTGCCCAAATTTTTAAGTGTCTCAGTACTGACCGAAGTTAATTCCCCCAAGTTAACCCCGACCTTAGAAAAGGCCCAATGCACAAAGCTGGAACAATCGAACATTCCCATTTTAATATCGTTTAGGCTTCTTCCTCCTCCAAAAACATATACAGAATTATTTATCCACCGGTTACCTATAGTGGTTACCTCATTGTCTGCACCAGGAATTATATTGATTTCACCATCTTCATTAACCTTCATGCTATTTTTGTATAATTCTGCTTGTGCAATGACTTTATCTACATACCAATCAGCGTGGTTATAGTGCCATATCGCCTTTCTCACATCTTTTTTAAAGCCATGACTAGAAAGATATTTAGCGGCAGAAGCCACGCTATCTACGATGCTCCACGGGCTAGCTATACCGTCATTATCTGCATCTACTCCGAATCCAGACCCCGCTTTAATATGGTTTAAATCAGTTATATCAATGTCAGGGGCTACTAACCCGCCGCTTGTTTCATATTTATGACCAACCCAAGTTGCAGGCATAAACTGGAGGTGCCCTACTGCTCCTACTGATGAAATCATTGTTGGGTGCTTAGAAAATTCAGTTTCTATTCCATGTATAGAGGCCAAGTAGTACCACGGGATTCCGTATTCTTTTTCTGCATGAAGATAATACTTCATATACTCAGGAGGAACCTGGTCTGTAGAAAACGTTGAAACAACAATTGATGTCTTTGGTTTATCTACTTGTAGATCTCCTAAAGTCCCTTCCTTCCGAGCCTTTTCATTTTCAATCGCACTTTCGATAACTGTTTTTTGTTTCGAGAGCATTTGGCTTTCTTTTTCCAAGGATTCCATAGCCTCGTGATTTTGTTTTTCCTTAATTTCTAACTCCGAAAGAAGCTTATCTTTTTCAGCTATTTGCTCGCTTAAAAGTTCAGCCATACCCTTTAGTTCGAGTTCCAGGCTTTGCTGCTTTTTTAATTTAGATGTAATTTCTTCTTCTTTCTCTATTAACATATTAAGTGTTTCAGTTTCAGTTATAATCTGTTTTGTCGTCTCCAATGCTGAAGGAATCGATAGGTTCCTTTGGTGAATAGGCAAAAGTGTTGAATCATAAGTTGGAATTACAGAAATTCTTTCTTGCAGGGGCTTAATATTTAGTTTCAGCTCTTGAATCTCAGTTTCTAGACGAAAGCTCTCCTCTTTAGCTTCTTTTATCTTCTCGCGGTTATCTAATATAGCCGTTTTTAATCTTTCGATATGATTCTTTAAAATGGCCTTCTCATTCTGAAATTGATTAATGGTGCTATCCATTTTAACTACTTGCTGCTGTATACCTTCAATTTGTTCCTCAATCCTAGAAACAGTACTGTTTGTTTCTGCAAGGACAGGACCCGGGAGACTACCTACACCTATAACAAGGGCAGCTGATAATGTTGCTAACCTTTTCATGACTTCCCTCCAAACAAAAAAACCCCAAGAGACACAGTAAGGTGATCACTGTGTACTCTTGGGGAATTCCCATTTTATAGTTTATTTAATTAAATATATCATAGCGTAAATTACATCCACCTACAAGATTGGTCCTTTTGGAATTATTGTTAAGATTGAGAGTATTATAGTCTTGTCCATAAGTCTATATTTTGGAGAGAGAGATCAATTTTGGGTGGGTGTTTGATCCCTCTAATATTAATAAGGAAATGTAGTAGATGCTTTATATCTTTAATGGTTTGTTTAAGTGTAATGTCTTTGAAATCTTTCTTTGTATTTTGCAATATATATTTGATAAGACAATCAGTATCTATAAAATCAATGCTTTTAATATTTGAGTGTTGCGTAAGGAAAAAATATATTCTCTCTAAGGAATCATACATAGTTCGGGGTATAGTAGAATTATTCAAATCGAGCTGTAGCCTTAGCCAATTTCTCCTGTGAATTTCTTTTACGTTTACGATATCAGTATTCTCTTTAGTTCTTATATGTTCTATATCATCAATCTGTTTTATCAGTTCCACACTTGCCTCCAAAACAATAAATTCATACATACTCTTAATTATCATAATTTGATGTTTTTTAATTATGAAATCTTTTAGCTGGTTTCAACACACAGTAGTTTTTATGAGCAACGACAGTGTTGTTATTTTCGTAACCTAAGCACTCCTTGGAATCATTTGAAATTACCAAGGACACTGTTGTCCTGTACTTTATAAACTATTCCTTCATGCTCCTTTCCTTGTCTTGTGAATAAGATTTCTTCACCGACTTGTGCTTTTGATTTTTTATCTAATTTTTTTATCATCCTTATCCTCCTATAATTTATCCTTATTTTAAATACAAAAAGAGAACCCACAATTACAGAATGAGGTTTATATTCTGTAATGTGGGTTCTCCCATTAGATAAGTTTAATTAAAACTAGATTAACATAAATCTAAGAAAGGATAAAACAATAATTACTTACTAACTGACTTCAGCCTTAGTTTTAATAAGGAGATTGAATCTTGGGCCCGTTTATTGACCACTTGGTAACGCTGATTCTCATTAACTCTAATTTTTGCATATTGGTCTTGCAATTTCTTGCTTTGCAGCTGGTACTCTTTATTCAAAGCATCCATTTTAGCGCGGTACCCTTTTTCACTTAAGGTATTTTTTATTTTCATGATTTCTGTATCTAATTTGTTGATAAAATATTCGCGCTCTAAAATTTGTGTCGAAATTTTATTTGTTTCTCTTTCGGCTACAGCATAATCCTGGATATTATCCACATTATTATTTTTATACTCATTGACTAGTACAATAGCATTTTGTACCTCTTCAACGCCAGTAGTCTTACGAACCTTAGTGCCCTTATCTTTTATCACTTTATCGTTTTGTGAAGTCATTGATTTAATTTTGCTTCTCTCTCTTGCGAAATCAGTCTGTATTTTCTGTGCTTGAAGCTTAAACTCTTCTCCGGCTCTTACTCTTGCTTGCTCAAACTTCCTATGAGCTTCGTCAAGTTTTTGTTTCGCCAATTGAGGATTTTTAGTTCTTAATTGATTGAACTCCGCTTTTGCTCTTTCAAGATTTACTTCAGCGTCTTTTACTTTCGCAAGTTTTCGAATCTCTGCAAGTTCGATTTGGAATTTGTTCATTTCACCCGCTTTTTTAGTACCAATATTAATATTTTCCCAGGTTGCTTTTTGAAACTCATCAAAGGCTGCTACCTCGGTTTTTATTAGGCTGGTACTAATTTCAACTACTCCTAAGTTACTCGATAAATTAGAGGCAGCAGAAGCTCCTGTTGGTAATGCTGCGGCTCCACTTAGAGTTATTGCGGAAGCCAGAGTAATGCTCAATATTTTTTCTTCATGTTCTTATTTCCTCCCATAAGGTTAAGTGTAGAGTTTTAACACGTATCTTCATCATAAGAACACCCAAAAGTTTTCATTGTAGAATTTCACAATAATATTTTTGTGGGATAAAAAAAGCTGATGTTGTTTTGAAATATAAATTCATTTAAGTTCACCCATTAACAATCTTAGTACGTTATTCGAAAGTTGGACACGAAATAAATAACACTCATCAACTAACCAGTTTCGTTACTTGATTAGTTCCAAAAGAAAAAACGATTACCTGGTATAGTAACCGCCTTCATTCTCCGTCAACGATCTTTGTAAAGTCATCTAGAGTAGTTGAATACTTGATATAGATCCGTGGTAAGAGATAGTATTCGTCTTTTATACCCTTCTCAGAAAATAGTTCAGGAGTTGTCGTAAGTCCAAACAAATAGTGTTTCTTCGTTTCTGCTACGATCTTGTTACTGAAATTTCCGTATGGATACGCAAGAACATTAACTGGTTTGCCTGTAACTTTTTGAATTTTATCTTTTGACCCTTTCAGTTCATATTCCAAATTTTTCATTTTGGTCAAATCAGGATGTGTAGCAGTATGAGACTGAATTGATATGATTCCCGAATCAGCCATCATTTTTAAATCCGATTCCGATAATCGGTTGGAGCGACCGATAAAGTCAGATATAACAAAAATGGTACCAGTTGGTTTAAAACGTTCGTTTTTCAGTTTTTGAAAGATACCAAATGCATTCAGATTGTTTTTGTACCCATCATCAAAGGTAATGAAAATGGGTTTGTTTACTTTATAAATTTCTAGCCATCGATCAAAAGTTAATAATGTGTAGCCATGGTCTCTTAGATAAATCATTTGTTTCTCGAAATTCTTCGGTGTTACATATAACTCCTTTGAACCCTGCCCTTTATATTCGTCAATTGAATGATATATTAAAATAGGTACTTTACGTTGGGCAAAAACTTGTGATGGAAGAATTAATAAAAGAAGACATAGGAAAAACATTGCAACCTTTTTCATAAAACTCCTCGCTTTATTCTTGTTATTACATTTCAATTTATTATTCCTCAAAAACATAGGATTATTATGATTTCTCCAATATTATATTCAATCTACCATAAATCATTTGCGACTTTGATCATCCCAAATTAGATGCTAATTTTCATTGCAGGTTTTATATAATTTACTTGTGGAGAGTTATTCAAGAAAATGGCCCGATTGCGAAAGAAAATTCCTGTATTGATACAGGGATTTTAATTAATCTTTAATATAATTTTCGAATTTTACTACAAATTATCATACTTTATTTAAAATCAACAGATGTTCAAAAGTTCGCTTAAATGGTATTTATGCTACTATCAGTTCTGTAAAAGATAGCTGCCTGTTTTTTATTTCTTCAAGTCCTAATAAGAAATGAATATTTTGTTTGATTATATCTAGTGTGGACATTGATTTGAAAGATATATCTTGTCTCCCCCTCCCACTTTCTTGCATTAAGGAAGCTTGTGGAGTCTGCAGAGAATAGATTAAACTCCAGGAGCATTTCATCTGCTAAGCCTAATCCATGAAAACAAACATTAGGGTGTCTTTTTGTGACTTGATCGTGTATATCCCTAGGTTAAGTTAGCTCCTTATGTTCTGTGAAAATATGATTAACGGAACCAAAGCGTATAATAACCAAGAATGGGATGAAGCAATCTCTCTATTCACTGTTGCCCTTAACACCTATCCGGATCATGAAAAAGCAATAACAATGAAAAAAGAAGCATTAGATAGCAAAAAAATTTAGATATTGCAGCTAATATGACGGGTTCTGTAAATGAAGAAGCGGAAACCAATGAGGTTGACTATGAAGAGACAGATGTCTCAGTAAATGAAGATCAGGATTTTCAAAACATTCCAGTGGAAGACCCTGCAAAATTAGAATTTGTCAATATTATGAATAGCCTACTGGATGATTATTGGAGCAATGTTATGAACCAAGTTCAAGGTGTATCAAGTGGAATGACCTCTATAACCCAATTGCAAATGGATTTAGGGAATATTTATAGAGAATCTGTAAGTGTACCTGTTCCTTAACCAGAATACCAAGAAATTATGAACAACTGGATGACCAGTTTAGAGGAGACGAATGTTTACTTAGAAGTCCTTCAAGGTATATCCAATGGTGATCCTTCAGCTCTTTCACAAGAGAATATTAGTGTAATGTCAGACTATTATGGAAAGACGCTGGATGGCCTAAACTCGATTCAATAGAGCTGTCACCAAATTAAAAAAAGCTGTATCCCACAATATGATGGAATACAGCCTTTTTCATTGTAATACATGTTCTTTCTTTCCTTTAATCCGGACAAAAGGTGACGTTGCTCTAATAAGTTCATAGGTTGAAGCCTGTTCTTTATTTCCGCTCATTAAAGATTCGTACCGACTTCTCGCTGTATTTAAGATTTCGTCAATCTCAGCCTGAATTAAGGTCCTCTCCTTCTTGTTATGGGCATCAAGTAGTTCAAGTTGAAGTTCATTAAACTTCTCAAGCTCATTAGCATTTAGAAAGTCCTTAAGTTGCATCTTGGCATCTCCTTTCAGGATTTATTTGCTAAGATTCAGTCTCCATTTAGATATCGTTTAATTGTTACGGTAATTATATCATATTTTTCTTGCAAAATATGTAAGAAAGAACAATGCTTGTTTATTGTTCTTTCTCTTGTTTTGCTGAGGACTCATTGTCTTTCGGTTCTGGAGCGGGCAAAGATTCGTTTAATTTTTCCAAATTGCTCTTAACCGAATCAATATTAGCTTGCTGATTTGAAGCTTCCAATTTGGCAATTGCACCCTCTCCAGCATAGCCGCCTAAGATAGAAGTCAATATCACTCTTTCCATACCATTAGGGTCTGCCACAATAACAACTGCGACGGCAGCCAATGCCCCATAAGCCATATCAGTTAAAAAACCAGGATAGAATGTTCTTTTTGTGTTTCTTGGTTTTTTAATGGTGTTATTCCTCTTAGCATGAGATAATACGCCCATCACTGAACCTATCCCTGCTGCTATTAATATCTTTGTTAACATATTTTACCTCACCCTTTCGTTTTTTGTCTTGAAAATTTGCACAAAAAAACGACCTTTGGGCGATAGAAAGACATTACAAATAAAGTAATGTTCCATCGACCACAAAGGCCGTAACTTTAAGCGTTCCCGCTAGTCTTCAATAGACTGCAAAAAAATTAATATAAAAAAATACTTACAGCAAAATTCTACTATAAATTTCTAGCAGTTTCAATATTTTCCTTATTTATTCTTTTAACTCACCCATTCAACGGTACTTTTTAAAGCATTTTTTATTATTGTAGAAGTTTCTTTGAAACATTCTGGATCTTCCCTACAAGTATCCTCAACGGAATGAAATAGAACTTCAATGGCTTGCAAAGTCAGCTCAAGTTCACTTTTGGACTTTCCTTTTATCTCAATTATAATTTCCTGACTATTTGACTCATCTAAATTTATAAGATTTATCTTGAGTTCTTTCATATCACGCCCTCTTTTCTACTTTAATATATTCATGAATTCTCCTGCTTTTTCTACAATACTTCCCTTCAAATCTTCTGATTACAACATCCATGTCAAAACCATTCTTTTTATCTACATACCCGGGGATACTCCAAATATTTTGGCCGACTATTTTTGCTTTTTTCCGCCGCAAGATATAGATCGGTATAGTTGTATTCATCATATAGATAAGCGACTCTTACTAATCCTTCTAAGATGAGAATTTGTTGAATACTTTTTCCACTAATAAATGCGTGAATTAAGTACCTCCCGTATTTATCTGTAATATCAGCATTGGGATCACTTTCAATCTCAATTTCTTTACCCATTATTAGATTGGTTAAAAATGCTGTGCCTTCAGAGGTCCGAATTTTTCAACAGTTTTGGTTGCCTCGGGCGCATTTATCCCCAATAATCTTCCAGTTACCTCTTTATTTAGCAGAGGATCGAAATATCAGATACTATCAGCATCAATCACGGAAGTTACTGTCACCTTCCTTCTAGTTTCGGATTCAGTTTTTTCCTTTTTATTAATTGGTTTTAGAATGGTTTTTATCTCATAGTTTCCATTTTCTTCATTCTTTGGTATATTATATTTCCAAAGAAATGGTCATGTATATCAAAATTTGAGTGTTTTATTTCATACTTTGGTGCATCTTCATAGGTAAGACCTGGGGCAGAACAGGAGATTAACATTAAAGCAGTTGAAACGATTAACAAAATTTTGGTTATCCGTATTTTATTTATACCCTTTCCCTCCTAACAAGCCTAAATTTCTATTTTTACTATTTTTTCTTTGCTAATTTAGCTATGTAGTTCAAGCATTCTTCTATCGGGTATCTCACTAACTTATAGCTTTGGCCATACTTTACCCCTCCTTTTTCTTCTAGTAAATGTACTAGTTGTTCAATTGATATTTGTCCCATATCATTTCTTTTTTATAATATTTTAAAACCAGTGACTTCCATATTCGTCCAGGGGTTAATATATAAACCTCCCCTTGATATTGATTTGATAGAACTTTCTCAACCAACTTTTTCTTTGTTCCTCCTCACGCTTTAAAGCTAACATTTAAATATCCCCCCAAACAAAAAGACCCAAATGCAGCCATATAATGTGCTGATTGGGGCCCTCCCATTATCATCTTTAATTTACCTTGTTTTACCATAACATTCATATTTGCACATGAATTTTTGTATATTATAGCAGATTATTATTTTTTTCAATTCTTTATTTTGTTTTCCTAATAAAGTAATATTATCCTATATTATGGTAAAAAAGGAGAAATTTATGAAAAAGTTGAAACGTAGTATTTCTTTGCTAATGGTTGTTTTATTATGTTTTTCTATTATTAATCCGGCTTTAGCTAATGAAAGTTATGATGGTTCTTATTCTTCCGAAGAAGTATTAGAAGGGGAATTTGAATTTGATAGTTTTGAAGAAATACCTGCAGAATTGTTAGAGCCAGGATACTATTCTGAAGATGAAATAATTTATATTCCTGCTGAATATCAAAATCCATATCATCCTGATACAATTGGTACTACTTATAATCCATATGGTAATCCACAAGAGAGAGAATTTCAATCATTCGCAATTGGTGCAGCAGCAGGTATTTATGTTATTCCTGGAATAGGACAAGTAGCTATAACTGTAACTGGAGCTCTTGTAATAGGTGGTGCTACAATTGCAGCAGGTTCATGGCTATATAATAAAGTTTCTTCGTATTTTGCAGAAAAAGCATATGAAAAGGCAAAGAAAGATGGTTCTAAGACATCAAATCACTCAACGCAGTCGACATCAACAAAATCATCCTTACCTACAACAGGGAAGGCTTTATCTTCAAAAGATTTAAAAGATAGTAAAGGTGTAAAGCAAAGAAGATATTATGATAAAAATGGAAAGGCGGACTTAGATATTGATTATCGTCATGCTGGAAATTTTAAATTCCCACATAGACACACTTGGAAAAACGGAGTGAGAAGTGGGCATTAGGAAGGTGATACAAATGAATGGACAAAAGAATTTTGAAGACGTTCCTGCGGGTGGGAGTATTAGCTATCAACAACTGTTACTCTATTTGGAACAGGGAAGAGAAATAGAATTTAATTATATGGATAAAGAATTTTTATATCTAAATCGCTAGAAGGAAGAGCTATATGGAGTGGTCAAACAATGGTAAGCGAAGGTTTTAGTGAAGATCATATCTCCCTATTAGAATTAACGAAAATAGAAGGTACTCCTCTGGCCGATTTATTTAAACAAAATAAAATTCGGATTACTACCGTATTTTAGTCAAATTTTAGAATAATAAGGGAAGCCTTTTTTAGAAAGGCTTCCCTTATTATTCTTAACTTATTCTATCTCTAAAAAAGTCTTATAATATTCCTTGAATTGTTAACCATTGTTTAAATTTCTTAGAACCTTCATTAAAATCAAGTTCTTCAATTTCAACTGAAAAATTTTTGTGCCAAAGCCTTTTAGATATACATTGTTTTCTTGAATAGGTTTATTAAATCCATAAAAACGGAAATCAAAAAAGACGTCCCAAGTTGCTTGTGAATGTCTTTTAAGAGCAACAGCTTCTAGATCAAACCCTTTTTCATAATACCCTAAGTGCATATGGTATTTATCTTCATATAACAATTTCAAGTACCCCCAAATTGAATTCCATGAATGTTATTAATAATATATTTATGGGGAAATCCCGATATATAACAACTCAATTATCATACTTTTCATTTAAAATTGAGATCACCAATTCTTCAATTGTATATTTTGATATAGCAGCTTCTTCTTTAATTTTTCTCTTTAGTTTAGAAGGGATAGCGATTGCAAGGACTTCCAAGTCACTGTCAATAAACAATCCTTCTAATCTCTTTGTAATATCTCCCTCAATTATAGATTCTTCTAGTAAAGAAAAAATGTAACCAGGTATATCTTCTTTAATTAAGATGGGTTTTACTTCAACGGTGATCTTGTTTTCTTTATCTATAAAAACCTTAATGTTTTTTGGCCCTAATATAGAGTAAAAGATTCCCATAGTTCTATAGAATTCTGGTGATTCTGTAAATTGGAACTTAGCAAAGCCTTTCTGCGTTTTATATCCTATATCAGGAATCTTTTTTACTGGTTTATAGCCTGCTTTTTCAATTTCCTCATACGGGATTTGTTCTCCATTTTGGCTATGAAGATAGGGCTGCAACTCTTCATTTAGTAATAGAAAATTACTGTCTTTTCCTTCCGGAGAAAGAAACTCCTGGTACCAGGCATAATTTGTATCTTTGTCGTAGAAATCTTTCCCTTCATTTCTTTTCTGTTCTTCGTAGAAAGATTTAAAACGCTCAAGTTCCTCTGGGGTAATGAAATAAAATTCTCTTCCCTTATATAACTTTTTCTCGGCAGCAAGTAATCCTTGTTGTATGTATTGAAAAATTGTTGCTGTATGAAGGCCAAGTAATTTGCTGGCTTCTCCAGTAGTAATTCCCGGCTTTCCCTTTTTCTTTTTTAATTCCTCAACATCTTCATTATAGAATAATTTAGTGTTATCAATGTGCCAGTTGTCTTCATAAACCGGCTTTAATTCCCCTTGCTTTACATATTTATGAATAGTTGATGGCTTAACCTTAAGAATCTCTGCAGCTTCATTTGTTGTTATCATTTCTCTTTCTTTATCCATGAGTTTCACCTTACTTTTTAATGTGTCTAAAAAAACCAGCAATGTTGCTGGTTATCAATTTTAATTCGTCTATCTAAGATAATCATACTACAATACAATTTTTAATATAAGTTTTAGTGGAGATTATTTCCTAATCACTTTTAAAGATGATTTTTTTCTTATAGATTTTTCTAACTCTATAATATCTTTATTATCACATCCACATACGATGCCAATCCAATATCGAGATCCGTTAACTGTAATATACCCTCCATCATCCACAATAGAATTACAAAATTGACAAGTAAATACGATATTCAAAGGTTTCTCACCCGCCTTTAGAAAAGTGTGAGTTGCTCAAATGTAAATTCCGAACTTTCCTCGGAAGTTATTGAAAAGGTAAAAAGAGAATGATTTGAACTTGTTTCTTCTATTATATTAGTAACTTCTTTGAACTCCTTGAACCAATGCAGCGGAAAGTATCCCTTACATTCAGTTAGTTCAATATCTTCATAGAAATGAGCATGAGTATTCTGAGGCAATAGACAATAGTGAGAAGAGCAGGATATTACAATACCCTGCTCTTCTCCAAAACAATTTAGCTTTTTAAATCTTTCCCTGTTCAAGATCTATATTCGTGCGTGGGGCTCAGAAGCGTAATCCTCTTCTTCAAGGATATGGAACCAGTCACAGTCGAAAAATCCAAAATGTGCATTGGGGTTATTAAATCTAGATACATAATAATGATTGGTCCATTAGGAAATAAAAAATATGTATATTCTTTATTTAAGGAACACAACTTATCACTGCCAATATACTTGCCTTTAAGCATTATGTATCCCCGTTTTTTAGCAAGCCTTTCTTCTTGCTATATTCAATAAAATTGTCAATGTATGCGTTTACTTCTTTGGTTTTTGGATTTTCAAGAACCACTTTTTTTAGGGACTTTTTTAAAATTATGTTATCGTCTCCCCAAACTAATTCAATCTCTGCGGTTGATTTCCTTTTTGTGGATAGTTTCCGTACTTCTATTCTGAGACCTGCTTTGATATCAGAAAGGTAATATGATGTTATTTTTATATTAACTTTCCCCTCTCGCACCTGTTTATCAATGAATTCAAATTCTTCTTTCATAAGCGTCCTTCCTTTAACAACCGAAAGTCCTCTGATGAATTAACAAGGCGTTCTTATTATCGGGTTTTAGAGATTTGAGTTCCATAGGCAATTTACACCACAGTTATTATGAACTATGATGTAAACTGCTTTAAACGTTATAACTATCGTTTTTGTAACATAGAGGCGTAATTTTCCGCTTCTAATTTTGTGTCAAATAGTCTCAGAATATTTGAAGCCGTAAGATGATAGTAACTTCCTTTGGATTCGTGATCGACTTTATAAGCTTTTATTTTGCCTCTACCTCACGCATTTAGTACCACTGGGATAATATCTTGCCCATTAACAAAATAACCTGTTCGAACACCAAGCCATTCCCCTGTTGATTTCTCCCATTCTTGACGCCCTTTAATTAATTTGTCGATGCTTGCTTTCTTTGACACTTTATCAATCGCCGCTTGGGTGCACTGGATTTTTTCTCCCCATTTACTAGGATCCTGACAGGATATTTAGTTCCTGGTTTTACTTCATAGATAATGCCTACTTCCGCAGAAGATTTCAATTTTACGGGACGTCCACAAACCACATCTTCATCCTTAATCACAGTTCCTTCTGTCATTGCCCATTGGTATCGAGGGAAATCTTTTTTAGTTGTTTAATAACCGCTTCTTCGCCTAACTTTCTAAGTTCGTCCTGAGTTTGTCCTTCACTTCCATTAATTTCAACCGAAATTGCAGGAAGATGGAATGTTAATGTTTTTTTCATTCTAATCATCCCTTCTTAAAATTTTTTAGTGTTTGGAAAAGCTCCAATAAAAACCTTAGCCTTGGTTGGTGGAAAACATTTCCTTGAGACGAATATACCAAACTTAATAAATATAGTCTAGTTACTTATTAAATAAATATTAAAAATATAAATAAAATCTACATATTTAAAATGATATAAAGTAGACAAATAACCCATTTTTCTCGTAATCTGTATTATAATAAATGTACGATAATAACTTAATAATTCTTTATATAAGAAGTTTTTTATAATAAAATCTAAATAAAATTAATAGGTTTAAATAAAATTGTTAATAAATCTATTTCATCTAGAAGGAGGTAAAATAAAATATGAAATCTAGTGAATTAGTTTATACTGAACAAATTAATAAATTATTAACTCCTGATTTAATAAATAAAGCTCAAACAATTTCTTCTTTGGTAACATACCTTCTAGATGATTCCTTACATAAAAAAATGAGCGATATTATAGATAAAGACGGTGAAGCAAACTTTTCACTCTTTAACGATATCGAAATGATTTATTATTACGCGCACCAAAAAAAGGATTTAAATGAGAAGAAAAACCGAACAGAAAATACAAAGCGGGAATATCTAAGGGATCTTCTTTTGTTCTATCAGCAGCTGCTGGAACAAGCAGAATTACTGGAGATTGAAATTAGAAATGTGCAGGAGTATCGGTTACTGAAAAAATTAACACCACGGAATATGAGGAAATTCCAGGAGTGGTTGAAGGAAGCTCCCCTTGGGAAGGGTGGGAAGCAATATTCTGTAGCAACCTTAAGTCGAAAAACAGTTGTAATTAGAGGTTTCTTAAAGTACCTGTACGAAAATCAATACATTACGGTCCCGCTTCATCAAAAAATGTTAAGCAGCAATGTTCGTTCATATGAACGTCCAAATAAAGAAATGAGTTCTGTGGAGGTAATTAGCATAGTCAATTACTTCAGAACTCATCCCATCCTTTACGGATTGATATCAGTATTGGCCACAACTGGGCTACGTATACAGGAGCTCTGTAATGCAAAAGTTTGCGATCTTGTTTATTTAGATGGAGAATGCTGGCTTACAGTTATGGGAAAGGGTCAAAAGGAGCGGCAGGTATTAATTCATCCAAACGTTTTAAAGGCCATAGAGGGGTTTCGTAAAAGAAGAAGGCTAGATTTTAAACTCGATCCTTCCGATAGCTCCCCTTTGTTTACTACTTCTAAGGGAAAGGCCTATGGATATAAATATCTGTCGAATTATTTAATCACAAAAATAAACAAAGCTGATTTGGACTTTATTAAAATGCGGAAGAATCCTATAACGCCTCATAGCTTCAGACATGGTTTTGCTCTTATTAGTGCTGACCAGGGGGCGGATTTGTTGACCATAAAGGAAAGTCTTGGCCATTCCGACATCAAGACGACCCAGATTTACTTACAAAGAAAAATGCAACGGAAGAATAATGCTGCTCATTCTTGGAAGGACTCTGATATCATTAATAAGATTTAAATAAAAGACCACATAAACAATGTTATGTGGTCTTTATTAATATAGGGCTTATTAAACAAAAGCACCCGTTACTTTAAGTACATTACTTCACAATCTCTTTATATATATTCCGTCTTTACCATATGCATATAGAAACGTCCCTCGCATAAACACTGGTCCAATAATGGGTTTGCCGTTTTCATCAGTTAATTGTAGTTTTTCCTTTGGAGTAATTGTCCTATTTTTTATTCGAAAACGCATTATTGTATTCATATCTACTTGACCAATTAAGCCCGTTTGGTCAAACATAAATTGTTGTATTGTATCGTCACCTTCTATACGAAAGCGAGTAGTCTCCTTCATCTCATTAAGTTGAACAAGAAAAAAATCATCATAGTAATAGAAATATACTTCCTTTGAACTCACAACATTCAAAGCATAACAATCAATAATTCCGTAGCTACCTGCACCCCACAACCTATGACCATTTCTCCTATAAGCAATAAGACCTTCACTACCCATAGGCTGTTCCCATCCAAAATTACCAAATACTCCTTCATCAAAATAACTCACCCAAATTGTATCGGTTTCATCAATTTGTACATGTTCAATGCCATCCCCAAGTGTATAGGCTTCAATTAATTGCCCATTTTTGTTGTAACTTCTGGCATTTCGTTCGATATATGTACCATCTTTTAAACAACGACCTTGTACGATAAGTAAAGTACCATCTGAAAACAAATCCACTTCCGTCGGTATAAGAGGAACATTCTTTAGTTCTACTGTTTCTACACTGTTACCTTTAATAACTTGGATTGTCCAATTATTTTTTGGTACAGGACGTTGAAAAAAATCTAATTCCTGTAAATTACTCTCAATTAGAAGTAATGTACCATCTTTTGTTATTTGACCACTTATAAAATTCAAATTTGATGAATAATCAATACACTTTTGTAATATTAATTTTTCTATTTCCATCACCACCCTTATTAGTTATATATTCATTTTAAATTTGCCATAAAAACTACTTATAAAAAAAGTATTACCTTGTTGCGGTAATGCACCCGTTTGTTTAAGTACAGTTCTTCACAATATAGTTTGTATTTTTTATTTTTCCTTTGTTACAAGTTTAATGTCTTCTATTCTCCACTTTTTCACACTATCATACCTTCCTATCGCCTTAGTCATAACAAATTGATAATTGTTTTTGATATCTTCAACAGTATTATAGGTAAGGTATACTTTATCTTTTTCAATTCTGAATTCCTTAAGATCCAGAACAGCATTTGGTATCCATTCAAATCCTTTGCCATTAAAGCCAAAACCACAAGGGCAGTTCCCTGCTTTGTCTGTTGTAAAGTAACCCTGTCCAGCCTTAAAGGCCATAAATTTAGTTGCTTCCTGAAATGATTGTGAAGCTTTGTAAGACTCAATAGTATCTATTGCCGCAGTAAATTCTTGATATTCAAAGGCAGATCTTAAAGATTCAACTTCTTCTTCCATTTGAGAAAGGTTTTCTTCTAAGTCTTCCTTTTCCTCTCTTACCTCAACGAATAGATTAGACCTATTTTCATTTTCTTTTTCTAACCTTGTAACTTTAGAAGCTAACTTATCCTTTTCCTTTCGGACATCTTCCGCAACATTTGAACTGTTTATACTATCAAAGATAGCTAAAGCTGCAATTATTAATAAAATTACAAAAAAATATGCTTTATACCTTCTTATCATACGAATGGCCTCCGATTACAGCTAAAATAAAACAAAAGATACAAATTTAAATTATAACAAGTTATTGATAAAACAATTCCAATAGTCAGATACTTCAAAACCCAAATCTCCCTTTTACTAACTATACGAATAAAACACTAAGTTGTTTCAATTTTTTACATTATTATGTTTATTATTTTTAAAGCTTGTTTCCTCCCTAAGTATCACTTATCATCAAATAGGTTCAAAAATTACTTTTATAAATTCTTATTCGACAAACCTGCCCCTTTCGTATTATAAGGTCACCAGATATTTCTGGTTGACCATTTTTTATTTGGTCTTATTATATCAGTAGCCAGGGTAGAACGTAACTGCCCGTGGGGCCTTCGACCCCGTCAACTAAACGGTTCGCCCCCTGCTTGTAGAAACATGATTGAGGCTGGTTGGGACATAGATCTCGTATAACAAGCGAAGCTGTGACACTGCATGGAGGAATTAGGGGTACTGGCAAATTACTAGTTTAGGAGGAGGATTTTAAATGAATCCAGTCATTGGTCTGGATGTTTCAAAAGGGGAAAGTCAGGTTCAGGCATTTTTGGATAAAGGCAAACCATATCGTAAGAGCTTTAAAGTTTCTCATACTATTGAAGGTCTTGATTTACTTGTAGAGTTTCTGGAGGTCGTAAAGAGAGAAACAGGTAAGAAACCACCTATCGTCCTAGAAGCAACAGGACATTATCATTCCTCTGTTGTTCAATACTTGGAGGACCGTGGATATTTATTGATCATCATTAATCCACTGATTTCTTATAAGGCGAAAAGTTCAAGTCTTCGGAAAGTAAAGACAGATGCGGTCGATGCTTACCATCTCTGCGAGCTGTTTTATAAAGAGGATCTTGAGCCATATAAAAAGCGTGGAGTTCAACTTTTAAACCTTCGAAATCTTACCAGACAGCACGAGAATATAACGGGGGTATTAATCCAAACAAAGCTACAATTTCAAGCCATTCTGGACCAGGTCTTTCCTGAATATAGAGGGGTTTTTGGTGACTTATATTCGGTAGTATCACTGTTAACTCTTTCAGAGTTTCCCTCATCTGAAGATATATTAGAGGCAAGCGTTGAAACCATAGCTGACAAAATCGCTCAATTATGTAAAAGCCGTTCATACAGATGGGCTAATGAAAAAGCTATTCAACTCAAAGCTGCCGCAGACCGAAATCCGTTTGAAAAGACTTTGTATCAGAGTCATATTTTGAGTCTTGGTATGTATATAAACATTATTCTTCAATACAAAGAGCACCTATCCAAGTTAGAGTCAGAGATAGATGCCCTCGCTAAAGAAGTTGAAGAATATAATATTATCAAATCTATCCCTGGTATCGGTGAAAAGATCGCTGCAACGATCATTTCAGAAATTGGGGAGATAGATCGATTTAATGATCCTAAAAAGCTCGTAGCTTTCGCTGGAGTTGATCCTAGTGTATTCGAATCTGGTAAGTTTACAGCCACCAGAAACCGAATCACGAAAAGAGGATCCAGTAGGCTTCGTCACGCCTTATATATGGCTGTTCGTTGTGCGATTCGTGACTGTCGCAAGAGTAAAACAAGCGATGAAATTATTCCTCGAAATAAGAAATTACGAGAGTTCTATGATAAAAAACGTGAAGAAGGAAAACCTTTTAAGGTAGCTGTAATTGCTTGTGTAAATAAGCTCTTACACTGGATATTTGCCCTTTTAAAAAGCAAAACAACTTTCCAAGATATAGCTTAAAACCAAATTAAACTAAATATCACAAAACCTTCCAACAACAGAATAATGGAAGGTTATTTGGCATGCGCATTTTTAGTATAGCATGAGATATTTTAAGTTTTTATTGAAAAATATTGACAAACTATTAGCTGGTTTTGTTTAATAAGAAAAAGCTGCCTGGTTTTTGGCAGCTAGTATTGAAGAAACGAGATTCAGTTTACCCTAATCCTCAGTTAAGGATATTAGGTTAGAGCTGTTTGTAAAGCTTCACTTATCATTGAATCAAAACTATCAAAAGATTGAATTATGGATCCGGACGGTTTATCAAGTTCAAGGAACCTTGCTTTTTGAAGTTCTAAACAGTACCAGGCAGTATCAGAGTCCCCAAAAAACATGTATTGCTTTTGCCAATCATTTTCATACCAAATCTCATTAGTTTCAACAAACCCCTGAAGATCTTCACCTTCTTGGTCATCAAGTAGATGTTTATCAACACCATAAATGACCAATCCATTAAAGTCCAATCCATTTACAGTTTTCAAAAAGTCTTCAAAAGACTTTGGTAATTCTATATAACCTAATTTCTCCTGAATCTCCAGCTGCAAATTTCTTATTTCTACATCCGTCACCGGATTCCTTAGTGAACTTCCATATTTCTCTTCTATTTTCTTTATTTCAAACAACAATTCTTTCCACTGGGCCATATCAGCTCATCCCTTCTTTATTTAAAAGGTTCCGGTGGGTAAACCTCATCTTCAAACATTGGCCAATTAATCCTCTTACTTTGTGTAGGAGTTAATTCTCTTGTTAGAGAGTTTTGTTCATTGGTAACTGCCTTATGATATGGATCATTTTTAATCAATACCAGGTTAGTGAAATCATTTGTTCCACCATCATCTAAAGGTAAATTGTGATGGACTTGCCATCCCTTTGGATTAAGGCCATCTTTCATTCTGGCAATATCATTTTCATCTAACCCAGCTTTCCGAAGATATTGTACTCTTATCGGATCGTTAGCAAATGTTTTAAGGAAACTTTTCTTAACAGAATTATTAAATGTCCTTCTTAATTGCGCAGTTTCTTCTGGATTTCTTTTTGTATATATTATTTCTTCTACTTTTACGCCTTTTAAGTGGACCTTGTTTCCCTTTAATGTACCAATAAAGTAATTATCTTCTTCAATTTTATCTGTAGGCTTGGCTACATACCCCTCATCTATCATCTTCTTAATCTGTGTCAAGGGGTTATGAAGTACATTGTAAGGAACTGGGCC
Organism: Cytobacillus pseudoceanisediminis; assembly: GCF_023516215.1. NCBI lineage: Bacteria > Bacillati > Bacillota > Bacilli > Caryophanales > Bacillaceae > Cytobacillus > Cytobacillus pseudoceanisediminis. Next base: position 80,797 of record NZ_CP097350.1, on the reverse strand, counting down.
CTGAGCCACACCTTTCACCATTGCAGGAGTTGGTCCATGCGTCTGAAAAGAAAGTCCCTTCCCTTGGCCTACCGTCTTGGCTATTGTACCGGCTTTACCAATTCCTTTATCCCCGAATACCAATTCCAAGGGAAGTCAGGCCATAGGTAAAGAAGGCTGTCCGGCTTTTGGCATCCCCATTTACAACATCCCGATCCCAGGCACTGGTGATAGCAGACCATATGTATTTCGGCATATCCAGAACCTGACGTACTTTTCCTATGGGGTCATTTAAAATGCGTAAATAAAACTCTTCGTACTTCCTTTGATTTTCTAGCAGCTGGTCACGGTTAAAAAGCAATTCACTACCTAAAAACAGCGGACTGAACGGTCCCATGATCTTTCGTCCCAGCTCATAGGTAGACTTAAGGCCTTCCAAAGAATCTCCTACAGCTTTAGAAGCCCCCTCAATGGCTCCTTCAGCCAAATCTTGAAGGTGACTTTGCTCCCTTTGTGGACTAGGATTCGATATTTCATCATGGAAATCCTCCCAGTTAAGAGCTCTTGGCTGATAATCGGCCAAAGATAAGTTGCCGCTTTGGAGCATGCCAGCCATTTTTTTATGTAGTCTTCCATGTGGTCTAAATTTTTTAAGAGGGGGTCAAGCGCTGCAGTTTGTCGATGGTCAAAGGATTCTAATTTTTCAACTGTTCCCCGGCTTGAGTCCTGGGCATGTATTGATGCTTGGATAAAGCTGTTATCCTCCAGCAGCGGCAGCGGGACAATATCGCTTACGGTTTTTATTACTTCATTTGCTTCTTTAGTTAGTTCAGAGGCGATCTGAAGAGTGTTTCTTAGGCCCAATTGTAGCTCATTCTCAAGGAATTCCTGGCGGATGAATCCTGCAGGAGAAGATTCAAAGTCGTGGATTGTGTTTTCTAGACTGTTTAAATAGGATTGGTAATCTTCAATCCAGGATTCAAAGAATAGTAGAAAAGGCAGGTGGCTTTCCTGGTAGAAGTTTATAATCGACCTGCCGCCATCTCCTTTGAAAGAATCTTCATGAGAGATAAACTCCTTGATGGCCATTTGAACATGTTTAACTTGATTCTTAAGTATATTCAGTTGATTACTTGTCTGTTGGATACCTAAAAGTAAATCTTTCACATCTAATACTTTCAACTTTAATCATCTCCATACTTAAACTGTTCACCTGACAATCACATATTCCACATTTTTCTATTTTTATATTAATTTACTCATTGAACTAGTTGAATAGGGATTTTGATGTGAAAATTTCTTATGTATTGTTCTCTTTTGCAAGCAACGACAAATAACTTATTGAAAATGTATCTAGGCGCTTAATTACTTCTTACAAACTAGGCACTCCCGTATGCTCTCTTCATTTAAGATTTCCTTTAAATCACCGCACCAGTAGTAACTTCCATTCTTTTCTTGATTATTAATAACCTTTTGTTCAAAAAATCTAATATTAATATGAGGACAACTTGCCATATGTAATGTCTTAATTTTAGTTGGTTTATCATCTATAAGGAAATAACCAATTTTATTATTTCTATATTCATTAAATTCATTTATACTGTTAATTTTAATCATTGTTCGCCCCTACTGTTATTTGTGATTACTATATTAACAACGCTGCTTTTATAAAACTAATCTTCTATGTGCTTAACAAACTCTACCTTTTTTTTCAAGTTTGGTTTTGCAATAAAATGAGCATTTTTCCAAGCGAAGGACTGTGTATGAGAATCCGATTTATCCCACCACGCTTCATGTTCATAGGCTGATTTTGGGAGTGTGAACCCTAGAATGTCTTCTACCTCTAAAAAAGTCATTTTGATACTCTTAGTCTTTTGGAACTTTAAAAAATTTTGTAGCGGTTCGTATTTGCTATTTCTGTTACTCATTCTTATCACTCCTTAGGAAAGCTTTATAACTTTTAGCTAGATATCATTATATCTCCTTTTGAATATATTGGAAAGGTTGTAAGTCGAACCTCCCCAATTTGATGTAGATCTGCTAAATGACTTGATTTATAAGCCTTTATTGTTTTACTTTTCCTTTATAACCATATCTAGGGAGGTATATTTTGTCACAACAGTCCAAAAAACAAATTACTGAAAAAGATAAGAATATCCTTAAAGCGTTATGTGAGTTATACAAAGAAAAGCAGTCAGGTGTAGGGCCATCCGAGATTGGACAAAAAGTCGGAAGAGATAAATACGATGCAGCTGCTTACTGTAATTTATCCTTGAAGAAGTTGATTGAGTTTAATTTAGTTGAGAAACTTCCGGAGGGTAAGTATAGACCGGCGGAAAAAGAATAAGTTTAAAGATCAAAGGTCTCCCTTTGATCTTTATAGGTAGCGACTATCAAAATCAGTTTTAAATAAAAAATATTTCAATCCCAATAAACATAATAAATAAAGCTGAACTAGTTAATATACTTAAGACATGCCGTTTAGAATCCTTCATATACTTTCTTTCAAACAATGCACGAACAAGTAAAATTGCTGATAAAATGACGACAGGATAGTGTGGTTTTAAACCATAATCAAATACAAAGCCAATTAAAAATAAAATTATTAATGCAATTGCAGCAATTGTTATTTCAGTTATTTTATGAGTTGTATTAATGTGTAATTTTCCTTCGTTACTTTTAATATGAAGCTTGTTTTTTAAAATAAAGTACATAATTAAGTAGGCTAGAAATACTAACACTGTGTAAACATACATGTTAAAATCTCCCCCAACTGTATTTCTGCCTGTTTCAATAAAAATGCTGTTCATTGGTATCTGAAATTTGTTGAAACTTTAGTCCTTTTCCTTTTTTAGGAGAATAGCGATTATTAAAGACGATTGCATAATCAAGATTACCATTAGTCCTAATATATATGCGCTATCAAGTGAAGCGTCAAAAGTAAATAAGAAAAATAAAATTGCAGATATTACTAATACTATAATAAAGTTAATGACAATTTGTTTCATGTCTTTATCCACTCCCTTCTTTTACAACATCAGGTTTTATTTCCCATTAATATCAAAGAATTCAATTTAATTCAATGAGTATATATACTTAGATATAAAAGGAGATCCGACAAGATACTCGGACCTCCTTTTAAATTAATAGCTCAAAGTTAACGCATAAGAAGCTGTATCAACAGTGCTTGTAGGAGTAATAGCTAAACCTGCAGGATACACAGAAACTGTTGGACTTCCAGAAATTCTTTTATGTCCATATTCAATTTTTATGTTAATTGTTGCGTTTTTAGATGTTGGTACATAAACATACTGGCCCATATAGCCTTTATGCTTTGTATTACTAGTAGAAGCCCTCAAATCGAAATCGCCAGCTACACCTGCACTTGGTTCCCAATCGCTTGGAGAATAATCGATAGCATAGTCGATCCAATTCCCATTCCCTTGTTGATCTTGCGAATATCTGTGTTGATGTTGTGTTACCTTACCGCTGCTAGTAGGTAAGTATAATCCTGAGCTTGATGGGAATCCAAAAGTCATCTTATCTACTAAATTAAAAGATGGGGTTTTTAGCCAGTTGAAATTACCATAGATATAAAACTTATCGTTATTTGCTTTATCACTAGTAACTTTATATACAGTACCTGCTAATTTCATTGTTGAGGAAGAGATAGAACCCATTGTTGAAATTTGGCCAGGCTTAGTATTGACACCTTCTATAAACTCTACTATTTCTGAACCCTTATCAGTTATTACTGCTTTCTCTTTCACTAGCTGTTTTGCTACTTCTACTGGCAAACTTTCAATTTCTTCTGCAGTATGTCCAGCATCAAGTAAATAACTTTTCTCCTCTTCCGTTAAAGAAGTTGAATTACCTTCTTCAGCAAAAGCTACCCCTCCTATACCAATTAACAATAAGAACAGAATACTACTAAACAATTTCTTCATTTGCCAACCTCCATTTGATAGAATAATTACTAAAATTACCATCTTTAGTATACATGGGAATATAATTTAAAAAATGGAAATTATCTGATTTTCTACTTCTTGAACTACTTTCGTGATTTTGAATAAATATTTATGGAAAAAACCGCATGCAGTTCATCTTTTTTCTTAATTACAGTGTCGGTATAATAAAAACCCTGACCACATGTCAGGGTTAAAACATAAAATATATTTGGAATTAGGGTCAGTATCTAAGCATTTATTATATTGACTTCTTTAACCCGCAATTTGAACATTCTCTAATAAATTTACCTTCACCCACTGAACTCTTGAAGTGAGCACTATTGCAGTTGTCGCATCGACCGCTATTCTTATCTGGCATTTCTTTATAGTCATAAATCTTGTCGAAATCAAAGTCTATAAAAACATCAGATGTTTTTTCCATGGTTGCCCCCTGTATATATGCCTCTAGATTTAATGCCATTAGACAATAACTCCAATTATACTTAAAAATTTGAAGAATTTCTTCACTTTTATTATTGGGGAGTCAATAGATGTTTTGAACCAAATGTGAATGTTAGAACACTAATTAGCATTAACCAAATAAAATATCACCATTAATGTAAACAAGGTCATTATTAGTATGTTTCCTATCTTTTCTATACTTGTTTGCTTAGAGGAAATATAGTCGATTAGACTCGAATTGATAATAATATCAGTGTTTTTACTTAGAGCCACTTTGAAAAAATCCTTAGATTCTTCGTTGTAAAGAGGTAGGAAGGAATACAGAATTGATTACCATTAGTCAAGATTACATCAATCCAAAATTTTCTTAAATTATTGTTACCATAGTGCTTGTCTACCCTTAAGAATATTTTATTTATTTCCTGGTACTGAACACGTCTTCGCGAAAAATCTTTGTAAATAAAATGTTCATCTTTAACAATGATTTTGTGTTGTAGCATCAAATATAATATACCAGCAAAAATTGCTCCCATAGTCAGCCCTATAATAAGGTGTAGTGTAAGTAATTTATAAAATAATAAGGCGAAAACAACGATTAACCAGCTTGTAAACAAAGGCTCTCTTCTTATTACCATTGGATAATTCATAATTTCATCTACCTCTATAAGCTATTTAGTTCTTTCCTAAGAATTCTATGTATTGATTTGATTTTATTACAAGTTCTGACGTATTTTTCCTCTTATACTCATTCTTTTTTAATCGGGAACCGTAAGCTAAAACTTTTCTTCCTATAAGTTGTTCATCTTTATAAGTGAAGTGTTTAAAGTATTTTGAGAATATCACCAAACTAAAAACCACCCCATTAATTGGCTCGAAGTTAATATAATACACTGACTCTCTTCTTACAACATTCTGGATAACCCCGTATACAAAATAACTAAGGTTAGGGTCTGCTCGGTCGGACCATGCTAATTCATGTGCTTTATCATGGCTTATTACAATCTGGGAAAGAGGAATTTTTCGCCCATTAATGCTAACCAATATTGTTGCCAGAGTATCTGGTTCATATGAAGTAATGAGTTTAACTATAGCCTTTAAAGTACCAATACTGTTAGGCGTCTTGCTTTCCTGCTTCACTTTTACCTCATTTGGATCTTTCGCCTTTTTTCACTCTCCTCTTTTTCAACTGTTCTTGCAACATAATCAGGATCTAATTTTTTTAAATTTTGCCGAATTAGGGTTTCTTTTATGCCTTTCTCCATTAAGTCAGATTGATATTCTTCTACCTTTTTTATACTTTCCTCAAAAGTTAATATTCTATAAAATCCGCATTTTTCATTGTGTTTTGAATGATCATTCTTGCCGGTTGTTTTAAAGTAAGGCACAGATGAATCTGTTCCAGGAACAAAAATTAGGTCGGTATGACAACTTTTATCAATGCATCTAATTCGTTGGCCATTCTTATCTGGATTGTACTCAGCTGCGGTAATAATTTGGCCATTGTGAAGCAGGGCTGAATTCATTTTTATTCCTCCTATTCTCTTTATTGCGGAAATTTAAATATAAGTTTGTTTTTATCCTCATCCCAAGCTAAAAAGGCTTCGAACATTTTATCTGGTTTCTTCTGACTTTTAAATCCCTTTATTAAAGAGGTTTGACCAGTAGTAAACAATTTCTTTATGTTCTCCTTACTGATCTGTTTTCCCGCGACAACCTTGCTTATTCTGAAATCACAGTTTGTCTTTTTAAAGTTGCTACAACTGTAAAACGTTTCACGCTCTAAAACTGGTGCACCGCACTTTTTACATAGACCTACTTCTTCAGCTTTTCGAATAACTTTGGCATATTCAACAAAATTCCAAGAAGCGGCATCCTTAATAAGTTTTTCAACTATTTCTTTCGTTATGTCTTCCGTTCTCTTAACGAAGGAGGAAACAGAACCTTCTCCTTTTTGGATTTGTTTTAGATAACGTTCCATCCTACCGCTGGTTAATACAGAAGTTAGATAGTTGTTTCCCCTAATGCTTCAATTAAGACACGGCCCTCGGGCAGCATATAAACTAGGTTTTTGCTTGCATTTACATACCGCTTGGTGATAATAGATACGATGCCGCTCCTGGTTGCTTCCGTTCCCAGCTGCAACTCAGAGTTCTTAAAATCTTCTTTATCAGCGCAATATGGGGCAGGGTTACACATAATTTTGATCAAGTCTCCTAGTGAAAAACGAGAAGGGGGATTTGTTGATCCAGCTTTAATTTGACCTGAAAGCATTGTTCCGACTTCCCCTTCTTTTATATCTGGCAATTGAATCTCTTCCTCCGCCGAATTTGTGGAAAGCCCCTTATATATCTTTTTCCACCCCTCTTCTTTAACTAGAGTATCACTGCTTCTAAAACCAAACTTTTCTGCAACCGTAATAATGATTCCAGTAGTATCGTATATGTAGTCTTGATAGTGTGCGGCAATAATGGATTTAGCAATTAGGTCATATATTTGTTGTTCCCCTTTTGGCAAAGTAAGCGGGTTTACCTTTTCTTCCGTCAATATGATTGCATAATGATCACTTACTTTATCAGAATACACATATCTTTTATCTTGAGAAATATCTCGAGTTGCCCCCTTTATTAAATCTTGGTAGGACTCCAGCTCTCCCAAATTTTTTATTATGACTGGCATCCAAGATGCTTCCCCAGGAGTTAAGTGCTGACTGTCGGAACGTGGATATGTAATCAGGGATTTATCATATAATGCTTGAGCAAAACCTAAAACATTAGCGGGAGTCATTCCATATAAACGATTAGCATGCATTTGAAGGGAAGATAAGTTGTAGAACATAGGAGGTCGATTCTTTTTTCTTCTTTTTTAATGGTATTTACAATAGCTGGTTGACTTTGACAATACTTAGAAAAGGCTTCAAGCATATCTTCATCCATGTCAAAGATGTGCTCTGATTCATTACTAAACCATTTGGCATTTAATTTGGCCTCTCCAAATTGAAATTCACCGATTAGGTCGAAATATGGTTTACTAATAAAGTTCTCAATTTCCTTTTCACGCTGATAAATAATACTCATTAAGGCGGTCTGTACTCGTCCCGCACTAAATGTTTTTTCAATTCCTTTTTGATTAAGCAGACAAGTTAAGGCTCGGCTAGAAGACATGCCCACTAACCAATCGGCTCTTTGTCGGGCTAATCCCGCATAATAATAATGCTGATAATGCCTATTGTCCTTCATGCTACGAAATGCTTCAACCACACTATCTTTGGTCAGGCTACTAGTCCACAATCTTTTTACTGGCTTTCTATTATTCAAATAGTAGAAAATCTCATCTAATAATAAACATCCCTCAATTCCAGGATCAGCAGCATGTATGATAACTGAAATGTCGGAGTCCTTTAAAAACTTCTTAAAATTATTGAAAATGCTTCTTTTACTTTCAATTACCTTTAACTTGTACTCTTTTGGAATAATAGGCAAGTTATCTAAACTCCATTCCTGGTACTCTTTTGAGTAGTCTTCAGGGCGATAAAGTTCTAGAATATGTCCAACAGCCCAAATAACCACTGCACCTTCGGGGAACATGACACAAGGTGCAATGGCTATATGTGTTTTCATATTTTTATTAGGAAATGGAGCAGCAAGCGCTTTTGCTTGACTGGGCTTTTCAGCGCAAATGAGTGCTTTCCCCATCAGACCCTTCCTCCCTTCCTAAAAAGAAATTGATTATTACTCCTTTTTGGCCTGGAAATAAGAGATTCTTTGTTATCTGTTTCTTCTTCAGCCGGTTTTTTTAGGTCTCCATATTCCTCTCTTATAATTTTCTTTTGATACTGAAGCTGATCCAATTTTCTCTCCCCTAATATATGAAGAATAAGCTGTATTTTATTAAGCTATCTTTGAAAATGATTCATGGTTATCATTAAATTCTGTTCCAGGCATAATGTCTTGAATGCCACATCCGCTTATGATTAAAGCTCCTAATAAAACCCCTAAAACTATGTAAGCCTTTTTCCCACCTTTATCAGACATTAGCAAATCCTCCGGTTAATCATTTATTCAACAAATGCCTTTAAGTTTTTCTGCAGCTATATTTAACAAGCAATTCTTGATATTGATTGATTGAACATCACAACAGGCGCGAACCAGCTCATCAGGATCTTCAAGATTCCGCAAAGTTTCAATCAACAATAATTCTCCTTGAGTTAGCTCTTTAACATTTACTAAAATCATACTAGTCATGTCTCCTCTTAAGCTGCGGTGTTTAAGTGTTCTACACACCTTTGAATAGCGCCAGAAGCACCAAACCCATTATGATAAAGCACATCTTTACCAAGATCTTTACAAACTTCTTTTACAATATCCATACTTACGTGTCCAACAGCACCTAGTAATACGACTACACAATCTGCCTTCTTTACTAGCGTTTTGAACTCCTTTTTGTTACCTCCGTTTCTTGTTTTACCACTATGGAACATAATGTTTACGTTATTTTTTTGTCCTATTCGCTTGTACGTAGCCTCTTGAGATCCTCCGAAAATTGCGACAGTTTTTTTCATAAAAAACCCCTCATCTCTAGTGTTTGAATTACAAATAAATATAACATATATTACACTAAAAACAAGTGTTTTCTCATATATTTTTCCAATTTAATTAGGCGTTTATTAACTTCTTCAAAAATATATCACCAAAGTCTGGATGCACATAGCTTTCTTTATAATCCAGTAAATCTTCCATGACTTTCAGCATTTCTGAAGTACGCATATTCTTAACAAGAAACGCGTTAAAAAGGTTTAACTCTAATTCAGTTATTTCTGAAGCATCTAAGGTAACTAAAATTAATTTGGAACCCATATTCCTCATTTTGATAAGAAACTCAACTGTCTTTGGATTAATTACTTTCTCGAGAATAATTAGTTTAGGAACACAACCATTTTCATAAAGTTGTAATTTACTAGTCTCCGTTTTAATAACTTTGAACAAATGTCCAAATTTCAGATCAATTAGCTTAACCAACCCATCCTGAAACGGTGACTTTTCATGTATCACCATAATGGTATCTCTGTTCACTATCTCCCCTCCTACATAAAAAACCCTGCTGTAAAAGTGCATACAAGTAGATGTATGCATTTACAACAGGGTGGTCCCTTTATATATTTTGTTTGATTTAATTATATCAATACTTTTGCATAATTATCAATATCACTTCGTCCAATTTACCGGTTTAGGAGAGGAAATTGAAGAAATTTGGCCGTTAATTAGTAATCCATACTGCCCGTATCCTTCTGCGTCTATTATCCACGCGACTTTGGAGGCCAAAGTGAGAGAAGATTTGTGATCGTGCAGTGGAATTGGGGACTTATATACTTTGGAAGTCCAGCCTTTTACTGCATTTTCAAGGCTTTTTGGATGTAGCAATGGTTTTTTGCACAAATTGACTATCCAGCAACCGTAAGTACCACAAGAAGATACATACCATCTGGCGTCTTCTCTTTGAGCTGGAAAGTCAGGCTCATTTGGATATGTGTACTTTTCCTTTTGTACCGGCTTTCCGATTAATTCATGAAACACATTCGGATCGTCCAATAAATAATCAGCTTCTTCTTCTATTAGTGAGAATTTAAAGCCAATATGATTATTGTTTAGCGGGGAGAGGCCATTATATCTCTAGATAAGAAAAAGCCGCACCTGGCTGCCTCGTAAGAACTATCGACATTTACGTTTTGACTGATCGAACAAGTTTCTGTAAGTTCATCAAATAGGTCACACGATGTCCGGCATGTTACCTCTGCAGGATTTACTTGCTTTTTACTATTATCTATTACAAGTTTTAACATGGCATTCACCCTTTTCCTAATAGCTTGTTATACAGCACCTAATACAATTGGAGAAATAAACGTCAATAAGGTTAATCCGCCAGCAAAGACCCACATTCTTTTGCTCCACCTGCCGAATTCAGGATGTTTTATCAAGTGATAAAATAGATAAAATACTAATCCAATTGATATCATCCAATCAACAGTAGAGTGACTGGCAGCAGAGATTAACTGAATAAAATCACTTGCGAGTAGTGTAACATTTTCACTATTTGTTGTAAATAATAATAGTATTAAAATTCTGATGAAAAAGAAAGTGATTGGAACCCAGATTAAAAGTCCGGTGGATCCTTTCATCACCTGGCCAGTCTTAGTAACAATTGAGTAACCTAGCCTAACCACTCCAAATAGAAACATTATTGTAAATATGGCAGAGAACAAAAAGGATATTTTTGGTGCAGTATTATTTAGATTTGTAGACCAAACATTGAGCTGTTCATTTAATGTGATACCGTTACCCTGCTGCAACGGACTTGCGCTTGCAGCAGAGGGTATCAAAATCACTAAAGCTAAGAGTAGTAATAGGTAACGAAATTTTAAGACCATCTTCTTTTCCCTTTTGCATCAAAGCGGAAGCAAAGGCCCGTTTCAAAAGTTGCTGTACTAATTCGGCCATTAATGATTGGAAGGTCCACTAAGTGCTTGTACCTTCCTTGATTGTAATCCAGCACTTGAGAAAGAGAAGATAGCCATTGACCAAGAACCTGTGTGTTAACAGTTTGCTCATTGCTTAAAATGGTATTAACCTTTTTACCATCCAAGTTCAACTTAAATCGAATATTGCTTAATCGGTAATTATGCCATCCAAATTCAATCTGGGTAAGAAACGCTCTAAATGGAATTAGTTTCTTAAACAGTGGCGTAACATAACTTAGTATTCTATGATTATCTTGAACTTCACTTGGAAGAGCTGTATGTAATTCTAAATCAATACTATTATGTTCAAAGGATCCATCTGGGTTAACTGCTATAGAAGCATCCAGGTTTACATTTAAATGGTTACTTAGTGGGGTCAACCAGGCCAAATCTACATAGGTTAGGTTATCTTCAATTGATTCATAATATTCTTCTGTTTGAGGTATTCCTTCTACCCCCATCGCATTGATGTATAACTCCCCTTTGACAAACCTGAAATTGATATGCAGTTTATTTAGTCCAATTTGTTTTTTCTTAATTTCTTGCTTTATTTCTAAAATTTGCTTTTCGCCTAACCTTTGAATTATCATAGGATAAATCTCCTCTCATTTATTGTAGCTAAGCCTTAATTTAAAATCCTTTATAAATCTCCATATATTCTCAATCTCTATATTTTGGATAAAAAAAGCTGTTAATGAAAACATTTCCAAGTAAAACTAAAACTGCCATTATTATATTACAATAGACTCATCCCCTCTGTCGAAAAGTGTCGAAAATCTGATTATCTTATCTAAAAATGTAAAATATGAGGGTCTTTATTACCAAAAGAATTATTCTTTTGGTCCAAACCAAGGTTTTGCACCCGGGCTTGGACCAAAAGGCGACTAAAGTCGCTCTTTTGAAATTCTTTACATTGCTAGTACTCTATCGTCTTGAATAAGATGCTCTTCATCTGGAATCATGTATTCCTCTGACACAGATGCTTCAACTCTTACTAGGTTTTGTACACTGATTTCCTTACCAGCCCTTACTACATCTAGAATGAGAATATCCCCATTGCCTATTTTTTTTGCTTTTTCCCCCACATTTACCCATAGCCTTTTTCCATCTGAAATATGGATATAGTTTTCTTCTATACCAACTACAGAAACTACCCATTGTTGAGCACCTTCTAAGCAGTCCATAATTTTTGCAGAGGCAAATGATTCAAAACCATTTTGAGAGGGTGTTGTCTGTTCAATCATTAAGTCATTCATATGAATACAATCTTCATCCTGGTCATCATCCTCTATCCATTCAGAAACGAAAATTTCTTCTTGATCCGATTCTTGGCGGAGACCATCTAATAGTAATTCACCAGTTTTATAACTGTGGTGATAAATATCACCTTCTTCAGCAGCTGTTATCTCTTTTTCAATCTGCATAAATAATTCTTCTGATTCCTCATTTAGTGCTGATTTTAAAATTAATGGTTCCTCTTCCGCATTCACTCTATGCTTCGCAGCACTTATAGGAATAACTTCTGCAAAGTTTGTACAATCCTCGCCAGAATATGAATAGTCATCATCCTCGGGGTAATGTAAAACTTTAATTTCCTCTACCCGTACATAAAAATAACTTTCAAGAAACCAATAAAAATAAACAGCCCAATCCCAAGTTATTAAAATTGTCATAACTGTCTCCTCCTAAAAAGTTCTAACGCGAGTTGCCCGCTTACCGCTGCTGTTCGCTTCTTCTTTGTTTTTGTAGTCGTATCAACTTCAACTTCGAATATCGATATTTGCTCAGCTGTTTCTGCAAATTTTGCTCTTTCATATTCCGTTAAGTAAGCCACGATTTCCCCATCTTGAATACAATCGAATCCAAAAGCTTTTACTAAATCTACTTCCAGGATTTGATTGGTAAACATAAACCCATTGACCTTTCCATCTGCAATATGGCTTGTAATGGTTGCCGCTTTCCGGATAAGGACGTTTTTAGAGGAATCCGCGGAAACTTGCTGATTAACCCAGGCAATAAATTGTTCTTTTGGTGAGTTGCCCATTTTCTTTTTCTTTCCGATACTTGCTAAGATTTTTCTTGCACGATCAGAAGCTTCTGCCGTCCATTCCTCGGTAGATCCCTTAAGCACTTTTCCTTTTTTAATGGACTCAATCAGCATGGACTGCAGGTCTCCTTCATCTCCCAACATTGCATTAAGCCCATCTGAACTTACTTCTCCGTTTATGGCACCGGCAGCTTTATTCTTCTGAGCTATCAAGGTAGCCATTTGTTCTTGGAAAGTTTCTTTATAGGCTAAGTAATAAAGACGACACTCTTCCGTTTGTCCGATCCGCCATGCTCTTCTAGCAGCTTGATTAATCGTGAATAAGCTCCAACTAAATTGGTAGAAAATGAGGGTAGGTGTACATAATAGGTCAAGACCTACCTGTACAAGCTCCTGTGACAATAGCGATAGGTAAGGTTTTGAAGTTATCTCCACCTTTTCCCCCGCTCCACACCGTACGTGAGCCTTTCAACTCATACGGCGTTCCATCTATCTTAGTAGCTTTTAATAACCGATAGGTTCTAAGTTACACACTTTACGATATGCGTTTACTTTCTTGATTTCTGTCCCTTTGAGTTTTAGAAGTTCTAGATATTCTCTAACCGTTTGTTCTGTAGTTGAGTGGATTAACCTGTGTACCAGCTTATTGATAATTCGCAGATTATTGAAGTCGTCATTTCCACCCATGTAAGCGGGTGTGAAATGATGGCAATGAACTAAATCAGCCGTAAGAAAATGACCGGTTATTTCACACTTGCCTTTCTTCATGCTGTATCTGCTTAATCGATTATCCAGGTACTCAATACTCCTATTAGGGATATTGGATTTCATAAGTCTCCCTAATTCATGTAAGACATCCCCATCTAGATTTGTGTAGATATGTTCCCTTCCATCCTTCGTAAACGGGGTCAGCCATTGTGAATAATTCATCACTGACGTATGGCTAACAGCGTGGATTGGATAGAGGTAAACATCACAAACCTTAAAGGTTTTAGAAGTGCCCTTATAAAACCTTTTGTATGAGAGAGGTGGATTGATTGGTTTTTCGTAAATGCTACATTTGGTCAAACGGTCCTTTAATGTCCTGCTAAGTTGGAAGGCGATTTCGTTGAATTCGCTATTAACGTGTGTTGCGTACTTATTGTAGTTGTGGATACCCAAGACCCAGCTGTTATACAGAAGAGCGTTTTGCGCCGTGGAATTTTTTTGAATCGCTTTGATTCGTTTAATTCCTTCTTCTTTGTATAGTTGCTTCTTTTTCTTGGTTAACCTGGTGTAAGCCACACGTTTCTTATTCTTCAACTCGGCACTTATAGAGAAACCTAGAAACTCTGACTTTTTCTTTCTTAAGTTAACAATTTTGGATTTTTCGGGTGAGATTTCGAGTTTTAGTCGGTCTTTTAGGTACAGTCTCACAGCATGAAACCATCTTTCGGCTGTTTTCCAATCTTTGCAGAGGATTTTGAAATCATCAGCATAGCGGACAATGTAGCCTTCTTTCAAGTTGGTCTTTTTTAATGCCCTGAATTTATGAGTTGAGCTGTATTGATGGTTTGATTGGAAGTTTTCCCATTGAGATGCTATCCAATTATCGAGGTCATTTAACACAACATTAGATAGCAAAGGGGAAAGAATCCCTCCTTGCGGTGTACCTTTTGTTGGAATGCCTTCTCCATCAATTTCTGCCTTGAGCATCTTACTGATAAGACGTAACACGATTCTGTCCCGTATTCCTAAATTCCATAGTTGCTTGATAAGAAGCGTATGGTTAACGTTGTCAAAGAACCCTTTTATGTCAACATCAACAACAAAATGTAGCTTATTAATGTTAATCAGGTAATTAACCCTTGCAATAGCATGGTGCGTAGTTCGTAGCGGTCTGAAACCATATGAGTGGTTATAGAATTTAGCTTCACAAATCGGTTCGAGAACCTGTTTGAAAGCTTGTTGGATAATCCTGTCACTCATGCTTGGGATACCTAAAGGTCTTTTATCACCGTTTGGTTTAGGAATTAAAACCCTTTTCACCTTCATTGGCTGATAGTTTGATAGACGTTTTTGAATAAATGATACTAAATCATCATCAGTGAATTTTTTGTAGTCATCTATTGTCCTTCCGTCTACACCAGCCGTTTTGGAACCCTTGTTAGACTTAATGGTTCGATATGCAAGAAGGATATTTTCTCTAGATTTTATTAATTCATAGAGATTCGTGAAGCTGATATTACCCTGCTTGCTTTTTTCATACAATTCCTCAAAGGTATTTATTAATCCGTAATAATCCCAGTATCGTAACTGTGTTTGCAAAATGGATCACTCCTTTCGTGGAATGATTTCCCATATTCTTACTCGACCCTCGCAATAAACTATTTAGAATATCGGTTTTAGCTATGGATAGACTTGGGGCTGTTCCTCCGTTTTCATTACAAAAACTTCATCAGTCGTGCCCCTACTCTCACAAAGGTGAATGCATTTCGGCAAAATGCCTTATAGCAACCGTCAGGATGTCAGTCCTAAGCGACGTCCTTTGCTTTCCTTGCTCCTCTGATTCTATCTTTCACATATATCCTTAGGTGGTTCCTTTGAGCCTGTGAATTTACATCAACATGGTCTGATGTACGGATTTCATAGCATCGGTTTTTACTCTCCGATAATTCACCTAGCGTAATGCCAGCCTGTACCGGTTAGATACAGTCGTTTTATAGACCCTTCCATTCGGAAACTTCGTCAGACCTGATTAGGTCATTCTCACCGTAGATATTTTATAGACACCCGGCCTATCAGATTGTGTCTTCCACCTCTGGAAGATTTTCGATTAACACGTTAGTGTTATTTGACGACAATCCTTCAGCCGACTTTACCTAGCCCCATACACTAATTTTCTGACACTAAATAGCGCATGTAGGAGTATCAGTGTGGTCGCTTCGGAATGACATGTATTCCTCATTTCAACCATCGAATCAGAAGTTGAACCTACATTTAAGTAAGCACAGCGATTTCACCATACTTGGCTTATACGCTTAACAAGTCGCGCCAATACAAACATCGTATCCCTCTTTTTCTATCTTCTTTTTTAGCCATTCACTACGCTTATTTGTGGCCGTGGTAGAAGTGTCTAAGATACAAACCTTTGCTCCAACCTGCTCAAGAATGTGTTGTAAACGCGGCCTTACATCTCTGCCTTCTACACTGGAACCTGTATCTCGAACATAGACAATACTTTTCCTGCCTTCCTCTATCTCACCCTTAATGATTTCCTGGAGCTTCTTTTCCTTGTTAAGTATTCGCTCTTTAGGAAATTCATCTGGGCTCCAAATTAAATCTCGGTCCCCATCTTCTGTTTTGATAGAGAATGGGGGATAGGTGAAAGGGTTATCTGGATATGCGATGCCTGTTTGAGTCAATGGAAGATAAAGCTTATGCCCGTCATCTCGTCCATCGATAGCTGATTCAAATGTAGATACCATGTTGTTATAATGCTTCTTTAAATCCTCGTCTAAATCTACAAGAATTGTAGGAACATTGATCAACTCCACAGGGTCTGGCCATACATCTGTTAAGCGGACAAGCACACTGTTTTGGACAAGAAACTTTGAGAACACAAATGGTGATATACCGGGAAGAACCTTTTCTGTTCTCCTGGTGCCTCCTCGCGATTGCTTGTTGCTGTACTCGCCTTTATCGTCCTGATTGTAAATAGTCGTTTCAATGTTTCCATACTCTTCATTCCACTTCCGAACTTCATTGAAAGCGTATCCGTTCTCAACCATAAGGTGTGGGAATAAGCGCCAAAGTGTATAGTAGATATCCTCGGCCTTGCCTCCAAAAAGGGTTCCTGTACCACCTATAAGCTTCTTTGAAGCAGCTGCAAGGCTCCCTAGTGAATTTCCCTGGGCTGACATGCCAGATTTCAGCATATGGATTTCATCACAGATAGTAATATCAAAAAACCATCTCATTTTCCTTCGGATGTATTCAATAGAAGCGATTCTCCTTGGATTCCCGACTTTCTTAGGAATCTCAGGTTGAGAGAGCTGAATTTGTTGGACCAAAGGCTGATTCTCCTTTAAAGCATGTTCAATCTGCCTTTCGTACTTAAACCAGTCTTTTATTGATTGGTATCTAGTAGGTACCTTCTTGGTCCATAAACTTTCACCGCATTCAGAACAAAAAGCATTGGCTGGATTTTTTGAATTATGAAGTCGCCTGCTTGTTCCAAATTCATCTTCATCCATCGTCCGTTTATTCTGAACCTCTTCTTCCTCTCCATCCTCATTGGTTTCCACTGCAGTAGATTCAATAACCTGGTGTGCATTACCGCAGCTTGGACAATAGTATCCAAAACGATATGGTAAGGAGTTTGACTCACTTTGAAGTACCGTTTTCTTATAATCAAAACGAACTGCAGGAACCATCGCACAATCGCCCCTCATTGTTGTAAAGGAAATGACAAAGAATGTTGGTTTCAATGGCTTAGGCCTTCCTTGACTGGTCCATTTACGATGAAACTCAATGAGTTGCTCTGTCCGTTCAATAACTCTTACATCAGCATGAGGTAAAATTTCTTTTATTTCCTCCGGCCATTTTTTTGTTAGGCTTGGGGGACACATTAGACAAGCAAAATACCCTTTTTTATTTGACATAGCAGCAACTACATCAGGAATTGCTGTCATCATGGTTGATTTACCCGTGCTCATTTCACCTTGTATTAAAGCTACCTTCTGCTTTTTCAAAACTTTAGCGATCGCGGTAGTAACATGAGATTGGACAGGAAAAAGTTCCCGCTTATAAGTTGAGATTTGCGGGTGTATAGCGTCTGTCATTGGGTCATGGCCTGGAGTAACTTTATTGCTTACCTTTGTGACCATATCATCCATGAAGGTTGTCATATACTGTGTCAAATCTTCTATGGATTCCACTGCTTGACCAGTTCCTGTTTTAGGAAACTTCAGCATCCCACTTGAAATCATTTCAGAAATAATATCATCCGCTTCCTGCTCTCCAGTTTCCTCACTAAAATTCAGTTTATAGATGGAAAATCCATCAGGAAAAAGGGCGGAATCATAATAAAACTTGAATTCCTCAATACACCCTCTTCTTAAGAACTCATTTAGAATAATATCTTTCCATTCAGGTAGAATATTAAGCCCATACTTTCCGCCACCTAAAATTTGTCTTAGCCCTTCTCCGGGATCTGCATCGAACGAAAGAATATAGTCTCCGTTTCCAAGCAGGTCATCATGAACAATTGCGACCGCTTTTCGGTTTTGATTAATAGTAATTGGGAACTTTGAATACTTTCCTTTATCAGAGTACATACGGAATTCTTGGGAAAATTTATAGTCAGTTAAATCTTTCTTCCCTTGCCCAAAAGACAAACCGCCACTCCCGGTATCGACTGCAGCTTTCATAGCCTGTAAAGTAGAATCATTACCAGCAATAATGGTCATGAGTAATTTAGCTCCTTGCCATTCATGCTTGGGTTCCTCTACCGCTAATGCGTAACAAAAAGCGCTTTGCCATGCCTGCTCCAGGTAAATTTCAATCATCTTTGGGTTTTCATCTGTCTCAATCACTTTATTTAATTCCATGCTGCTGACTCCCTGCACCAAATTGAATAAGGTATGCCAGCTGGCGATCCCTATCTCAAATGAGGCAGGGATACACCTCCCTATATAGTTTTCTTAATGAACATACTCTTTAAGCTGTTTGTGGATCTTTAAGAGTGCACGATCAATAGCTCCTCCTACTGTATCCTGAAAAGTCGTTTGGATAGATAGAGGGCTCACAAGAGCTTGAAACTTTCCATTGTGGTCACCTTCGTTGATATAGTAGACTTTTATCGAAAAATCTTCATACTCAGTCTCCAATATGAATATCATCCGTATTAATGCTCCCATCTAAAAATTCTTTAAATGCCGTAATAACTTCTTGCCTTGCCTTTTCAATTGAGTCATAACAGCCGGTAGTCAGATTATGAATTACACCATTACTCATATGGATTCTGAACAAGCTTCCGAGAGGCAGGGAATCAACATACTCCACGAAAAACTTCTGGCTGGCGTACTCCTCTAATTGAAAAGAAGAAACCTGGTGCATTGGTTCTGCACTTCCTTTCTCAGAAAAAACTAAGCTGTTTGAAGATTTTTTTCCTGTTTATTCGCTTCCATTAAAGTTCTAAACTCATTTATGATTCGTCCTGAAATATCACAAATCATAGATCCGTAATTTAAAAGAGAATCGGGGTCATGTTTGCTCCATGAGTTAACATATCGGAAGGAATAATCTGATGTGTCTAAGCCGAAGAATGAACAAACAATAAAGGCTGTTCCTTCTGCAACAACTTCCTTCTCCGATGTAGAAGACGTAGTATCATATCGATGCACCTTTGAATGCACCAATTCATGTACTAATGTCTTGCATCTATGATTAACACTTAAAGTGTCACTAACGACGATTTCATGGTTTGCTCGGCTATAGTAACCATTGGCTCCTTGCGCGTCTCCATATTTGATTGGACAATTATCTTCTTCAGCAATCTGTTCAGCATATTCAATAATCTCTCTAGCTGCCTCAGAATCGCCTTCAAGCTTTATAATCACCTTATCAATAGGAAGCGGATCTCCTTCCGTCTGTTCAAGCGCGAAAACTGGAACAGTTATGAAACCACCTAACTGTGTTTCACCGGTTTCATTGCCTTGTTCATCTTTCACCTTTATGAATTTCGGCTTGAAGATTCTAATGGCTTTAGAACCTAGTTTGATATTGCGGCCTAACTCATTCCAACGTTTGAAGCTCGCTATATAGCTGGCATTTGGAAATTGAGTTTTAGCAACCATAATGTTTTTAAAAGAGTAATTCGGCATCAGTGCTTTCATTTCTAAAAGAGCTTTGAATTCTTCTGGAGAATATTCAAAGTTTCTTACACCTTCATCCAGGACAGAAACAAGTTCTTTTACTCTTTCTTCAACGCTTGGACCTCCTTTGCTCCATCTCTTGCTCTTACCTTGACGATTTGCCATGTACAACAGCCCCTATCTTTTAGTGTGTATATATAAAAAAGAGAATAGGAAACCCATTCTCTTTGAATACGACCATCTTCAATTGCTTTGAAAACACAAAAAAGCCCTTGAAGTTTCTGAAAAAATAGCAATAAAAAAGCTATTTATCCATCAACCGCAAAGGCTGCTAATGATTAAAAATACCCGCTAATCCTCATAGGATTGCCATAAAATGAAAAAAATGAAATGAATATATTGGTATTATATCCTTTGTTTTCTATTTAGACAAGAATGATAAGTGACTCATCTCAGATTATTCCACAATACTACCCATCAAGGAATGACACCTACCCATCATAAGATGACAGGCGGACCCATCATGAAATGACCCCCACCCGTCAGGAAATGACGGGCTACGCCTATCAGGAAATGACGGGCGGACTTATCCACAAGAAATCTCTATTTTGTTAATAAATCCGCCTGTCAGGAGATGACACCCTAGCCAGTCAGGAAATGATAGGCGGATTTTCCGGGCGTCATTTCCTGACCCACCCCCATCATAAGATGATGCCGAATAATATAAATCTTTAAAAAGACTTTAATATATATATTTATATAGAAAAAGAGTAGAGGAAATGATCCCTCTACTCTTCAATAGAAATAATTTTGATATCTAAGAAATTAATATTTAAATCATTCAACGCCTGTGTAATTAAATCTATATGTCTATCATTAATCCAGCTAGCCGCAAATTTATTTTGTGCATAAAGTGTAATCACGGAATCACGGTTTTTAAATAAAGAATCTTTAAACCAGGTATCGAAAGATGGTTTCGAAATTTTAGCTTGTATGTATTCCAATACCTGCTTTGTAAGATTCAAGTCATCAGTTGTCATTGATTCTTTGATATCTAGTTTATGTTTTTGTACCGCGGCATTTCTCTTTTTTACCGGCTTATGGAACGTTTCTCCCTGTTCAATAAAGTCCTCATAAATCCCTTCATAATTAACGACATTTCCAAGGTTGTCTGGGCTATAAACAGACATATACTTTTCCATAAAGTCATCATGCCTTCTCTTTAGTTCCTCCGGAAGCTCTTCATACAATTCCTTCGGAAGAAATGGCACCCGTCTTCTCACTTTATAAATTGGAGTTTCATCCATATTTTTTCTTCTCATCTGCAGACATGCAGTTAAATCTGAATACAAATCCATATCTTTCTAAAAGACTTAACCTGCTTTTAACAGTGTTTACAGAACCAAAAGAACACTGAAGCTGCAGAGTCTTTAATGCTGGCCAGCAATAGTCTTTCTCAATACAATAGCTTTTAAGTGTGATAAACAGTGCCAAACCATCTGCTTTAAGAAAGTGCTGCCAAAAATGAATAAGGTAGTTATGTATGATTGTAAAATTCCGATCTTCGAATTCAATGTTTTGACCATAACCATCTAAGCTAAATTCTTTAACCTTCTCTTCATTAAAAAGGATTTTATTAACTACAGGATCATGATAAAAAAATTCTTTAAATTGACCTGTTTTGTCTATTAACCACCTGGATTTTTCAATTTTTAGATCTTCTTTGACAGGACGGTAATAGATAAGAGGATAATTTTCCCCCTTTAGATTAGGACGAGCATCTTTCAAAATTAAAACCTCCAAATCATTTACCCGTAAGGCTCTGAACGGAGATTCCTTCTTGAAATAAGTAATTCAAACTGTTAAAATATGAATTAAATTATCAAGTATGAGAAATCCCGCCTATTGAATTTCATTTAATCTTTCAGCGGCCAAACTGGAAGAGATTAAATGAAAGCCTCTGGTGGGTTTTTTTGCCATTTTATAGTGAATTAACACTATTATGTCTATAGATGCTATATTTTCTATCATAACAAAACAAGACAGGTAATTCTAATATACTTTGGCCTTTTAACCAGATAAATGTCGAATAGACGACAAAAAGCCCCCTACAAAGAAACCGAAGGTATTTCGGCTTGTTTGATAGGGGGCTTCCTTTGGATATCCAGTTGTTGTACCTAAATTAAAACATGACTAGTGGAAATATTCAACACCTGAGGAAGAGATTGTTAAGTTTCTATTTAAGTCGGGCTCCCGAGGTAAGTAACCTAGTAGAAGATTCTATTATTTCTTTTAGCTTGTTATATTCTTTTTCGAGTTTATCTTTCTCTGCTGATAATTTTTGGTTTTCCTCTTTTAAAAATAGAACTTGTTTTTTTAGCGTATCGACTTGGTTATGTTGTTCCTCTCCTTCAAAAGCTTTCTTATACAATAATTCAATATTATTGATAAGTACTTGAAGTTCAATAATATCTCCAGAGGGTGAGGGCCTCCTACTAAATATCTGTCCAATTTTCTTTGTAGTATTATCTGGCTGAGTTGGAGTTAACTCTTTTCGTTGTGTTTTTGCTTTTATAATCTCCTCTTTATACTGCCTTCTAACACAAGCATTCCACCTAAAGCCACAGGCAGAAGCGGTTCTTGATAGTTGCTTACCTACCTCCTCAAATGCCTTTAATTGTGTTCCCCGGTTCGAATATTTGAAAGTACTACATTTGCTAGTAGCTCATCCTCTTCCCCGGTCCAAGCATCTTGTCTTGTTTTAGTCACGGCCCTTACCTCCCAATAATTTCTTATATAAATATAAGTATGAATGGATTTACAAATGTAGAAGGCAATAAAGCATGATGTAAAGCTAAAAACATCATTAGGTTCAAAATTCAAACGATAGGCTTGTTTCATATGTATAATTAAGACTATACGTTATG
Source organism: Cytobacillus pseudoceanisediminis (assembly GCF_023516215.1). Classification (NCBI taxonomy): domain Bacteria; kingdom Bacillati; phylum Bacillota; class Bacilli; order Caryophanales; family Bacillaceae; genus Cytobacillus; species Cytobacillus pseudoceanisediminis. Next base: position 58,067 of record NZ_CP097350.1, on the reverse strand, counting down.
AGGTAATGGGGGTATGATGTTTTGAAAACAAAAGATTATTTTTTCGATCTCTTTAAGACTACTAAAGCAAGAGAGCTAGCAAGAGAAGTTGATGAGTATCTATATAATAAAAGTACATATAGGGAGGAAGTTGAGGATTATCACGCTCGCTATAAGCAAGGCGAACGAACGGATTGCATAGGTTATATTAGTAAAAAAGGCTCCTTTAAATTTTTGTCTTTAACCGCTGCAAGACATGTATGTCTAGTTCTTCATCTTGGGAAAAAGCTTCATACCCAAGCTGCAATCTCTATCCAGCAAGAAATTGATGAATTATTGCAGAGGGACTACCAGGATACCGATGGTACAAAGCCCACTCCTGGGGAGGCTTATATAAGATTAGAATGGGTTGATAATTTGGAGGATATAATTCCTTTCATTGATAAAGCTTACGAATTAAGGCTGTTAAAGTAAATTTATAAATTTTTCATTAATTTAGCCCTTATTAACTGAACTCAGACCGTAATTGAAGTGGCTATAACATTTTTCAGTGTGGTTACTTACTTATTTTTTGAAGTTGTAACGGTTAATAATAAAACTCCCTCAAAAGCGAATTTGCTTTAATATGGTGCTCAGATCTAAAATTAGTTCATTTATCTAACAGCCTACTATTTCCCAAGAGCATAAACTCCTCCGAATTAATTTGTTATGTGTATTCGGAGGAGTTTATAATTTATCTAGGTTCCAAGAATTTTTTAATTATTGATATAATGATTCAGTAATGGTTCCTCTTCCTTCTTTCCACCATCCTGAGGTTCCTGATAAAACAAATTTATAGGTCTTTCCTCGTGTGATATTAATAGAAGAAGTACTTGTAGTGCCAGCAGGATAAATCCTACTACCTACAAAAGTTCCATCACTAGTGTAGAGACTAAATGTAACCGGAACTTGAGAACTATTAGATATACTATTTTTAATAAATGTATATTTCATAGGTGTAAAAGAACTTCCCTGAAGACTTGCTGATTGAAATCGAAACGTATAACTATATGGCAATGCTACCATGGGCTGTATTAAGTTATCATCCACTGGAGTAGCATACATAACCTTATCTGGATTCTCTGCCATATCTTTCTCTACTTTCTTTGAAAGTTCTTCTAGCTCTTTAGTTTCTGATTCTGCTAGATTCTCGTCAGTCAATACTTCAGTAGCATTAGGATATTTTTTTTGTATTTTCTCAAAATTATTTTCTTCGGCTGCAGCACTACTTCCTACGAATAAAAAAGCAAAGGAGAGAACTAACAGTACTTTACTTATAGCTTTCATAACTAAAACACCTACTTATAAATAGTTTCTTTCAAAATGAGACATTAACTTCGAATCGCGATTCACTTAATATCATACTCTCAGTGGTAATAATTTACAATAGATAAAATCAACGTTATATAAATCACTCAAATATACCCAAATTATTCAAATTTTACCAAAATTCACATAGTGTCCTGTGATTTTTTGTAATTTGAATTATAAAAATTATAAGCTTTTGCATTTTATCATGTACGGGTTCCTGTATTGCAGAAATCCTGCCACTTTAGCTCAATGAGAAAAGCTGCCTGATTCGGCAGCTGATCTTGAACATAACCAATTGTTAATTGAACAAGAAAAAACGCCCCTACCTCTCGTAAGAACGTGTTTTTCGGAGATTATTAAAAACAAAGGTCTTCAGATTTCATCTTTAATTTCAGGACCTAACATTTCCTCTGAGGAATTGGTCAAACCAGCAATAATTAAGGCATCGATGATGCAGATCGCGGGATGAATTTAGTTATCATCCACTGGAGTTGCATACATAACCTTATCAGGGTTAGCTGCCATATCTTTTTCGATTTTTCTTGAGAGTTCTTCCAGTTCTTCAACTTCTGCTTTAGTTAGATTCTCATCAGTTAATACTTCAGTAGCGTTAGGTATTTTTTTTGTATTTCCTCAAAATTATTTTCTTTGGCTATAGTACTGTTTCCTACGAATATAAATGTTAAGAAAAAAACTACCAATAACTTGCTTATCACTTTCATACTAAAACACCTACTTTTTATTATTATTTCCTTGCGCATTGAGTTACTTTAACTTTTTTCCAAATTCACTTTTAATTTTACTTCCTAAGGTAATAAATTACAATGCATCTTACATCACATTTAACCATTGGTAGCATTTAACAAATTAATTTATTTGCAAATACTCCAACTTTGATTGTAGCTGTACTGTCATTTGAACATAAATAATAGACTCCTCTTATACTTTCCTAATTACTAGTGGCTTTTTTGTTATTGAGTGGGAATTTTTATGAGAATGGAAACAAAAAAGCCCTCCTAAACTAGGAGAGCAAAAGTTCAAGCTGACCACAATTACTAACACTGTAGCTCTGAACATGCTTCTTTAATGTTTCAGTAGCAGTTGAAGCTTTAGTTTTAACTTTCATAAAAGTATATGCTAGCCGATTCGCGATGGCTTTAATAACCCTTCCATCAACACTTTGACCAAGCATTTCATACTTTCTTATTTTTTGTATATTTTCCGTGAAAGTAAAATGGTCCGGAATCCCCATTATTCTCTTTATTTCATCAATTGAAAGAAATCGGAAATTCTCACCATTGTCACTTAAAACATGACTATTTGAAGCACACTGACTTGTATACCGTTTCGGAATGCATTGTATCCTTTCTGCATCCTTACCAACAAAAGTTAGATCCAAGCTTCTATCCTTCCAGGCTTCACGACTGTTAAAAGAATCCATAAATTTTCTTACACTCTTCCATTCATGCTGCACACTTGAGCGGTCAAGAAAATCTTTTAATTTTTTCCTTCTGAGTTTAGGAGCAACTGGGAAGTCAAATGACAGGAATCTCTTTTCATCTTTAAATGCTACAGCATACGTCCTTTTCCTTGTGGCAAGGGATCCTAAATCCCATGCTTCCAGTTCTTTTTGACCCCAGAATGGATAATCGTCCTTTAATAGGTTTTTTAGCGATTCCCAGGCATTACTTTTATAGTATTGAGGAACATTTTCAAAGAATAAAACTTCAGCTTTTGAGGATTGAATGATCTTTGCAGTTGCAAGGACTAAATCGTTCATTACATTACCCTCTTGGAAGCCTAAACTACTATGTTCGCTGCATGGCGCTGTAATGAATGCCATATCGACTTCGGCTAAATCTTGACAATCACGAAGATCACCACAGAAAACCGTCGAATTAGGGAAGTTATGGAGTAATACTTCAGCCGAATCATCCTCTAATTCTATCTCTTGAACAGCGGAAAAATATCCTGTATCCTCCAAAACACTAGTTCCCACACCAGCTCCTGCACAAATAGATAATAATTTGATCCGCTCGTTTCTCGGAGTTGGTATTGTGCTGTTTTCAAATAACTTATATTCAAGGGGACGTATAATTACCTGTCCTTTATTGCCTTGTTTATAAACATTAACTTCTATTTTTTGATTAATATCAAGAAAAGAACAATATTTATCTCCGGCAGTATCAACTAGAGGCCGTTCTTTTCCGCTTATCTTGCTCTTTCTACAAGCCACATGAACAGTATGAACATCTTCTCCATCTTCAAACGGAAAATTTTGCAATACTACCTCTTCAGTTAACTCATTTATTTTAATATACACTTCACCTTTCACCTTAAAACCGGCAGCTTCACATACAAGATGTTGAAGGAAAAGTCGAGGTTTCTCTGGCTTCCCTTTTTTTGATACGGTATATACTTTCTTTAACTTTAAATTCATTTGTTATCCCTCCAGTTTAAATTATCCCTGTAATAAAAAGGCAAGGTTCCAACAAAAGAACCTTGCCTTTATTCCTGTATTTAGATGATAGAGTCCATATCCTCTTGATAAAAAACTCTACGTTTTTCAGAATAATAACCAGGGTTTAATTTTTCCAATGCATCTCCATATGGTTCAATAACGTACAAAGGAGATACCTTAATTTCTGACTTAACTATACTATCCATAGAGTTTATAAATTTCTGTATAGTTTGGGGTATAGGTAAGTTGGCAGCGGCCTCAATAGTTTCCTCAATCACTTGAGAGTTATAGATATCTGACCAGTAAATATCTATTAATTCTTTTACAACTTTTTCTGTGTTAGAAGGTAATTGGTTAGCACTATTTTTTAACATACTTTTTCCCCTAATTTAAAGATTACTTACTTGGAGGCTTTACGATATTCTTCCTCCATGATCGGATCATCAAGTACATAGCCATTAAATATGATTTTTAATGCATCTTCACTTGAATGATTCCTATTGATTGTCATATCTTTATACACTAATTTTAGTAGTGCATCCTTTGCTACGAGCTTCTTCATTTGCTCTTCCATGAATACTATTTCGTTATGGGTATCCATATTCTTTCCTCCCAAAAAAAGGTTGATCTTTAGGTTCAGTCTTTCAGAAGGTTTTTGGTTCAGTGTCTCTAAACGAGCTTCAAAATTTTCCCCTGAGGCGTGATTACCTTAACGCTGACTTCACGTCGCGTACGAATTTTTGTAATCGTCGTTACACTGCCATTATCGTGCACTTTCTTTTCCTCATTCGGAATTTTTTTCACAAGCTCTAGCCCCTGTACAAGGTGATAATTATCTCCCTCTCCAATTTCTCCATTAACGGCTCCAGAGGCTAGTAGGAGAGCCAGTTGGCCAACATTTAAGGGTAGAATAGGGTTACCGCCAATCTCTAGCTGGCGTGGTTTAGAACGGTTTTTAAAGGCCTGAAACCCTTTACTGTTTCGAATCCCTTCAACAAAATCTGATTTATTTGCTAACTTGGTATAGAATGTCCTTAATTTTTCTACTCCTGAAGGAACACTCCACTTTTTATTGGCAGCAACGAAGCGGTCTACCGGTGTAACATTTTCCATCACAAATTCATCAGATTCCATTTGAATAAGGAAGTCAAACAGCTTTTGATTAAATTCCTTATGCTTACCTGTCTTTTTATTACCGATAAATATACATTGACGGAAATCATCATAATCATCATCCGAAAATCTCATCATGCCTACATTATAAAAATGTGTGGCCAAAAACCTAGCGATCCGCTTATCGGAATAACGATAAGAAGGAATCACATACATTATGAGACCTTGTTCCTTAAGATATTTGGTGTTTCTGTAAAGCTCAGTCCACTCTTTTCTGTCAGCTGATTCATCATCTATCCCTTTCATTGTGAAATCGTATGGGGGATTTAAGTATAAAAATGATACAGCTTCATTTTGATAGCGATAGGTAAGGTTTTGATGCTATCTCCACCTTTTCCCCGCTCCACACCGTACGTGAGATTTTCACCTCATACGGCGTTCCACCTAGTTTAGAATCTAATTGGTTTTAGATTACAAGCCTTGCGATATTGGTTAACTTTCTGAATTTGCCTTGCCTTCAGATTTAGTAACATAAGGTATCGGCCCAATAGTGTCTTCGTCAGAAGCGTGAATCAGTCTATGCACGTTTTTATGGATGATTCTCAGATTGTCAAAGGAATCATTACCTCCTTCTTTTCTAGGGGTAAAATGGTGACAATGAACATCATCCGCATATAAAAATTCTCCTGTAATATCACAACAACCCATTTGCATTGAATATCGTGAAACACGGTTGTCTAGGTATTCCGCTGTACCCTCAGGGATATGGGATTTCATCAATTTAAGAATTTCACCCATGATTTCGGGCTTCAATTTCTTAGAAATTAGCAATCTCCCTTTTTCCGTGAATGGTGTTAGCTCCTGTGAGAAATTCAGGTTTGTTCTGGTCTTAATAGCTTGCATAGGATAAAGGTAAATACCATTTATTTCCCATGCTCTGTATCTGGACCAGCCATAGAATTTTTTGTATGTTGGTGGTGCATTACTTGTGTAAACCCGCTTTCCAACTTTTGAGAACCTATTGTATATCAGTCGGGATAATCTGTGGGACAGGTCGGTAAAGTCGTTACTAACATGAGTTGCATATTTAAAGTAGTTATGGATTCCTAGAATGAAGCTGTTCCAATTCATAAGGTTTTCTCGGGAAGGGTTTTTGCGAATATTCAAGATATGCTTTCTCGCACGTCTCAAAATTTGCTCCTTCTTTTCACTCTTTATATTACTTTTTGAAAAGTAACTGCTACCCTTTGGGGTTGCTTTTAGAGTGAAACCTAAGAAATCGGTGCTTCTTTTTCGGAGATTAACTACTTTGGATTTATCCGGGTTGATGTCTAATTTGAGCCTTTCCTTTAAGTAATCTTTAACCGCGTGAAACCATTTGAGTGCAACTTTATGGTTTCTTGCAAAGATTTTAAAGTCGTCAGCATATCTCACAATGTAACCTTCCTTTAAATTGGTACGTTTTAAGGCGGCTACCTTATCACCTTGTCTTTTGTAAGAAAATTTCGATGGGTAGTTCTCCCATTGATTCGAGATCCATACATCTAAGTCATGTAAGACTATGTTAGACAGAAGTGGTGACAGGATACCTCCCTGTGGTGTTCCTTTTGTAGGAATACCAAGACCTTTAATGGGGGCTTTTAACATTTTTGAGATTATTGCTAGGACTTTTCTATCCTGTATGCCTATACTCCATATTTGCTTCATTAACCTGCGGTGATTTACGTTATCAAAGAAGCCTTTAATATCTACGTCTACAACAAAGTGTAGTTCAGCCTTGTTGATTAATGAATCGCAACGGGATTTTGCATGGGATGTACTTCTTAAAGGTCTGAAACCATAGCTGTGTGAGTAGAATTTCGCTTCACAAATTGGCTCAAGGACTTGCTTAAACATCTGTTGAATAATCCGTTCAATCATGCTAGGAATTCCTAATGGACGTTTGTCTCCATTGGGTTTGGGAATATAGACTCTTCTGACCGCTTTAGGTTTATAATCCACTAACTGCTCTTGGATAAGAGTGATTAGTTCCTCTTGGGATTTTAGTTTATAGCTGTCTATCGTAATTCCGTCAGTTCCTGGAGTTTTAGACCCTGAATTTGACTTGATAGTTCTATATGCTAAAAGGATGTTGTCTCGACTGGTAATTATCTCGTAAAGTTTATTAAACTTTTCACCGTTCTTACTTTTCTCATATAACTCAGAAAAGGTCGGTGTTAGTCCGTAATACTCCCACTGTCGCAATCTCGTCTGCACTGTGGCAACTCCACCTTTCTTTGAGTTGTCCCCACATTCATACTCGACCGATGCAGCTCATCTATTAAACCAGATTTTAGTTCTATCCTAGACTTGGGCCTATCCCTCCACTATGTTTCCATAATTTCATAGGTACTGTGGCCCTACTTTCACGACAACGAATGCATTTCGATACAAGGTATCTTATAGCAACCTTCCCAGTAGTGACTGTTATATAGAAGTTTATCGCTTACGACGTTCCGAATTAATTAGCTATACATATAAACTTAGGTGCTGACTCTGAGCCTGTGAGCGTAATATCCTCATGGTTGGATATATCGGTTTTCATAGTCATTTGCTTACTAGCCGACACTCACCTCGCTGTAGCGAGCAGAATACTTTCGTATTCCTATCATGTAGACCCGTTCATTCGCCAGTTCGTCAGTTCATTTTAGAACATTCTCACCATATTTATTTTGTAGCCCCCCGACTTATCATCATCCATATTCAAAGAACTTAGGGTGATTTCAGCCGACTTCGCCTGGCTTCACACATCTCTGATTCACTATTAGTAGATGCATGCAGGAGTCTTAGGGAAAGAGTTTCAGCTCAACATGAAGGCTTTCATTCCTCTTTATCATTAATTCAGTTGTAACTATTCTTTATTACGAATAGCCCCTTCTTTTCCTAGATTTGCTCTAGTTATTGAAGAACGCCTCGCACAATGACCATAGATTCAATAGGTGCATTAATTGTATGGTCTAATACAGATTTTGCTTTATCCGCTCTTCCCTTATCCAACTCCACACCGTATGTAGTAATCCTACAATCCTCTTTCTGAAAGGCAGCTGATAGTTGTTTAAGGATTTCACCTTCACCGCATGTGGGATCTAGCCACACTCCGCTCCCTTCAACTTCTAATAACTGAGTGAAATACTCACCTTGTCGTTCAGGAGTGGCAAAGAAGCCAGCCCTAATTTTATTTCCTACATGACTCATTTAATAATCCTCCTAAAATATTATTCTTAGTATCTGTCCAAGTCCGAAATCCAGCCTTTTCGTAAAAGTCCTGATAAGGATCGCGAAAAGTATCTAAGTATTCTATAAGCTCATTGAGTTGGTCCCTTGATACCTCACCTTTTTTGTAATGATTCCGTAGGTGGGTCAAAGCAACCACTTTGAACATCTTATCTTTCTCTGCAAACGCACTTTGAATCGCGAAGTAAGCTAAAAAGGGAATGTACTCCTTGGCCTTTTTAAAAAACGGTTCGGTCACTGCTGAATCGAGATAACAATCTGGCAGATTCAAAAGAATTCCTCCTTCATAATTAAAAAAGAAAGGGAAACACAAAACCCTTTCTTCATTTTGGAGATCTATTAATTTTCAATCCGAAGCCCTAAGATTGAACAAATGGCTTTTAAGGAGTCAGACTCCGTGATATCCATTTCTTCGAGTTTAGTAAGCTCCTGATCCTCCAAAATTTCATAAGTATCAGTATGGAGGTAAATTTCTAAATAACCTTCATCTTCCGATTCCTGAAACATAGGAAGAAATCCAAACTTTTCTCCAAAACTTACTTCTAGGTATTCTCGTATCTCCTCAGCACTAGCAGAAAATATATTAGACTCATCTAGTACACGATATTTTTTCATTCTATGCCTCCAAATTCTTTTTTAAAAAGGAAAAGCGCTCATTCACAAAGGAACGAACGCTTTATTCTCTCCAATCTTAAAATGGCCATTCCTCATGGGTTTCAACGCTACCAGGGAACGGGTCGTCATCATGGGATTGGTTATATTGATGATGATCTCCATTACTATTTTCATTGATACTTTTCTTTGTATCGAGAAAACGTACATCTTCTGCTACAACTTCCATAGTATAAATCTTCTTATTGTCTTTCATATAAGATCCAGTACGAATAGAAGCAGTAACACTAACTAAACTACCCTTGTCCAGGTATTTATAACAATTGTTAGCAGTCTTTTTAAACGTTTTTATCTGAATAAAATCAGCTTCACGTTCACCGTTTTGGTTTGTATAATTACGATTAACAGCTAATGTGAATAGGCAAACTTTCTGTTCATCACCTTTAATAATAGGCTTTTTTGTAAGTCGCCCCACTAGGTTAAGGCTATTCATTAACAATACCCCTTTTCTTTTAATGAAGTAAAATTACCGTGATGACCAATAATAATGTGATCTAATAAATCGATCCCCACTAGCTTCCCTGCCTCAGATAATCTTTTGGTGACTTCGATATCTTCCCTTGAAGGATACGGGTCTCCGCTGGGATGGTTATGACCAGCTATTATTGATGCTGCGCTGAGTTTTACTGCCTCACGAAAGATTTCTCTAGGGTGTACGATACTTGCATTTAAAGAGCCTTTAAATATTGTCTTACGCCCAATAACCACATTTTTTGAGTTAAGAAAAAGCACCTCAAAATGTTCTTGATCTAGTGTAGACATATCAGCCATATATTTAGCAGCGTCTTCTGGACTTCTGACAATATAGCATTCCTCAAACTTAAATTTGTTGAGTAGACCAGCAAGTCCAATACAGGCAATAATTCGATCCGCAGTTGTTTCGCCAATACCTTCATATTGGAGTAACTCTTCTTTAGATAAGGAAGAGAGCCTTTTTACTCCTAATGAAGACAACTGGCCGGTTACAACTGGATTTGCTTTTGGTCCAATTAATACTGCTAACAAATTTTGTAGAGAAGTATTTTCAAAACCATAAAAGCCTAGCTCCTCTTTCGCAATTGCAAAATGATTTTTCAATGTTTCCAACAACCTTTCTTAAAGTCTCTTAAATGCTTTCTTAAACTAATTGCCTCTTACTCTTCGATGTCGAAGAAGTACCCTAGAATGGCTTTTTTGGTGCGCTGAATAAAAGAAGGGCTTACCTCATAATTAGTGCTCATATGATAAGTTTTCTCTCCCTTTAATCTCCACATTACTGTTTCCCCAGTTGCATTCTCGACAGCTGCAATAAACAAGAGTACCTCTTGTGTAGCAGACTTCCTATCAATAGACTTTGCTCGAAAATAGCGACGCTCTCCATTTCTAAGAAGTATCTCTGCAGAAATGCGATACCTGTCATTTGAGGGTAAAAGCCTGATTTCCTTTCTACAATCCTCAATAACATCTCCTGGTTTTCCTAATAACTGTGACATTGTAACAGCCATTTTCTTTTCCACCTTTCTGGTATATTTTTTTATTAAAACGCAAAAAAGCGCCCTCCAGAATGACTCTAATAAGCACATAAAAAATGTGTAAAAGAATCGTTCCAAAGAACGCATACGTTTAATAAACATAGCCTGCTAACCAAAGATTGGTTGCTAAAAAATAATAAAATAATAAAATGTTACAAATTTATTTTACTATTATTTGGATTTATAGGCAATATATATTTATGGAGCCCATATGAGTCTATTGGCTATTGGATACCGTTAAAATCCGTTAACAAAGGCATATGATCACTTAATTTAATCCAATTTTCATGTTTCCCTACTTCCATTTTATTTAGCGATGATAGTATATCTTTAGAAGTAAAAATATAGTCGATATGAAATGGTCTTGCATATTCTTTTCGAAAATAGTGGGTAGGCTGTGACTCAACACCATGCTCTTCGTTATAAAAATGATGGTATGTACTAGTTATACCCTTACTTTTCAATAGATTGACAACATCCGTGTGCGTACCAACCCTCCTGATATGATCAAAGTTCTTATTGCTATTCCAATCCCCAGCAATAACACAGGGTTCCTTCAACAAAGTGTCATAATATTTTAGGGCTAAATATATTTGACCAATGTAACTTTCAAATTTTGCTTTTGTATTTTGTGACCATACCGCAAAGAGAATAAAATTCCGTTTTCCAGTTACCAACAACGGAATAATATAGCGGAAATCCTTGTTATGTAAAGGATGAAGTTCAATTTTATAATGTTCATTTAATGTAAATATACCAATCCCTTTATTAACTTTCTCACCAAACCAAAGAAATTGATTAACGTCCTGAAGTTTAGTTTGTCCCCATTTTTCCGGAGATTCGGATTCTGGAATAATTAAAATATCTGCTTGATATGATTTTAAGTGTTCCAATTTATCTCTAAAACGCATTGCAGCATTCCAAACAATTAGTTTCATCTAGATACTCCTATATAAGTTTTATAGTATTTAAGTACGAATATTTATTTGGATCCTGGTTTCATACTTTCGATAAGAACACATAAATTCCTTTAAATACCCAAGAGCAAATGTAGAACGATAATAAAGTTTTTACTTTCGCTTTAATAAACAAGAGCCTCACTACATTTGATATGTAATAAGGCTCTAATAGTTGTTAAAATTGAAGTGATTTAATAGAATATTGTTGTTTAAAAGGATATTAAAGTTGTTTCATTCTTGTACAACTAACGCACCCTATTGTTTAAGTGAATAGTATCACAAAATCCTTGGAGAAAAAGAAAAAGCCGATGCCTTTTTAAGCATCGTACTTATTTATTTCAAACTCTCATATATTTCAATAAGTGTTCCATCAGGATCTCTAAAGTGAGCTACTTTAATTCCCCATCCTTCTTGTGCCGTAGGTTTAGTTATGAATTCAACTTTTTCTTTTTAGTTTTCATATTTCTCTTCAACATTATCTACCTGAAAAACCAATGCTGCTCTATCATACTTATGTATAAGAGGATCTTTTTCTGTACCAATAGCTTCAAGCATTTGTTTCCTTTCAAATAGTCCTAATGTACAACCACTGAACTTAAAATCTGCATACAAGGATTCTTCATCTCCCCACGATACTTCAAATCCTAAAACATCTCTATAAAATAAGAAACATTCCCTGTAATTGTCTACTAAAATTCTTGTGTGTGTAAGCTCCATAATTAAATCACACCATTTCTTATAAACTTACGCAAATATTTTTTCAAGGCTTTTTAGAGATTCGTTACTACATAAATATTTAAAATGAGATATAAGGAATTTCTTTGCTTCTTCTCTATCTTTAATTATGTTTTCAACACTATTTCTCATTGCCCAGGAGTCATAGGTCTCAAAAGCAGTACTACTCCATCCATTTTTTTCACCATCTTCATTTACTTTATCCTGTATGCCTGAAATCACAATATCCATTGACCCTTGCAGTTCCAACATTGCATTATCAAAAAGCCTTTTTTTGTCTCTATCCTTCAGCCCTGCTTTTTTCCTTAATGCCCTTGTATCTATTCCTTCCTCTTGGCTAATTATTTTGTATATGTCAAATGCTTCTTTAGTTATGTTGCCGTTATCGTACCTTTCCTCAACGGGCTCAGAATGACCTAGAATCCTTTTAATATATGGAAGAAACTCAAGGGAAATCAATACTGATTTTTTCTTAATGAATTTACCATATCCTGCAACCCCATCAGCAGAAAATTTTGTCCTCCAGGTCCAAGGGTCGAACTCTGTATCTGAATGCCAATACTTTTCTAGAGTAATTGTATTTAGAGAAGGAAACCCAGGAATTATTGGTGCAAGGGGCAGTATACCAAGCTCCTTAATTACGTTTATTGCTTCCTCATAAGTTCTCACATTATAATTGACCATTAAAAAATCTCCTTTTATTTATATATTATTATTTCTACCTTACACCAATATTTCCCTTCCTCTTCTGAAGTATCGCCATCGGATATTATTTAATGTTGAATTATGTTTAAACCTAAGCTTTCCAACAAAGCAAAATACTGAGGACAAGTTTTAGAAACACATCCTGGATCATTTATTTGTATCCCATCAACTCTTGAACCGATAAGTGCTAATGACATTGCAACTCTATGATCATCATGCGTATTTAGTAAAGTTGGTTTCGGGTTACCTGGATAAACTTTTAGTCCATCTTTAAATTCCTCCACTTTAATTCCTAACCTAGAAAGTGATTCGCATATTACACTAATTCGATTCGATTCATGATGACGTATATGTTCAACATCTTTAATGGTTATTGGACCATCTGCGAATGGAGCAATTGCTGCCAATGTTAATGTCTGATCAGACATCTCCCTCATAGAGATTTCAATGGTTTTGATATCTTCAACCGTATTGTAGGTAAGGTACACTTTATCCTTTTCAATTCTGAATTCCTTAAGATCCAGAACAGCATTTGGTATCCATTCAAACCCTTTGCCATTAAAGCCAAAACCACAAGGGCAGTTCCCTGCTTTGTCTGTTGTAAAGTAACCTTGCCCATCTTAAAAGCCATAAATTTAGTTGCTTCCTGAAATGATTGTGAAGCCTTGTAGGATTCAATCGTACTTAAAGCGGCAATAAACTCTTTATATTCAATAGCAGATCTTAAAGTTTCAACTTCTTCTTCCAATTGAGAAAGGTTTTCTTCTAAGGACTTCTTTTCCTATCTTACCTCATTGAACAAATTAGACTTATTTTCATTTTCTTTTTCTAGTCTTGTAACTTTCTGAACTAACGCATCCTTTTCCGTTCGGACATCTTCCGCAGCATTTGAACTATTTAAACTATCAAAGACAGCTAAAACTGCAATGATTAATAAAACTACATATGCATATATTTTATAGCTTCTTCTCATTTGAAACCTCCAATCTCAGATAGAAAGGCATAATAAACTACGAATATAAAATTTAAAAGTTTTGGAATATCCCAGAAACTAGAAGGGGTATTAGTCTTTTTTTGCTAATCGCCCCGTTTATTGAACAAAAAAGCCGCCATTTGGCAGCTAACTATTTTAGTATTTGTGCAAATTTGATTCCGGAGGAATTACATTTTTGATAAGTAAAATGTCCCTTTCCTTTGCATTTGGTACAAAGAATTCTGTTCCCCAATGACCTAAATGAAACACAGTCACTCCATCGTATATTAAATTAACTGTAAACCACTTGAAGTTGTCGTTTTGATCCAAATTTTTATTCAATAAATAATCTGAAAGGGTACAGATTTTCTTCGCCTTGAATATTGTTATTTTTTCATCCTGCATTTCAAGCATATTTATGTTAAGACATTTAATTTCTCTAATAATCTCAATTTCTTCATTCCAACAATGAATTTCAATCGTGTCTGACTTTGGTAAATAGTAATTAATTAATGGCACCCAATAATCGTAATTATCATTCCTTGGTTTTGGAAATGTAGAATTGATTTTTGTATAAGTAGGTATGTGAAAAACCAAATTCTTACCCAAAACATCCCTCCCCCATAATCACTTTATTATTTATTCTATATCCTTTTTAAACAAACCTGCCCCGTTTGTGGAATAAGGATTATTAAACAACTTATTACTTTTTGAATGACTATATTATAAATTAAGCGACATTATTATCTGTGCACAGCAAAAGGTTTTCCCTCAAAAAAAACGAAGACAAAGTCCTCGTTTTAAAATGTAAATACAAGTTGACCATCTTTTGTAAGGTAAACACTATTATAGTCATACTCTACTTTTTTATTGTTTACAGTTAATTTATTATTTATTTTCTCATTTTGTTCAATGTGATTTTCTTTTTCTATTCTTATCCACTTTTGAAGCAAGGACCATCTTCTTGATAATTTAGCTATTTCCTCATCCGAAAGAGTCTTAAGGTTTACAGATTGATTTTTCAAAGACCCTATCCTTTCATCCAGGCTCTTAATTGCTCCCCCAAGAGTGTCAATCATTAGATGCTTTAATGCAGCATTCTTAGCTTCTTTTGTCATTTTTGTAAAGGACTTGCCATCCATACCGATTGTAATATGACCTTCTAGATAAAGCCATTCATAAACATATGATGTAGCTTCCTCTAGTGTTAAAATGTCCTTTTTACAAACCAAGAAAGTCGCTTTATTATAAACCATCTTAGCATGGCTATAATCAGCATGACTGTAAAAACAAAAAATGCTTTTACCTGTTAAACGTTGACGTTCCTTGTGATATACCGCTAATTCACTAGCGGGCATATTTAATGGGACCTCCACAAAGAAAATAGCGTTTTTATTGGTCGTTTCCTTTTCATTTATGGTCCAGTCTCTTTTTAGCACTACTGCCCCATCATAATGGTGGTTTATAGGCTTAAGTTCTTCCAGGGCCACATTATAACCTTCATTGGACCACTCCTGAATAATCAAAAGTACTTCTTTATCAGATATCAGTTTGTAGCCGGCCATTTCCTGAGCATAAAATAACTTTTCGAGCAACATACGGCGCATTTCAAAAGAGAATTTACCAGGATCATACTCTCCTTTTTCATTTCCTTTTGTAGCTCGCTCATATGCTTTATAATCGTCGATATAACGATTAAACTCATCTTCATGCCACAGGGCAGGATTATCTAAGAATCCCTTATTTGAATGCTTTTGAACTCTTTTTTCAATCTCCTTAATTCCTTTTATGGGATCCTTGTATCTACAATCGAACGTTACATCGAAAAGAAATTCTTTCCAATCTGCCAAATAAGTAACGGATTCATCTCCACCATCGATTAATTCCTGTAACATTTTATCTTTTCGGCCACCTAATAGGCAGACCCAGCAACCCGTGCGTGTATTTCCACATGATTTGTTCAATTCTTTTTTGCTGCGGATCACTGGACACTCTTTAATATTGGAGCCCCCATACATTGCTTCCAATTTTTCAATAGGCATTCCCCATGGTAGTTCTTTACTTTTATACCTAAGAAAATTCCAGGTGTCATCGGTGCTAATATCTCTCACAGCATGGAATACTCTCGCATTGGGTATATAATCATGCTCCCCAAAGAAATCATTTGATGTATGTCTCTTGATACTAGCAGCTCTTTTTATGCTCTCATCTAAACGAACACCGAGGAGTAGAGTTAATCTATGGTTATACTCGGGTTCTGGTATAATTACTGGCTGTTGCTTTAGAATCTCAGTCATTTTGGAGTTTAGAGGAGCTATTTTTAATCGATCAGTACACCATTGAAAACCTTTACCAGGAGCGGGTGGAATTACTCCCAATCCTATTACGTGTCTGAAATACCTCTGGATGAGACGAGGCTTCACCAGATGGACTTCGATACCCAATTCCGCGCCATTAACAGCTATCATTTTAAGTGATTTATGAAGAAAGGATGTTAACTTGTTTGTTTCTACAGTAGTATCAGATGAAATGACATGTATCTTCTTGTGCCGTTGATCTTGAGTCAATTCAGATAACATTTCCCAAACAAGTTTTAAAACTAAAGTCGAATCTTTACCGGAGGAGAATGCAACCACCCAATCATAAGGGTCATTAAGATATTCATTTTTCATAAGAGTTTTTATGTCTTGGAATTGTTTTAGCTTAGATTCTGGATCAAGTATCCATTCCATAAAGTTATTATCAGATTGTTTTTTAATCACGTTAATTGTCATAAACAATCCTCTGCTAATAGTAAAAGGGGAAACCCCTGCTAATACTAGTTTAGCAGAGGATTTTCACCCCAATAAAATATTTAGTATTCTATCCAAATTTTCATGATTCTCATCATTTTAGTTGAATCTACTTGTCCAATACCTCTTTACATTTATTAATTCTTCTAAGTCACATAGTCTAGAATCCATCGCATTTTGAATATCTTCAGTAGAAATACCTGTAGACTCCAAACATTTAAATGTATCCTCTTGTATCTTGGTTGGAAGAGTTGCAATAAAAGCTGTTTTATTATAAACCATCCTTTTCCCTCCGTTAGTTAGAAAACCTCATAAGAAATAATTTTCACCTATGCACCGACTCTATTGGCCGCTGATATTTGCTTTTTTATGTCCTTCATAGTTAGGAACTTTTCTTCATCTTCTAAGGTCATTACGGAAAAATCCAGCCGAATATCCTTAACAGTTTTAAAAGGTTCGATATCTCTTTCAGAAAGCATCCCATTCAAAATATAATGTTCTAATAGCTTAGAGTTTGGCTTACCATATTCAATTAGCAGCCACTCGCCTAAATAATCATATATTGCAGATATGTCGTATTTAGGTTGGTTTGCTACTAATGAAATACTGCCATACTTATGAGAAATGGGTTGCTTTATGGATTTTTGCTGGTCCTTTTCTATTAAATGGACCAATTTTGATTTTAGCCCCTCATATTGCTGCGCTAATTCCTTCGCTCTCGGTTTCAGCTGTCCTATATGCTGTGCTGCTTCGTTAATGCCCCAGTGATCCGGAATTTCGAATTTGCTTTTTATCAGTTCCTTGCCTGCTTTATTGAAGTTTGGCTTAACATAGAATGTTTCTGGCAAACGAAAATCTTGAATCATATCGTGATACAATTCATTGGTTTTTATCGCTTTGTTATCGATTTCTGTTACTTGAAGCAATAAACCAACATCATATAGATATTCATTTAGGCCTATGTAATCCACGTTATAAATCTTTTTGGCAGTAAACCTTCCTACCAGGTTCCATTTCTCAAATACATGTCGCTTGGATTCTGAAGATTCCAAAGCTGTTTTAATGGAATTAGTAAGGGTTTTTAACGTCCCCTCAGTTTTTTTAACTCCGGGTAGTGTCCATCCTCAATGAATTTTTCCATTAATGTTTCAGCTGGTATTCTACTCATTTCTTTCACTCCATTAGGGTTCCCTTATCTAGTATTGGGAACCTGAGAATAAGTTCCCCACTAGAAAGGGAGTATGGAGTTAAGATTAAGCCACTAAAACAATGACCTCTGGTTCAAAAATTGACCAAGTTAAGAAATCTTTCTTGGCTTGTTCCCGGTTTTCTGCATACAAGTAAACGGTTTCATGGAGTATACAATAGTAAGAGATTTGATACAGAGATAAAGGTCTCCAGTTTCCCGCTTGTTCTGCATGTTCAATCTCCTGCAGTTGGTTTTTGATCTTTTCCTCTCCAATAATGTTTCCATGTTCTATGCGTAGAAATATAGTATTTTCAGGTCCCATAACTACAACTAATGGACAATTTCGTATCGTATGAAGAAAGCTACAAAGATTATCCTCATTCACAATTACATCCTTAGCAAACTTATGGCCGCTTAGTAAAACTCTATAAATAATTGACTCCATTTTTTTATCCCCCTTCAGGTTAATAAGTAATTGAAAGTTCAGTATCAGATTGTAAAAGCTCAGAAGAAACTGAACGAATGTCTCTACCATGTTTAGCCTTTAAAATTTGGCGTACATGCATATCATTAACAGCTGATAATACTTCCTTTTCCATGACCCAACCCTCTGTTTTATGAACATAGAAGGAAACCTGGTAAGCATTCCGATGGCACCTATCCCCGTTAAAGAATTCCTGGCTAGGTAATACAGCAGATACTTTATCAAGTTTAAGAAAAATGGGTGGTTTATCTTCTCCTTGCTGAACATCAATCCACGCTGGCTCATTTAATATGAGATGATGAATATGAATATTGCCCTGAATTACGACTTCACCATTTCGATAGATTTTATCAGAAGTAACAATAAACTGCGTTGCATCTTTAGTGTAAAACTCAACCATTATGCGATATCCTCCCTTTGAAACGAAAACAGATTGAAATCATTCGGCTGCAGTTCTTCCCGAATAAGATCAATCTGTTTTATACAATCCGCCAATATTAGTTTTTTATTTTTTCTGCTATGCATTTTAATTGTCACTGAGTCATTTACTAGAACAATGTTAATTCCATTTTTGAAAAATAGCCCTCTTGGATCTATCATTTTAAAGGATGGCCTTTTACGCATTTCTTTCATCCAATTAGCATGGAACATTGATGGATGTTCAAGTATAAATTCAATCCCTGTTACATATGCACCGAGGCATCCTAAAGATAGATCAAATAAATACAACCCTCCAGATAAATCACAATTAAATGTAATTCGATACCCTTTTAGCGAAGTTCTAGGCTGGTTTTCAAATGGCTCAATACGAAAAGTTGAACCATCAATAGCCCATTCAAATCCATTTCTCACCTGATTGAAGTGGATACCCTTTAAAGCTTTTCCTAACTGTTCAGGCTCAATCGGAGCAAAGCATGTTAACTTAAACATAAAACTCTCCTCCATTTCGCCAGAAAAAATTAGCCTTTGTTGTAAACATTAACAACACAACCCTTCCATAAAGTTTTTACTTTATAGTTTTAATGATTCTAATGGGCCCCCTCTAAAACGCAAAAAAACGCCCTTTAGAATGTTCTAAAATAAACACAAAAATAGTGTTTTCTAGATCATCCCAAAGGACGCATATGTTTTATATAAGGACCTGCTAACCTAAAAATGGTTGCAATAAAATGACAAAATCAATAAA
The DNA here is from genome assembly GCF_023516215.1 of Cytobacillus pseudoceanisediminis. NCBI lineage: Bacteria > Bacillati > Bacillota > Bacilli > Caryophanales > Bacillaceae > Cytobacillus > Cytobacillus pseudoceanisediminis. The sequence continues at coordinate 38,685 of NZ_CP097350.1, read as the reverse complement.
AACTATAGTTTGATTTTACCATTTCTCACCATCCTAGTTCAAGCTTTTAAAATGTTATGACAAGCTTCTACAAACTTTTGTTCATCTGCAGAAATCTCCAGTAAGTACTCAGCTTCTTCTTTTGTAATGTATACTTGTTGCTCTACACCTTCCTCATAAGACAAATTTAACCCTGTTAGATTTTGTTCATTAAATTCATTAATATACGATGTCATAATTTCAGGAGTAGTAAGAGAAATACCGTTCTTTATTTCTTTTTCCTCTTTTGTTATATAAATGAGTTCAATAAGGTTATTATTTTCTTCATTTCTAAAAATTGTTCTCTTTATATAAAACAGTACATTTAAAATGACTTCTTGTTTCAATTCTATCATCCCTTTAACTATAGATTTTCTTAGTTTTAATTTACAAGATGAATGTAGGTTTAATTGTATTTTTTCACAATAAATTAGAGTACAAATTTAAAAACAGTTGCTATCAGTGGTTATTTTCCAATTGATTTATCTGGTTTTTTAAATGATCAGTAGGATAAACCTGATGATACTCTACTTTATCTTAAGCTAATTATTCCCCCTAATAATATAAGGTTCCATAAAATTCAAGATACTTTTGTTTAATAAAGTATACTAAAAAATTCCTTTTCTTAATAGCGAACACAAGTTCGTGATATGCATAAAATGTTAAACTAGAATGGCTAATTTATAATACATTTATCCTTGTCTAGAGTAAATATTTTCTTGTAACGTTTTTTTAGGACTTTATGCATATCTGATGCTTACCATATAATTTTTTTATCAAACTTCAGTTCCTATTCAATATACCTACTGCATTTTCATAGATATTTCAAATAGTTATTCAATAAAAGTGGAAACAACTAAAAAAATAGGAAATTCTTTAATAAAATGTTCAATTTTTTGAACTCTATTGTATTTTATTGATGCTTTATCTGTAAATTTCATACCCGTTCATCAACAAACTCCCCCACACACAACTTACAATATATTACTAAAGATAGTAAAATATACATACAACTTGTTATAGGAAGGGGGAGGAAATGCTTGAGAAGTTTACCTTTGGCCAACAGATTAAATATGTACGAACAATAAAGAAAATAAACCAAAATGAACTAGCAAAGGGAATTTGTTCGATTTCATATCTATCTAAGATAGAAAACGGAGTCATTTACCCGAGTGAAGAAATTAAAAATTTATTAATTAAGAAATTAGGTATTGAGGATAGCACTCTTAACAATGAATTTGGAGAAAGAGAGATTCAAGGATTTTATAACTTTCTGCTAAATAAGGACATTCAAAATGCAGAGAAAGTTTATAAGGAACTTTTAAATAAGGACTTTTCAGAAGCGTTAAATTTGAGATTTGAAGTTATTTCTATTTTCTACTTTGTGGAAAGAAAGCAGTTTAAAGAACTCCCCAATTGATACAATCAATTTTTTCAAAAGAAGCCCAGCTTCCATCTGAGTTAAGATATTTCTTTTATAAAGCATTAGGTTATTATTACTACCACACCCAAAAGGCAGAGAAATCATTATATTTTTTTGAAAAATCAGTGAGCCTAGTTACGATGTTTACGTTAAATAATTTAGAAATAGCTGACCTATACTATGCTTACTCGCTCGCTGCCGCAAGATTGAAAAAAACCGCTATTTGTTTAAAATATTGTCAATCAGCACTAGAGATTTACCAGGAGCTTTATCTTCTAAAGAGATGTGTGGACTGTCATGTTTTATTAGGGATTACTCATCGAAGGAATAATAATATGGAGGAAGCAATTTCTCAGTATAAAACCGCTTTAGACTTAGCTGGCCAGATACATTACAAAGATATTTCCTTAACAATCCAGCATAATTTAGGGTTTCTGTACGGTGTCATCGGAGAGATAGATAAAGCAATTGATCTTTTTCAAGAAATTTTAAGTAAGGAAGATCAATTGACCCCTTATGTTCACGTTCAAACTATCCTTTCTTTAGTTAAGGAATTACATAAAAGAAATAACAATAATGAGGCATTTCAGCTAGTTCAAAAAGGCTTTGAATTGTTGATTAAACACCCTGACTTAAAAAATCAGTTTTATTTAGAATTTAACTTTTATAATCTATTATTGCTTGATAAATATGAAGAATTACAGAAATTATTGTTCTCTAAAGTAATTCCCGCGTTGGAAATGGAAAAAAAGTATTTTTCCTTATCTAATTACTGTCTGTTTCTGGGGGATCACCATTATGCTAATGGAAAATATAAAAATGCTGCTAAATATTTTGCGTATTCAAGAGAATTTCTTAATAAATCAAACCTAACCAAATAAAGGAGTGTCACCATGAATAAAAAATTGCTTGTAACCTCTTCTATTACTATCGGATTGCTAATGAGCGGCTGCTCAACTGGAGCGAATTACTCTATAGATATTCTAAATAATTCTGAGAACATTACAACTGCTAAGGACGATGAAATTCTCCCACCTCTGATTGTTACACCAAAGCCTAAACTTGAAAAGAAAAATTATGTATAAAAAGAAAAAACTCCATTGCTACATTTGGTAGCTGTGGAGTTTCTTTATTGATTAATACTTTCTATGAAGCTTAAACGCTTTATAAGAATCTGCAAGAATTTCTATTGGTACACTATCTTTTTTGATAACCCCGTTTGTATACTTTACTTCAAATTCAAAGATAGCCGGCCCTGGCTTTATATTTGTTGGGTATTCTATAAAAGCAGGGTCATACAACTCTCCTTTATAAAGAATTGAGGTAGTTTTTCCTAGGGTGACTGTTCTGTTAATTGAAACAGAATTGGCTTGTGATGCTTTAAGTGTACTTTTAACATATACGATTGGATATGGTGAAACATCAGCTTCTAACAAGAATTTTTCTCCGCTATAAAACTGATTATCTTTGTGACCTAATGACTGGTGTTTATTTTGCCAATCTGGGGTATGTTTGACGTAACCTTTTATAATAAGAGGTTTTACATTCACCCAGGTTGTAACCTCAGTCTCATCATATCCGTCATCAGATGTTGCACGGAATGTATATTTTTTATGTTTGGAAACAAAGCTGTAGCAATGTTTGGTATCGGAGACTACTTTTGTTTTAGTAAGTACTGTCTTTTCAAATGTCCCCTCTTCTGTAACATAGATTTTCACATCCATCTTATGACCATCTGCATCATGAACCCTTACGCAAACATTAATTGTATCTCCTTCATAAGGATCAGTTGGGTCATACGTCAACGTAATTGTTGAAGGTCTGTTAACCACTTCGATTGTTTTAGTGATGGTGTCTGTAGCGTTATAGGTATCTTTAACAGTTTGTACTATGGTATAAACACCAATTAATTGCAAACCATTAAACGTAGGATTAGCAGCGGAAGAAGTAACTTTACTGCCATCAGGCTTCGTTAACTCATAAACGTATGTTAATTTATCACCATCAATATCAGAAGCAGTAGATGTAATTTTAATTGATTCATTGTTAAAATATTTTGCTTTATCGGTATTGAATCCTGCAGTAGGCGGTCTATTCACGACTTCTACCGATTTTGTAATGCTATCTGTTGCCCCTTCAGGATCCTTTACGGTTTGAGTAATCGTAAAGGTACCAGGCTTATCCAATCCAGTAAAAGAAGGATTAATGGAAGTACTGGTTACCTTAGTGCCATCTGCTTTTACAAGCACATAATGGTAAGTCAGTGGGTCTCCATCCGGGTCAGTGGCAGTCGAAGTAACCTTAATGGTTCCATCACGATAATAGGTTGTTTTATCTGTATTAAACCCAGCTACTGGAGGGTTATTGAACTTATAAGCTCCTTTATACGTAGTGGACACGTTACCAACATTATCTTCAGATTGCACATGAAGGTACCATTGCCCTTTTCCTGATTTCGTTACTACATAATTTGAGTTGGTTGACCAGGAAGACCATTGCGATTCAGTTGGAGTACTAGAGGATTGTGTCCAGACATATCGGGATCTTTTATAACCAGAATGAGCATCGTTAAATTTGAGTCGAACCTTAATGCTCTCCTTGCTCCAATCTCTACTAGAAAAATCAGATGTATCTTCATTATTTCGGTATTGAATAACTGGTCCTGCATCATCAACGCCAAGTTTCATATTTGTAGATTGATAACCTTTAGCCGCTTCATCAATTACAACATTGCTAATATTGTCGACGTTATCTTGATAATAATATTGGATATCATAAAGGTGGCCGTGTGTTTTGGGTACCACTGTCCAATTCACTTTTCCATAAGCTGTTTGTTCTTGTCTGTTAGCCGCTTCAATAACTGCGTGTGAACTTTTAAAGAACGAGTTCTGGTGATTAGTACTTTCACTAAAATAGTGGCTGGAACGCACATCGATATTGTTGCCTGCCAAACGTAAATATTGTCGCTTATTTCCAGAATCACCGTCATGTTGCCTCAATTGTACTGTGACTTTATCATCAGAGTTTACCCAATAAACATTATTGTTAACGTATTTGGCACCGGTTAAGCTATGCGATATATGAGAAGGAGAAACGCTATCAACACGTAAATTCATACCTGTGTCTCCTTCACCGGTATCGTATCCTCTACCATTGTTTACATTATCAAAATAGTGATATTGGATATCGTAATTATGTCCATGTGTTTTTGGGGTAACATTCCATTTCACAGTACCATAATCAGTATTTTCGGTCCTATTAGCTTCATCGATAACAAGGTGGTTACTTTTAATCCAATGGTTGTTATAATCTGAAGCAGCGGCGAAATCATGGCGAGATCTAACCTCAACCCCACTTCCTAATAATCTAAGATATTGGTATTTGTTTCCGGAATGAGGGTCCCTCTGTCTTAATGTAATGGTTACTGATTCATTTTCTCTTACCCAGTAATCATTTCCGTTAATATATCTTGCCCCTGTAAGACTGTTTGTTATATTAGTCGGAGCGACGCCATCAACACTTAATTTAAGACCGGTATTTCCTGAGCCAGTATCATATCCTACAGCATTTCCCACATTATCAGTGTAATGGTACTGGACGTCATATGTATGGCCATGTGTTTTAGGAGTGACACTCCATTCGACTTTTCCATACTTGGTATTTTCAGTCCTTTTTGCTGCTTCAATTACTAAATGATTACTTTTGACCCAATGGTAGTTATGGTTAGTGGCATCAAAGAAATCATGTCGTGCTCGAACCTCAACCCCACTTCCAAGCATTCTTAAGAACTGATTTTTATTTCCTGATTCTTTATCGTATTGGCGGAGCATTACAGTCACCGTATCATTAGGTTGAACCCAATGATTACTGCCATCTTGAAAACGATGATTAGTGATACTATCGGCAATATGTTCAGGTGGATCGTTTTCAGTAATATATGATATTCTGGCCTGATCTCCTGAAAAGCGCCAATAAGAAGTGGCAGCCCATTTGGTTTTATTGCTATCTTTAGGGCTCCTTACTCCATACCATACAGCTGTTTGAGATTCCTCCGAATCAACACGAGTATAAGTCGTATTGTTTGTAAAGTAACGATCAGACCCTAACTCATCCCGTACACTTGCAGCTGCTTCACGTGGTTTGGAACGCCTTAAAACTTCATCGGTATTCATCGTCAGTTTATTGGTGTTTTGTCCGCTTGATAAAGAAATGCTCCCATATTTAAAATCTCTATTTGAAAAATCAAAAGGAACTATTAGAGGTGTATAGACAATATGAGAGTCTACCTTTTTTATTAGATAGAGGGACCAAACAGCATCTTTACTGTCGTCAGGGAATAATTCATTAAGAGGTAAATAAGCATCAAATCCTACACTTTCATAACGCATATTACAATCATAGTTTGGAGTATTCGTTGTTGAAGCGGAACATTCGTTATAGATACCAGATCCTTGGTTATTGTACTCAAGATCTTCGGTAGCGTATAATCCTCGTTGCTGTGCTCTAAATATTTTTATTGCCCCGGCTCCACTACCAGCAACTTTTTGAGCTGCGATGTAGGTTTCGTTATTAGAACTTAAATGCCGTTTATGTCCAAAAATTACTGACCAGCCTCTAAATTCTAAATAAGGTTGTGTTCCCGTGCCGTTAAAATTCTTGTTAACGATACGTTGTCCGCCAGATATATATTTGTTGTAATATACATCGTAAATGAGCATTCTCCCGGTGTTCTCTTTGTAATGTTTTCCACCAGGCGTTTTATTCCACCCACTTCTTACTGTACTTGGAACATCAAATGGAGAATATTCAGCGGAACTTGCAGAGGGGAAGAAGAAAATACTTCCCCCTACAAGTAAAAAGAATAGAAATGCTATTAATTTGAATTTGATACGATTCAAATCTATCTCACCTTTCTAAATTTGAAAAACCAAATAACTCCTCCAATCGCCATTAAGATTAATAAGGAAAAGCCAACCCAAATTTTATTGTTACTAGAATTTTGGTTGCTATCACTAGAAACATCTTTTAAAGCAGATTGACTATTAATTTTTTCTTCTGTTTGAATTGATTTTTCTTCTCCATCACCACCGTTATCCTCATCTTGATTTATAGTATCTTCAGATGACTTTTCATCTTCAGATTTGCTATCGTCTTTTTCTTTTGCTGCTTCATCATTGGAGCTTTCTTTATCTCCATTAGTTGATGCACTCGCCACCTCTTTTACTTGTTTTTCAGTGACTGATTTAGAATTTTCCTCATTGCCTTTTGCCTTTGATGTTGTTGTGGTATTTGTTGAAGTGTTTTTACTGCTTCCACCGCTACTATTAGATGAAGTTGATGTCTTATTTGTTTGACTTTGAGTTTCTGTAGGTTTAGACACCGGCTTCGTTGTCGGTTTTGACTCTGGCTTAGGCTGTGGCTTAGGCTCAGGTTTAGGCTGAGGTTTCGGTTCTGGCTTTGGTTGTGGTTTCGGCTCAGGCTTAGGCTGAGGCTTCGGTTCTGGTTTAGGTTCTGGTTTTGGCTCGGGCTTAGGCTCTGGTTTCGGTTTCGCCTTCAAGATAGTTGTTACAGTTAGTTCCGCTTGAAAAGGCTCCTCGAAGATAGATATTGTGAACTTTTGACCGCTTCTTGTTACTTCAGTAGTAACGTGGCCAACAACATGAAAGTTATTAGCGCTTGCAGAATAAAAGCCGTTAACCAACCCATTGCAGGGACCGGTTGCATTTGCCCAGTTGTTTTCTGTATGAATATCCGATTGAATTGTCATACTGCAGCTGGCCTTTGAACTTGCTTCTACGGAATTACTTTGAAAGATCCCTCCTATATTTGCAGCTAATAGTGTTGCTAACGTTGCCTTCATAAATTTCCTCATTCGTCTTCCCCTTCTTTCTCTAGAATTTTCCTCGATTTTTGTTGCATTCTTTTGTCTCAACATGTGTTCTTCCCCCTATATTTTTTTTCACAAAACAAAAACGGCTCCTTGGTAGAGGTTTTTAGGCAATAGTAAATAAGTACTATAAGCCTTGTAACTCTTAAGTCCCAAAGAACCGCTCTTTTTGTGAATCCGCTAACTCCAAAGTAGGAGATGCAATAAAATAGTAAAAGCTAACATCTGAGACTATTATATTAAATTTTGGAAGACTTTTCAAACATTGGTTAAATATGAATACAAAAAAACCCGAACAAACGATTGAATAAGTTCAATCATTCATTCGGGTTTTTCCCGTTAGCCATATATTAATTTAATCATAATACAGTTAGGTATTATGGGTCAATTAAATATGAGTCGTTTATTTATTTTTTATATTCATAAACCGCTGCCTGCCTAATAAAGCTCGAGTCTCCGACAAACCAACGGGGGCTTTCAGTACTAATAACTGCTATGACACTAGGACCATCAACAGTTTCCATAATCTTAAATTGGTCATTAACGTATGTAAATGGATAGGTTCTTGGATAACTATCATCTATAAATTCAAGATGCAAAAGAAAAATATCATTCTTATAAAATGAATTTTGATTTGGTGTATACACAAACCCAGAACCACTTTTAATATCTAAATTTTTTCTAAGCTGGCTTTAAGCTTATCTATGGCCTTATCCTGATCAAAAACAATTCGTCCATTTCCCAACTGTTCAGGATTAACAGCTAAGGCAGCGTCGTGAACAGCTAACTCCAAAGCATTTTTTAATTGCCTTGTAGCTGTTTTATCAGCATCAAGATTAAATTGAATTTGCGTTATAAATGCGAATAAGAGAATAAATAGAATGGTTCTAAGGGTAGTAGCCATACAAATAACTCCTAATTAATATATTCGCTTAAGATTTTGGTTTCCTTTTTAAAAGTACCTGGACCTTGATTAAAAATATCTAGAATAAAAATGAAACTTCTTGGGGCTTCAATACTTGCTTCTATATATTGGTTACGGGGTGTTAATGATTGTGTGGCTGTTACCTTAATTTTTGATTCATCAAAGTTATACCTATCTACTAAAGTGTCTTTCATCTCATCAATAATAGCGGGAGTGAATCTGCCTTCTATCGATGCTTTCTTTGCTCCCTCGGTGAGAACTACTTCTACAGCTTCTCTATGTAGACTATCAAGATAAGCCAGAATCGGAGCAAACATAATATTTATGACAATAAAAAGGGTCATCCATTCTCCTAATGTCTTTGACATTTAAGAATCCTCCTTAGTAAGGGGGAAGCTATGATGCCTCCCCCTCATTTAAAAATTAATTACCATCAGATGGCAGGTTGTTACTAATACCAGTAATTTCAGTTTGATATTCTGTAGATTCTGAGCTGATCATGTTGTATCCAATAAAGAATAGAAATGCGCTAATCGATACTACTGTTACTGCAATTTTTAAGAATGTAGATAATGTTTGATTCATGGTTAAATTCCTCCAATAATAAATAATTTATTTAAATTTTATTTGGTGCTCAGTATTTAACATTTGTTCATGATGATTATTTTTTTGCTTTAAAGAATCATAGGCAACTCCAAAGAGAAGTCCAGTGATAATTATGACGATAGATGCCATTAACATAAAAGTGGCTAATGATTTATTCACACGTTTTCACCCTATCCACTATTTGTTATGTAATCAGCAATGGAATCTGAAATGCTGCCCATATCTGTAAACATAGCTCCAAAAATAAAGGCACTGATTACAACTGCAGTGATGGCAATTTTCATAAATGTGCTTAGTGAAGTATTTATCGACATCACCTCCTTAAAGGAATGTAGAATTATTACATTCTGGAAGATTTCAATATAACTGATACCATTGTTACGATGACCACAAGGAAGTTCAGGATTATCAAAAAATGAGTTATCTTAATAGGAATTCCTAATAAATCAGTAGTGATTTTTCTCTTCCTTCTATAATTTTCAATTTGCGAACGAACAAACATATTATGCATTCCGCGTAAATGTCCCAAAGCGGTTTTTCTGTCTAAGTCATCTAAACTTTTTATAACACCTATTAGCGCCTGGGATTCTTTTGAATTAAGCTCTTTTTCAAACTGCTCTAAAGCCGCTTTTGGTCCTTCATCGTTACTCCAGGAAGTTAGAAGTTTTGTGAGTGGCTTGTCCAAAACAACGAAGTAGGGTTTAATATTTCGCAATATATTATAGGTATTGATCCTACTGATGTTCATCATTTCAATCTCATTAATCAGTAAGTCATATAACATAAAAACTTCCGCGTGCTTTTTGGCTTGGTGGTATTCGATCACTCTCTTCATCAAATAAACAAACAAAGAATACGGGTTGCTTGGTACAGCCAGAAGAGCAAGTAATAAAATAATAACAGCTGCTACCATTGTTAATTTCTGTGCTCCTCCATTAATGAGAATCGGAAGAATTACGTAGTATATAGTTAGGAAAAGGATGAACCCAAAAGTAACAAGATAGTATTTTAAACCAGTAATGCCCAAAGGATACTGAGCAAGCTTTAGCCATTCCTCTGCTTTAGTTTCTTTTGAACTAGAAACAAGCTTCTCTTTATTCTTTATTAAGCTATTTCTGAAACGGATTCGGGTTTGTACTCTTTCTGCTTGTGAACTTAATCCTGTATAAACCAACACACCGGCTAAACATGATAAAAGAAGAGAGAGTGTATACATTACATATGGAAGATATTTAAAGAAAATAGTCTCAGCCAAGGGGTTACACTCCTCTTATAAGTCATTTTTGGGCCTTTTCAGGAATGCCGAAATAATAATTGAGAAAACAACGCCTAATAAACAAACTGAAAATAATAGGATGGTCCATTGGCTACCAAACTGCAGTTTCCACCAATCCTGAGCACCAGAAGAATAGTATCCAAGGATAAGCGACCCAATAAAAACCGGAATGGTTAAATATCCGTTGTATACAGAATCCATTGTTTGAGATTTTTCTTCTTCTAACATTTCTTCCGTTTCTTCCATCTGCTTTGTTAATACCATTAAGGCATTAAGAACCTTTTCGTTATAGAGGTAAGCCTTTAAGATAATACTTCCTAGACGTTTGGACCAGTTTGTCCCTGCTGTATAAGTAAATACCTGAACACTTTCACGGAGTTCATACTCATTCCTTGAGACCTGGAGATCAGAAATTAACTTAACGATTACTTTCCTTAATTCTGGACTCCTGATATCTTTTTGAGTTTCAGATAAAGCATGATACATATCGTTATGCATTGCATTGTAATTTTGAGTAAGCTTTTGAACTATGTTCAGAAATTCCAAACTCATGAGATAACGTATCTTATTAAGTTTTAACCTTAAGAATAAATAAGGGATTAAAAGTAATAGAAAGCCAAACGTCACAGATACAAAAATATCTCCAAAAACGAATAGGATAAAAACTCCTGATAAGACCCCTAACAGTATTGAAAGAATAAGGAAAATTTCTACACTGTTTTCATTCCTTTCTTCACTAGTCGTTTTTATTAATAGGTTAAGATGCTTTAATAGGGGATTTTTGTATTCGTGACTCCTAGACAAAACAGCTTTCGTTTTGACCTTCCGGATCCTATATTTGTAATTCCACTCATTTACCTTCGTTTTTATTGATGACAGCATAATTGTTTTAGCAGTCCATAATGACAGGCAGAGAAGAATTGCATATAGAAAGTAATTTACGCCAATTTGCCATACCCAGTGTAAGATGCTATCCATCTAGATTCTCTCCCAAAAGGGTATCGATAATTTGATCCTTTATTTTTAAGTAATCCTTCATTGGTGATTGTCTTTCTTTATCTTTTAAATGCTTAATGAGAATTTTTGTATCTTTTAGACTTTCAGCTGCCATAAGAGTTAATAAATCTTTTGTGATATTAGAAGAATAGTAATATTTATCTGTTACTGGACTGTACCTGACTAAATCTTGTGTTCGGTGAGCCCTTTTATCTTCATCCCATATGATTTCGGTGACTCCAATAACTCGCTTTCTTCTCCTATCTCGATCCGCGCTCATGGTTACAATAATGTCAATATTACGCGCTACTCGTTCCAATTCATTTTCAAAGTTCCGATTAGGAAACTCGTCTAAGATATGTCGGGTAATCTGCGGTGCCACATTTTCTACAGATGTAAGGTGATAGGTTGAAAATGCTCCCCTTTCCCCACGTTCACAAGCTTGGAGATAGCCTTCAGTTTCAAGACTTCGTATTTCTCCAACTATGATATAGTCGTGCTCCATTCTTAGCAGTCTTGGGACAGCATGATGGAGATCGCCTTCTTTGGCTTGTATTTCAAAGATAAGCCGGTCTTTAAATTGTTTGGATAAATCCAACTCAAAGTGCTTCTCCATAACAGCAGCAACATAGCTGGAATCCCGTTCTCTCAACATAGATTTCATAAAAGTCGACTTAGCGGACCGGACACGGCCGGCAAAAATGGTGTTAGCCATTACCCTGGATAATGCACGAAACAAGGGAATATCATCAACAAGAATAGTTCCTAAATTAGCTTGTTCCTCAAGGCTCATATTTTTTACAACAAAGCGGCGGAACATGATGTAATTTTCTTTCCCTCTTGGTTTTTGGATCATAGTGATACGGCTTCCGTCTTCTCTTTCTATTTCAAGTTCCGGTGTTTGTTCATTAATAACCGCATCTTTGACCCTCATAGTAAAAGCCCTTTTTATTCGTTCAACAGCCTCTACATTTTCAAATTCCTCTATTTGTTTTTTAAATTGACCATCAATATCAAGCCAAAGTTCTTTTCCACGTATGACGGCCGCTTCACTATTCGGAAGCTTGTCCCATTTGTGAAGGATACTGACTCCCCATACTTCATGAAAGATAGCTTCAGCAAGGGAATCATAAAAGCGAGGATACTCATTAGTGGTGATATTCTCTGTTTGTAAAACCTCATTGATCTTCGTAATAAAGTAAGACATTGCTTGTGCATCACCAATTACTGCTTTATGCTGCCGTTCCAACCAAATATTTTCATTGTAGTGTACTTCATCGAGGTCTTTTCCTTTTTCTCTGTTAGATTCTGAAACGGATCCATCTACAATAATGTCATTAAGTTGCTCCCGGACCTTTTGGCAGATATCCTTAAAGGACCTCTTTCTCGCAAAGGTTGTAATGTAATTCACTTTTAACCCTTTTTTTGAACGGTCTCTGCCAACCAATCAGAAGAACTAAATTCTTTTTCGACTCCCAATTCCATTTCAATTTGCTTCAACGATAACCACCTCCTATTTCAAGAAAGAAAAGAATCTCTTTTTCTCATTCCGTTCTTCTATAAGCTGCTCTTTTTCGTTTAGCCTACATTCAGAAATAATTAAATTCGATAGCAGGTCTAAGTTTTTTGTATAATAAGAATCCGATACATCATATAGGAGCCTCTTTTGATATGCGGCCATCGCTCCTAGGTCCCCCATATCAGGCAGTGTGGCTACCTTGGTCATTCCGAGCTCTTCTTCTAATGCCTTTTCATTAATTAGCGTGTTGGCCGGTTGAAAACGATTAATAATCAACATAAAATCGTCTGACGCACCACCTGTAGGCTCAATAAGTTGTTGGAAAACGTAAGGGAAGTAACCTCTATAACCTTTTTCTTCTTGGTTTGTTACCAAAAAGCGTAAATTGCTAGATATATAGGATTGAACCGTTGGAGCGGTATCAAAATGAGTACCGGCATCGATTAAAATCACATCGAATAGTTGCTGAGCGACTTTAATAAGATGTTCAATTTCATTTGGTTGGTAAAACCGTTGCATCTTAATATCCCGGTTTCCTGCAAGGTGATAAAACCCATTTTGATGTGAAACCGCTTCTGAAAGCCTTGCTGGTGTTAAGTTTTGGGTCTTCAGGTCAACTTTTAAGTCATTTAAATAATGTCCGTTATAGTGATAAAAATAATCAGATGGATCCCAACTGTTTAAACTTAGGACCAGGACTTTCTCTTCTATCTTATTCGAGAGTGACCGGGCAAGATTTAGGGTGGTAGTTGAAACACCCGCCCCGCTATGGGTACCGAAAAAACTGACAAGTCTTTTTGAAAGGTAATCATCTTTGTTTGTAATCTGATTAATAATTTCATCTACAACTTGATCCACTGTTGAATATTCGCTTAAGACCTTGACCTTATAGGCAGCACATAAGCGGGTAATATTTCGCATGATAATATCGCTGTTTACTCCAAGTGGTTTATAAAAGACTAAACTCTCCGGAAAAAGATCTCTAACTTGTTGTAAACTATCTAAATCAAAACTCTCACCATCTAATAAAATGGCATTGATTTCAACATTTGTTTTTGTTGCTTCGTCCATTATAAGTACTGTCGTGATTTCCTCATGTTTTTCAAACTGTTCTTTATAGATAGAGTTTTTTGATATCACTAATAAATTCATGGGATAATACTCTCCTTTAATGGTAAGTAATATATAAGCGGGCTCCCTTACCAAGTACCTCACCCATTAATTTTGTAAAGTCCTCTTCATTTAATATCACTTCCAGATCACTGATGGTAGAGGTAGCATCTAAGCGTTTATCGCCTTTGTTACCTTCAGCAGCAGATACGACTTCTTTATTGCCGGAATCCTTTACGTACACCACTCTTACATCTTTAAGGAATGGCTTAGTGTTGACTGAAGTATTGATTTCAACTTTTTCTTTAGACTCTGCCTCTTTTGAATCTGTTTCTTCCTTTGTTTCAGAGGTAACTTCGGGAGCACCGTTGGTAATAAGATTCGTTGTTCCATCCTGATTGACAAGATATATATCAATAGAGTCTTTCCTTCGCAATGAACCTGGTTGAGCATAAATCATTTCCTTTGTAATAGGGCGAATAGCTTCTCCTTCGGTTTCATCGGGAATCAATTGTTCAAAATCAATCATTTTAGTTGATATCATTGAGTTTCCTACGATATTGACGGATGAGTCCTGCCCCACTATTTGGTCCATATCTTGTGCAAGTACCACATCGTCAATTAGTGCCTCTTTTGGCCTTCTTTCTATAGCTAACTTATTTTTGGTTATACTTTCAGACTTAAGAATTTCTTCCCCAGCTTTCACAACGACTACTTCTGCTGAATCAATACGATCTTTTATATAAAAATCGTATACAAAGATAAATCCTGCAGTAGCCACGGAAGTGAATATTCCTAAAGCTATTTTGACTCCCGGCTTCATACAGTTGTCTCCTCTCCTTTGGATTCCGCTTTTTCAACACTAATCTTCTTATTAAAGAGCCCCTTAAATACTCCAGTAGCTTTCTTTTGTTTCTTAAGAAAATCACCAGGAAGGATATCTTCCAAAAGCGGCCGCAAACTTGATTCCAATTGTTTTTCGTAATCTTTTGTATCATTCAAGAATAATCCCTGGAACTGTGCTTGAAACACATCTGTTACTGGAATAGAAGGTAAATGGGTTATCATTTTCTCCAGGTAAAGATCCTTAAGCAATTCGTTTTTCATTAGAGCTTTATCAAATCGATTTCCTACCAATGAAGATTTATCAGACTGAAGCTGCTTTTGTAGAAACTCAATTGATTTTTCACTTGATTCCTCAAAATGCTGGATAAAAGGAATATCAGGTTCAAGAATGAAGTAAGCATGATCAGCAATGTCAAATACATCTTGATAGAGTTCGTATTGCCAGTCAGTACCAACATCCATTATGGTTACTGTCGAGTTAGAAGAAAACAGTACTTTGATAAGTGCATCAAATGTAACGTCCTCCTCCTGATAAAGCGGTTCCTTAGTAGGGTGTTTGCAAATAATATCTACTTCTGATTTGCTCCAGTCATATATGCTTTTAATCTTTGGATCTATGTACTTGCTGAATTGATAGAATTTACTTTTGTACTCATCCGAATATAAATGTCCGAAAAATCGATCATAGGTATATGATTTTGAGAATGGAGACTCTACATAGGTAGTGGAAACGCCCATTTTCGCTAAACACCTTGCCAAAAGATGTGAGATGAATGTGCTGCCACTTCGTTCAATCGGACTACCAATCATCACTAACTTCTTCTTTACGGGAATACCTACAATCTTTTCAGTATGGTTATGTACATGAAAAGTGTAGTCCCTCTTTATAGTGGTTTTGTTAACGACTTTTTGAACGACTTTCTTTTCTATTACCTTTTGGACAACTTGATTTTGTTTTTCTGGGTTGCGGTTTTCATCAGCTTCACTTTCATTTTCGTTTATTTCTTCTTCATTGGTTTGGTGGTCAACTTCATTGACTTTGGAGGTATCTGAAAAAATATTTGATGAAAGGAACTTAGCAACTTTAGAGAATTGTGGTTTGGCTTTTAGCTGTTCAACAAAAACACTCAAATCAAATGAATTTGTATTGAAAATATCCATAATCCCTAAACTGACTATTGTTGAAAGGATAGGATCACCTTTTGGCCTTTCGCATAAATAAACGATACGTAAAGAGTCTTCAAACTGGATACGCATATCTTTGAGGAATGATATGAGCTCTTTGTCTTTCAATTCCTGTCGGTTATAATCACTTTCAAGGTAATAATCGTGTATGATTAAGATTTCTGGGGTTTCAATTTCAACAATTTCTTGAAGGAAACGTCTATGCAGCACTTCTTGGGAGGATAAGGTGAAATCCTCTGTATGTTGCTGAAACGTATTAATCAGTATGTCTGTATAGGATTTATCCCCCACAGCGATAAGCACTTTTCTAGGCATTTAAAAATCACTCCTGGAAAAAACAAAAAACCCGAAACGTAATCACCAACAATACCATGTAGTATTGATTGGAAATTAGGTTTCGGGTTTTTCCCGTTTTATTATAGTTTTTTTCAGGCCTCCTAATCTCTTAGAAGGCCCACACTAAAAAACTTTAAGAAAGGCTGTTGCTTCAAGGCTATAAAGCAACTGCGTTGTTGTAGTCCCATTGTATCACTCCGATTTGCTAAATTCAACCATTATATTCGAGCAGCTTGCAGTGTAAATCGCTTAGAAAGAAATTGTATAAATCGATCAACTATATCTGGATCGTATAGTATCCCCTTATTAGATAACAATTCGTCAACTACTACATCGTGACATTTGGTATGCTGATAAATTCTGCCATTCAGCATAGTATCGTAACTGTCTATGACTCTTATCATCCGAGCAAGAAGTGGAATCTCTTTGCCCGCAATTCCAAAATACCCGCTGCCATCAAAGTTTTCATGATGATATTTAATACACATTGCATAATCTGGAGGAAAGGCATCAAGCTTATAAAGTATTTTTTTACCGTAGTCGGCATGGTTCTTGATCTCTGCAAATTCACTTTTAGTCAAAGGTGTAGTTTTATTCAGCAAGGAGTAAGGGACTTTAAGCTTACCAATGTCATGAAGAAGCCCCAGCACAAAAATGTCTTGAGCATTACTAAATCCTAAGAAGTTGGAGAAAGCATATAATTCATCCCCTACCCTGAATGAGTGCATATACGTATCGAGACAGTGATGAAATAAGGCTGTAACAAGAGTGTGAGTTTCTTCTAAAAGCTCCTCGTTAATTTTCTCCTCCTCCTTAAAAATCAAGTCTAATTCGTTTTAGGTCTTGCTTGTTCGGAATGTAAAAAGAAGTATTAAATCCACTTTCAAGAACATCCTCTTCGACACATACCCATATATTAAATGGGAAGGTATCCAGCATTAGTTCTTGATGTATATGATTCGCAATGCTAAGGGTGGAAGCAAATATTATGATATAGGAAGTATTATCAGGAAACTCACTTACTGGAATTCTTCCATAGTGTTCATAAATGTTTTTCCAATTGAATAGTCTTTCCTTGAAATACCCAATATAGTTTTGAGTCCCTTGAACTCGATCAATAAGGAAATTCATTTGACCCTGGGGAAACTCTATGATTGCCGCTCCTAATGGTCGGTTATTTTGATGGTTAGTGGCAATGATCGGATTCCACTTCCATTTTTTAAGATGTTCATTTCCGCCATTAAACAGCGAAGTTCATTCATGGATACATATCGTTTGATTCCGCCAACACCTAAGGAATCCCAACGATTCGAGTCCATAAAGAAATCAGAATTATAATAGTGCTTTAAAAGCTTAAATCCCGCCATTCCCAAAGTAAAGGGAGCGGGTGGTTTTACTATATCCTCTTCTCCGTGAATTCGTATTTTCCAGCGTTCAACAAACCCATTTCGGCGCAAGCGGTCTAGTCTTAAAGATGTTTGAGAAGAACTCATAATAGGCAATAGATACCTTCGTAATTGGTTTTCGTTTGCACAAATGGCATCACCAAGAACCTTTAAGAGTGTGAAATCCTTCTCGTCTAACCTACCCCTAGTAAAATGTTCTACAACACTTTCTAAATTAGTGTAAGGGTAGTATTTCTTCGGCAAGACCTTAGTGCCTTTAAGGAAGGGGTGATCCCATAAAGGCACTTCACCTTTCTTTGTTGTGAGTAATGGATACTCCTGTGTTACTCCTGGGTTAGGCTGGTCTTGATTAAGAGCTTCCATTATTCAAACAAGAACGCTCCAACGTCCCTGCGTTTCTTTTTACCCCTTGGATATCCAGTAATGACAACTTTGGCTCTCCGATTTTCTTTATCGATGCTTCGAATGGCGCAGCTTACCACATCTCCGACCACTGGCTCCTCCAGATAATTTGGTTTAACGCCTTTTACTTCTAATCCAACATCCAGTTGAATGAAGATGCCGTGAACAGCATCTACACCTGAAACTTTACCAGCGATTGCATTTCTGGATTGTAACGATTCTAGTTTTTCATACGGATCTTCCATTGTATGACGACGGCTGACACGTATGGTATTGCGCTCTTTGTTAAATCTGATAATCTTTACTTTGATATTTTCTCCGCGGTGAATTTGTTCTTCAATACGTCTTCCCCGCTCCCAGCTGTAATCGTCTGGGTACATAGTGCAATCAACACCATTTACACGAACGAAAATTCTTCTAGTTCTTCTATCAAAACCAGTTATCGTTCCATCAAACACAAATTCATGCAATTGATCAGTTTCTTCTAAAACCTCAAGCTGGCTTAAAAATTTTGCCCGTTTAATTTCATCTGCCTTTTTTATGCTGACAAGTAAAATTTCTTGTTCTAAATCCAGATGGTCGATGAGGAACTCCTGCATCGTACCTGCAAATCCATTTAGGCTGCGGAACTCATGTGATGAGAATTCATGTGCCGGGCAATAAGCTGTTACCCCGTTTTCAAGCATTAGATAAGCAATTTCAGTCTCTTTATTTACATACTCTTGAGAGTCAGCGTCCAGGACCCTTGCTTTAATTACTCCTACAGAGGTAACAACCCCTTTAACAATCTCTTTATTTCTTTTATATCTTGCAAGATCATCTAGCTGCTCTTCAGATTTCCAAGATTTTGTTGTGAGTTCTTCCATTTGTATCCCTCCTGATTTTAAAAAGGCAGGTAAGCAAACAAAAAAAGCCCCCCAAAAACGAGAGTAGTGTAGTACTACTCTGGTTCTTGGGGGACTCCCATTTTAAAGTAATTTAATTTTCGCTCTTGCTACCTTACCAAAAGTTTATACTAAGCGTTATAGATTTGGCAATAATTAATTTACTATAATTAACTATATTACTACTTTATTCCTCGAATACACTGAATAGAATTTCAGCCTTTTTAGAATTGTTCTTTGCTTCTTTGCCTGTTTCAGAAGCTACAGCAACCTCTGACTTTGCGGGTATTTCACTTAACTCTTTTAGTAATTCGTTTTGAAGCTGTTCCTGCTTTTCTCCTAATTGAGACAGTACTGGTCGCTGCACCTCTTTATTTGATATATTACTGTCTGACTCATGAGTTATGTTTATGCGCTCCTTTGGTAAACCCTGTGGCATTTCTTTGGACAAAACATTGACAGTGGGTTCACCATCATGGCTACTTAGAATAACACTATTAGAAGGTGGTTCTGTTTTGATATCTTCTGAATTAGCGGGACTTAAAGGAACAATCGGCTCTATTGCGTCAGTATTCTTTTTTAAATCTTCCGGAACAGCTACTAAATTGTCACTTGAAACTCCAGCTGGTATTTCAGCCTCTGGGTCCGAGTCTTTTTTATTAAAAATTGGTAGTGTAATAGGATGATCATTACCGGGATTTAGTAGAAGTGGTGCTGCCTGCTCAATGTCCGATTTCTCTAATTCTTTAATAACCTCTTCTTCATCTAACACTTCAAATTCTTCGAGAGTTTGATTCTCGGTTAACAAAACTATGCCCTTTCTAGACTCTAGCCATGTTTTAGCAGCTTCTTCATTTACCTGGATCACGGCCTCATTAAATTCTTCCTTTGGAACAAAGTTTGCATCAATTTGCATAACCGGCACCGGCTTATTATTAGCAACAATTTTAACTGCACATTGGAATGGATTCTGGAAAATGATATCGCTTGGAGATAGGATAGCCTCCTTTTTCTTCTGATAGGAATTCCCAACCCGTAACATAGGCTTTTCTTGCAGCGGGCTGACTGCTTGTTCATTTACTCCTTCTTCAAATCTTTCAACCTCCCCGAATATTTTTGAGAAAAGTTGAGCATCAAAATCAGGAATATCCCCGTAAACCATTTTGTGTCGTAAGGTACCTAGCAAAGTATGCATATAGGTTTCTCCATACTTATCCGCTAGCTGGGTAACAGTTTGTGCTACAACGGTAACAATAACTTTATATTTACGTGACTGAGCTGGAAACTCTTTGAATGGTTGATAAATGTAATCTGGAAATTCATCTACTAAAATATGATGAAAGTTTGATATATTAGGTTTCCTTCTGAAAACTGCATTCTGAAGACTCAACAATACGAGTTTACCTAATACGTTGGATAGACCGCCGAGTTCTCCCTTGGCCGAGTTCACTAGTAAAACACCGCCTGATTCTAGATGGCGGTCAAATGAAAAGTCAGATTTCCCAAATAATACTCTTCGTATTAACGGGCTTGCCCCTATGTCGTTAAGAATGTTTCTTAAACCCTGTACATACTCCGCTTTAGCATCGTAATATTCTTGCTGCCCACGAAACTCCCCTTCTTGGACAAGTTTTGGTACGTTTCCTTGACCTGCTCTTTCTGTTTTCGGAAGAAGGTTTGTGTCAAACCATTCATCTATCTGTTTTACGATAGCCCAATGATTCCGCTCATCACGATCTTCCATCAGGTCCACATTTTCTGGGAAGGTCTTTTTAAGTTTCTCATGCATTACACGAACAAGGTTAGGATTATCGTACATTTTTAACAACATGTCGAAAGTAACTTCTTGTTCAGGCTCATGCAGTTTTAGTAAATAGATATAGTGCTTTAAATGGTTCCTTTCACTCTGTTGGAAAAGAAGTTTGCCTGACCGCCTTCTGCTAGACCCTCGATAACCATAGCGAAAGCTTCAGCCACTTTATCAACAGGTCCTTCCATAGGATTTATAGATGGAGTATTCGGATTTGTAGGGTCGATGTAAAATACTGACTCCTCTGGGATGCCATGTGCTTTTACTAACTGAAATGCCTTTTGGCAAAGGTCGTTTGAAGGCTCTATTATGCTTACACCATTTAGGTACATACCCTTAACATCTTCCGTATGGAAGTCCTCCCTCTGATACAGAGAAGGATATTCATTTATGTAGCGGCTCATCCAATGTAAATCCTGATTAATTATAGGTAGAACCAAAGCAGCGGTTTTACCTGTACCGATACTACCAATAATGACATTGTTGAGAGTACGGTCCTTACCTGGTTGGACAACCATTTCTTTTGTGTCTGAGTCTGGCCCCAATACCACATCTGGCCATAGTTCCTTTTTGCTCATCTTAAAGAATTTTTGCAGATGAACATTCTTGTATTCAAATTCGCAAAATGCTTGATTAAGTTCCTTTGAATATTGTGAGTACTGTCCAAATAGCCATAGCATACTTACGCAAGTAATTGTAGTAGGAACGAACATAACTGTTAGAAGCAATGTTTGAGTGTCACCCACCGCAATTTCTAACCATATACTTTGAACATCCATTTGATTTATGCGATTTCCTAAATACGGGATCAGGGTGTTATATACTGGTGCACTAATCAACCAAAGGAAGTGAAAAAACATTCCTAAAGCCATATTTCCAAACCAAGCAATTCTCCACCTTTTCGTTTGAAATGCTTTAAACTTTGTACTGATTAGCCATCCCACTATAAGACAGATTGCTGATAACCAGAAACCGATTCGGCCAGGTTCTGTAGAATCACCAAATAAAATAAATGATGGTACCACACCTTTAAATTGAGCAGACATTAAAAAGAAATAATTTATGGTTGCCCGGATTGTTAGATACAAAGAGAGAATACCCAGTATTGAAACGGCAATGCCCGGCAATTTTAACAGCAGTTTATCCCTCATAAAGCAAGACCTTCTTCCTCTTAAATTTAGAGGTTTGCTGATAAAATGTTGATCCGTCAATACTATTTCTTTGTAGCCTTTCTAAAGAACTGAAATAG
Organism: Cytobacillus pseudoceanisediminis; assembly: GCF_023516215.1. Classification (NCBI taxonomy): domain Bacteria; kingdom Bacillati; phylum Bacillota; class Bacilli; order Caryophanales; family Bacillaceae; genus Cytobacillus; species Cytobacillus pseudoceanisediminis. Next base: position 16,807 of record NZ_CP097350.1, on the reverse strand, counting down.
ACATGATTTAACTCCCAAAGGTCACCCAGATTATCATGCAGTCTCTCCTCTTCTGTTTGATAGATAGCAAGGATTCCATCGACATGACTTTTATAACGGTCTTTTTCTAAAAGCCAGTTTAAATAAGCAAGTTGGTCCAAGGACTTTACGCAGCCTTCATCCATTACTTTGATTAAAAATGTTTTTACCTTCTCTCCTTCTCTTTTCATGTCAAAATGGCCGTCAGCAAAATATGAATTTAATACGTTTCCGGTATAAAACTCTTCAGGTAGCCTTTTTACCATTGAAACATTGAGGTGTTTATTAGTTTCTAAAGCTCCAATACTTTCATTTAGTACATAGGAATGTTCCTTAGTCTTTCCTGTTAGTATGTTATAAGCTACTTTCCCTGCTCTGCTAGAAGTGACCACATGGAAATGAAGGTTAGGAATGATATGAGCGCTTGCCCTAATAACATATTCTTTTATTTGGCTTACACGCTTTTTACGTTCTTTTGGCCGATCTTCCACATAGCATAGGATGTCATCATCTGCAGAATCTATAGGGGCAATCAATATATGATGGTCTTTATGTTCTAAATTCTGAGCATTATATTCTACATACCTTTTAACTTTATCGATGATAGTATTTGCTCTTTCATGCCCGGTATCCGATTCAATATTCAGTATTGATGAATCACTGTACAATATCCAATCCGGTTCTACTAGAGTTGGTATTTTTAAGAGGTTTTTTCCTGTTCTTTATAAGCCTTCTTCACTTTAGTGTCATAGTATGGAGTTTCTAATGGAGGAATTGAAGTAAACCTACCTCCCTTTTTATAAAACTCTAAATACGTTCTTATTACTATTTCTCTTGTTAAAAAGAAGTGATCAGCCGTTTTAGGATTTGGCAGCTCTACCAAAGGATAAGTTGAATTATGGATAACCCCTTCATTTACTAAAATATCAATTCCATTCTTATTGATCTGTACACATCTTAATTGGACCTTCTTCCTCCCGCTATAAACTTGTGTTTTGGTAATCTTAAGCTCGTTCCATTTCTGAAGCTTCTTGTAGACAGCACTCTTTTTCATACCATATGCCTTTAAAAGAAAAAACCTTACTTGTGAGACAGTTACTGATTTATGTAACCATATTAGCTTTAATAATTCTTTATCTTTTTCAGTTATCCATGCCCTGCCATTATTGTAAGTATAGATAGACTTATCACTCACCACTTATAGCCTCCCTTCTATGAGATAAAAAAAGACCCCGAACAAACCAAGCCTAAGCTTAGTGAGTCCAGGGTCGTCCCTTTAGATATGAAATTTCGACCTGAGTATACCATTTTATATCAGAGCTGGCAATAAAATATCGTGATATCTAGCGAATGATTATACAGGGATATACAAAGAATGGTGACCTTCATACTTAATAAGTTTTGTTATGAAATAGCTATATTTTAGGGTACAAATCGATGTTGTAAAATCAATAGAATTCAGTCTCATTACTGTAAGATTAACGGTGTGAAAACACGGTAAGAACTCACACTTGCTTTCGAACCCTTATTTACGATAATACCAAGACTTCATAGTACTTTTATTGGTGTACCATGGTGGAAAACTTCTGGTGGAACGATAATCGTTCCACCGCAACCTTTCCACTGGTAAGCGGAATTTTACTGATTTTGTTATATATTGAGGACTAAAGATACGATCAAGAATTTGAATGGAATAGTGAATACCCATATATAAAAGATAGTTAGGAATCCTTTCGAGATCTACCCGCTACCGACAATCTCCTACGTTCATTTCCCTTCTGGACTGTCTTCCCTGCATTTAATACTCCATCTTCCAGTAATAATATAAAACAATGTATTGAATTTACTTGAAAAAATTTATATTAATTCAAATGCTAGTACATGAGCTTGAATGAACCTGAATGATTGCTAGACAACGGTAAATATGTAAGTTGAATGATGTTGAATTGTGATCGAAGATGATCTATCTACCCCCTTTATACTGAACTAAATTGAATTTAATGATACGAAAATGAAATATAGTAGACTTTATTATGTAAGTTTTAAGGTTCATAATTGAGGTACGCAATTATGGTGCGCATTGAGAGTTATTGAAGGGTATATATTATCAGCAATAAATGTGTCTGAGATTTTTATTATGTACCACAATTGAGGTACGCAACAAAGGATGGATAGTACATTTATTTGTAGATAATTAAGTATAAATATTGCTTTTATTTGGCTTGTTTTCTATAATGTTCCTTAAAGGTACATAAAAGAGGTCTTTTAAGGTTCATAAGGTGGTGAAGGTATGAGTGAACTTGAAGCTAAGAGTTTCAGAGACTTAGATGAGTTGGAATACGATAATGACACGCTGCGATTTCTTAGAAAGAAGCTAGATGACTTTACTATAGACGTATTTAGACAGGTCGTAAAAGAAAACAAGATACATAGAGGCCTGGTTAAGACCAGGTTAGATAACTTTCATAGCAAACGAAAGAAGTATGATTCCGCTTTTTTGACTCTAGAAGCTCAAGGGTTTGTTGAGAAAAAGAAGACGGAACCGCGACTCCCTATTTTGTTACAGTAAGAGGCAAACAATTAGCACAACTACTTTATGAAGAAAAGTTAAGGAAGGAGCAACACATATGATGATTAAGGCTTTTGGAGAAAATGAAAAGTTAGGTGCAATTAAAGCGCTGTTATCCCCACATTTACTATCTGATGAACTAAAATCTGAAATGGATCGTTATCCTTCACAAGCAATTATCGGTCTTGGACAAGGTGGTGGCCGAATCGCTGCTGAATTATCAAGGTTTGGGTACCCAACTTTCCTACTCAATTCATCAAAATCGGATATGGAAGAACATAAAAACTTGATCCCGGAAACACATAGGATTGTAACTTCTAGTAAGGACTTTCCTGAACTAGAAGGTACGGATAAAAATGCACAGCTTGGATTTGAAATCGCTAAAGAAAATGCAGATTTATATAAAAAGGTCGCACTTGACGATGCAGTACAGGACTCAGAATTCGTATGGGTTTGTGTAAGTTTAGGCGGCGGGACTGGTAATGGAGCTCTTAAAGTAGCATTAGCTTACCTATCGAAAGTCAGAGAAAATAGAGCCCTACCAGGCGGAAAAATCCCGTTAGGTGTTATTTGCTCCCTGCCTTCTTCTGATGAAAGAGGATCTGCGTTTAGAAGAAACGCTCTTGCTGGAATTAGTGTGATTCAACAGCTTATGAATGAAAACAAAATGGGTGCTGCTGTAGTTATTGATAATGAAAAAATGAAAGACTATTACGCAAATAGCCCTCTCAAAACATACGGTGGCCTTGAAATTGATGCTAAATCCTATAGCAATATGGTAATAGCAAGTGCTTTAGCTGAAATTTCATCTCTACCACTTTTAGATGGACGGTCCGTATTTGATAAAACGGAGCTACTTACTACCTTATCAACTCCAGGCTGGCTATCTATATCGAAGCATAAGGAACTGAAAAATGATGAAAATATTGAGTCTGTTATAGGAAATCTATTTAATAACAATGAAGTACTAGCTACTTATAAAGTGCAAAATGCTGTGGCTGGTGCTGTAGCAGTTCTATATCCTTCTTCGAAGAATATTTCACCTAAGATTGCAGATGATGTTTTTAGATATACTTCTGACTTGCTTGATACCAAAGTAAACCTGTCAATATCTAAAAACAGCAAGTTGGATAACCTTACTTTATATGGGCTTGCCGTTTACCCTTCTCCCTCTGTAAGAATTCAACAGTTAAGAGAAGAATTATCTCAGTGGGAACAACTAGAAAAAGAACAAGAGGAAGCTAAGAAACAAGCTTCTTCAGCACTAGGGTTAGATGAATTTGATGACTTCTTCTCTTCTGGAAACACTACAGTTCGACGGAAAAAGATGACTTTAGATGATTTAGAATTTGAGGAAAATGAGAACAAGCCAAAGAAAGCTAAAGTTGCAGATTTGAATGATATTGATTTCTAAAATGACAAGCCTTCCGAGGCTTGTTTTTTTATATCATTCTTATACACTGGATTGTACACCTCTTTTACGTACCATAAAGGAACATAACTAAATACCACCTTTTATATTAATCAATTTTTAATTTGTGTACCCTAGTTCAATCTTGAATGGTACACCATATAAGTTTTTACGCTTTGCTTAGAATTTTCATTCATTTAGAGTCAAATGCCTCTATAGAAAATAACAATGAATGCACCTAGATTAGTTAGGTTTATATACAAAGGATCAAAACAAAGGCCTTTGGTAAGCCAAGACTTAACATTGCTTCATATTTCTGGACAATTGATATAAAAAACTAAAATCAGATTCATTCAATGAAGTGCGGACGCTGTTTTTGCGCTGCACCTCAATCAAATACGAGTAACAGACTCATTCTTCGACGCTATGAGTATCAAATACTACTATACAACGGAAAATATGATGACTTTAGATGATATAGAAAATAAAAAATAATCCTTTAAGGGCCGTTTTTTGTATTATTCTATTACTCCTGGTTATGTACCTCTTTTGTGTACCGTAACGGAACACAATAAAACAATCCTTATAATATCAATGGTTTTTTTGTGTACCCCAATTAGCTACCTCGAATGTGGTACACAAAAAAGTTTTTACACTTTGATAATGTGTTCCCTATCCGAATATAAATTCAGACATCTAAAGCCATGGGAGGTAATACCAATGAATTTCCTTAGTTTATTCAAATTTTGCTTAAAGAGCTCAACCCAATATCCTTTAGTAAGCCAGACTTATCATTGCCTCTAAGTACTGGACAATTGGTGAAAAAACTAAAATCACCTTCATTCAATGATGCCTGGACGCTGTTTTTACACTTTATCTCAACAAACACGAAAATCAGACTAATTTCTTCAACACTAGGAATATAAGAATTCGGTGACTTCTTCTCTTCTCGAAACAAAATATGACTTTAGAAGAAAATTAGAACAAACCTAAGAAAGCTAAAGTTACAGATCTGAATGATATAATTCTAAAAACCCTGCCCTTTAGGGCTATTTTTTTGTAACTTCAGGTTCTGTACCATTTTTGTGTACCATAAAGGTACACAACTAAACAATCCCTTATGTATCAACGTTTTATTTGTGTACCACAATTAACAACCTCAAATGCAGCACATACAAAAGTATTTTATATCTAGCTAAATACAAAATAACATTCTGACGGCTATAACTATAAAAGATAGAATCAAAGAATGCCCTTAGATTAGTAAAATTTACTTATAGGGCTTCAAAACAATTGCTTATGATGATCCAAGACGCAAACATAGTCTCTTACCCTGGTTAATTGGTATCGAAATCATCAATCACCTTCATTCAAAGAAGTATGGACGTTACTTCAGCATTCAATCTCATTCAATTACAAACAAAATCACAATAAAAGCTGATAAATCAAGCGTTAACACACACAAACGATGGATAGCGTTACCGTTTACGGAACGTTAAATAGCGTTCCTTATAATTCAATTACGAAAACGATGGATTCATATTTGTATGCATGAATCAACTACGTTATTGATTTATTAAATTACGTAAGGTAGCGCTCGCGCTGATGTTCGTTTGCGACGGATATCGCAAGCGCTGCGAATCGTTCGGAGGTTGCTAACGCCTAATATATCAACGTTTTGAGTTGATTTATGGATGGTTTAAGTGTAATATTTTTTATAAATGATTGTAGAAATCTACAGTACTGGAGGTGAGGATGTGGAAAACTTAGATATGAAAGAGCTGCTTATGGAAGAATTTGAAAATGACCCTATTTACAGAATGGCTGTTTTGAATGGGTTAGAGGACAGTGTGTTCACAAACGGAATTTTATCAATGCATAAGGACATGACATATAGCACTGTAGAGGCAGGCCGTATTATTGAACGGTCGGATTCTACAATTAGAAATCATTTTCGTTCAGATCTAATCGAGTACATACAACCGGAAAAGTTCGGGAAGTACTATAGGTTAAACTATAAAAGTGTATTTCGGTTACATTTAATATTTATATTAATGGACAAAGCCTCAAAAACTTCTGTGGATTTGCTTGCTGAGCTGGGAATGCAACCTGGTGTTTCAATGGGAGGGAATGTAAAGAGGGTTCAACGTGAAAGCAGCGATCTTCAAGAATATAACGATCAGCTTCAAAATAATTATGAAGAACGCTTATTAACTATGGAGAGAAATTTAGGGTTTCAGAGTAAAATGCTGAACATACTAAAGTACGAGAAAGACATTTCTGATATTGAGAGAAAACTAGAGAGAAAAGAAGTTGAAATCGACCAGATAAAAACAGATGCATATATGAAATATTTAGAAGAAAAACAAACTCAGCTCTTATCAACCTCATTGAAGAAAAGTGTTCAAAAATCATCTTTCTTAGGGCTATTTAAAAAACCTGATAATATAGATGTTGAACAAATTAACAAAGATGTTGAAACAAAGCTAAAAGAAAAAATGGATCAAGAAATTAAAGAAAAGATCAATATAGCAAGAAAAGAAGTAGAAGCACTCCAAGAGGAAAAAGGAAAGTAACTACATTACTACAGCAAGAGCGTGAATCTTTTTCGAATATGCAGCTTGATACTGATGTAGATGACAAAAAACTATTAAGTGCAAATATGAAATAGATTGAAATATCCGAACATATGTTTTATAATAGGTTTACTAAAGTTGTTCATAAGGGGTGGGGCAGAGTGTTAACATATAATTTTAAAGAGAAAACAGTTAGAACAATTGATAAAGTGGTGGTGGCTGCAACCGCAGTAACTCTGCTTGCAGCTATCGCCAGGACAATCATTAATTGGTAAGTTCAATATCTCCTAAAGCTATTAAAGCTCATTCAGTAAAATATTTACTGGGATGAGCTTTTTTTAGTCATTATTATTGTATTTCTAATGGGTTTTTGTTAAACCTTAGCTGCGTTCTTGGTTTGAAAAATAAATAAAATACAGGGTACAACTGAACTCTAAAAAAGTTAGGTTTCAAAACCACTGAGTAGTTAAGGTGAGTCTAAAATTTGCGGTAGTAAATTACAACAAAAAACCACTTAAAATTGGCAGTTTTTTAGTTTTTAAGGAAGATACGAACATATAATCTAGTATAATATAGGAAATATAAAGGTCTGATATTAGGAGGGGAGAATGAATGCCTTACGGATTTATTAAGCATATCGAAAATAAAGGGTATAGTGAGGAAACAGTAAATAGCTACGAAAAGGTTATAAACCAATTTTTTGCCTTTATTAAAGATAAATATCCGGAGAATAAGGAACCTTTTCAAATTACCTCTTCAGACATAATCAAATACTTAGAGTATCAACGTGATATAAGAGAAAAAAGTATCTCGACAATAAATAAAGAACTTGCCATTTTAAAGACTATGTTTAACTATTTTTGGGAAACTGACAAAGTACCTTTAAGTGTTGATCCTGCAGTCAAAATCAAGAGGTTTGTTGTAAAAGAAAAGCCAACTGTGCACATTCAATTTCACGAAATTCTAAAAGTACTTGATCTAGTTCTGCTTAATGATGAATATTCGCCGCTTAGAAAAGTATTGTTTTTATTGGCCACTAAAGGCTTAAAGATGGCTGAGTTTGGATTTACCAAGGATAAAGTTAAAGATAACGCAAATAAAGATATAGTTGAAATTCAATTGAAAAATAGAACCATTACCCTCCAGGGATCTGAAGTGGCGTACTTCCATGAGTACTTTTACTCCACTTTTTTTAATGGCAGCGAGTATGTATTTACGACAAAACATCACGGAGAGAACGTAACTGGACCTATACAGGTAATGTCCATGCAAAGTCATTTAAGAGCAATATCTCGTGATTACCTCCTGAAGGATCTCCAGCTTTAACTCTTACTATAATTCGAAGAGCTATCGCATTTGATCTTTATTCTAAAAAAGTACCAATCCAGCTAATAGCCGCCGAATTAGGAATTGAAGAAAATACTGCATCATACTATCTGAAACAGATAGTCGAAGGAACCTATACCCAAAAAGAACTTGAATAGGCTTCAAAATTAAGTGTATAATTGTGGAAACAAAAACAACAATGGGAAGCACCCAGAAAAACTATCTTTTATCGGAGATGGTTTTATTCTGGAGTGCTTTTTTTATGGGAAAGGAGCTGTGGCGTTGGAAGATAAGCAAGTTGCTAGAAACCTATTAGATTTCTCCAAAGCAGTCTTAATAGGAGAAGGAGATTTTGATTTCAATAATTCCAATGATGTATTATCTATACCTTTTAACAAACAAAAATCTTTATACTTATCGGAAGTTCTTAAGAATGAGCAGATTAGTAACTATATTGAAATTAATAGTAAAAAAGAACAGCTTAGTATACATTCACATCCAATTTTAAAAACTTTGATAGACCAATGGTACAAAGATAATTCGAAGATATTTAGCTTAATCTTAGATCCAGGCTTGATTACTTTAAAATCGATTATTGTCTGCATCAACTTATTTGGAATTAGAAAATTAGAAAGCATATCACTACCAACTAGTATTGATAGAGATCATCTTAAAACTCTTTCATATTGTTTAGAAAAGCATTTAAAAGTACCAGTAACACCTAGCAATAACCAAATGAAAATAACAGATATACCTAAACTTGTCACATCTGCAGTGAGTGACATCTCTGCTTTACATAGCGCAGAACTAATAAATTATCTTACTACTAAAGAAAAGAAGCTTTTGACAGAAGGGACCTTAAGATGAAAGTTAAAGCTATTTCTCTAATTCTATCTAGTTCTATGCTGTTAACTGGATGCGGTGGTTTATTCGATAAAGAATCAAAAAGAATTGAAGCTCTAAAAGAAGAAAAGAAGCAAGGTGAACTTAAGGATAGCAAAGAAAAAGAAGAACAAGAGAAAATATACAAAGATATGGAGAGACCAGTTAATGAGGTAGTCTATGAAAATGAGTTAGATACCTTAAAAGAAGTTGAAAATCTAGACTACAAAAATTTAGAAGAGTATAAGGATGCTGCAGAGTTTTCAAAATTTGTCGCAGACGCATTGTATAAATTCTACACAGTGCAACTTTCTCCGGAAAACTATTATGAATTCCTTTTACAATATGGAACTGAGTCAGTAAAGGAATCTTTACCTTCTAAGGATGATGCTGTAACTGTATTTTCTTCATTACAGGACCTGTATCTAAAACAAAATATTAATGGCGAAAGCTACACATTAACAAATGTTACTTTTAACCGGCTTAAAAATGAAGGGAGTTTTTATCGTAAGGTTTTAACAACAAACGGGGAGGAGTATTTTATATCCATAATTCAAAAGGAAAATGGAGTCTGGAAATATGCTGATGATAGTCCTTCACCTCCATATGAAGTTCAGGATAATGCTTCATAATACTTACAAAGGAGAATTTAGATGACACAAACCACTGAGATTAATATTTATGAATACACACAAAAGAAATTAAAAGCCCACCAACAGAATAATCAAGAGTTCAATATTGATTTAGCAACAATCTATGAGTTCTATAAAAATAGATTATTACAATACGTGCAGCATGACAAAGTAGAGAAGATGGAGAATATGCTATTTGCAGGAATTCAATCACAAATATTTAATGGTTACTTTATGGCAATGGAATTAATGCAAAACAGCGAATCGAACTTTGAGGATGATTGGTTTAAACAAGCAGAAGGGGTAATAGCGCAACAAATCCCCGATATGCTCCGAGTCGGCTCAAATAATAACCTAGAAGAAGTAATAACCATGGATAGCCTTAGAGAGATGATCAAATGGATGGTAATTGAATATGAGGGTGTTTACCCTACCCTGATGGATATATCCTTAAATACGGCTTGTTTAGGGGCATTATGGGCTTTTAAAGACGAGGCTAATAAAAGAGGTATACATTTTTATAAGTCTCAACACAAAGGCATTATGGCTTCTCTAGATGACATTACCTTTATTAATCCTCAGAACTATCTTAGTTTAACTGCAGTAAATAGTTTAAGTGAAGTTTGGGAGATTATAAATTCAGATTATAGAGGATTAGACAAAATAGGAGAAGTAACAGTTTTGGCTGTTGATATCGGGGATAGCGAAAAAGGTCTTTTCCTGAATATTTCAATAAAAACTAGCCTAACTGATTTAGAGCAGGACAATCTTTTAGACCAAATAGTTACTAGAGCAGTTGTTATGAATACTCTTGATAGAGATAAACTTACAGTTAACTTAGCTCAAGTAGACAGTTTCTTTCAATACAACTAATAAACAAGACCAAGCAGATTGCCTCTGCTTGGTCTTTACATATCTTCTTTTCGAAGTACAAAAAAGACCATCTAAAAAATGATGGTCTTATAAAAATTAATTTATTTTATTGAGTTATCGGCTCACTTCTCATATATCCTTTCTTAGAATGATAAAATATCTTATGGGTAGATAATGTTCCTAATTCGAATATTTCATTCAATACTGTGGATGCTGCTAGAGCTGAGTAACGATTAGTTATCACTCTCTGCGGATTAGAAGCAGCAAGTTCAGTACATGAAAGTTCGGACGGGGCAATTTCATCCTGGTCTTCTAAAATATCAGGAAATACAGAAGCAACTGGCTCAGAAATTACATTCCCATTAATTTTAAGGCCACATACCAATTGACCCGTAAAGCCTGATCGTTCATAAGTTTCCAACTCTTCTTCTGTCCAGGCATCTTTTGACCGGATACGGAAGTCATTGGGAACCTGGGCTTCCTCATTCCCAATATCGATATATAAAAGATTATCTACTTTTTCAAAGTATTCATGGAATACCCTTCTAGAGAAATTGTTATCAACACAAGAGATTAAGATTGGTACATATGATGTACTCCAGCCATGACAACCTTCATAGTCTGTATTAAATAAGTTGTCTAAGGTTTCAACATTCTCAATATAACTAGCGCTATATGTTTCAATGTTTACCTGGTAAGCTGAGCGATAACGTTTAGCTAATATTTCTGCTTTGTTCCTTCCTAAATCTTGGCGTAAACAAAGCTGGTTAGCTAGGTTTTTCTTCATAATGGTCATAATCAGCAATCACCATTTTGCCCCACACATCAAAGATATTGAGCATTTGAGCTACTTGCTGAATGACATAACCTCCATTTCCTCCCGCTCCAACTAACACAATATGAGTGAAAAGACGTTTTCCTTTTGTAAAGTCCACAGATATTTTTGGCATATTACTCTACCTCCACATTTGAAATATCACTAAGATAAGTCGCATAATCATCAAATACCGGGTTTTCAAAAACATTAGAGGGATTAATATTAAAGTGTTTTTGAGTCTCCTTGTTAAATGTTCTTACGATTAAATCCGGAAAAAATTTATCCAAGCGGCCAACAATGGCATAAAGGATAGGGGACCTTTCGTTAGCATCATCCACTGGAGAGGGGATAGCCGGCATTACATGATGAGAATGGATCTCCATTACTTTTATTAAGTTTCTATCACCATATTTCTCAACATAAAGCCATGCATTATCATCATCGATTGAGCAAAGCACAGGGTTAACCACTTGCTTAGGAATATCTAACATAAATGTTCCTGTGTCCCTGTCAATGTAGATGTCAGCATGAACCTCCGTTCCAAACTTACTAGAAAAATCTTTGGCTACTACGATAAAATCAGCCAATATGTGAAAGGGAATTTTCTTTTTCTTTGAACAGGAAGAAACCTCTGCAGATGCAGAGGTCTCCTTACAATCCACCATACCTTTCTTCTTTGCAGAAAGTACGGGTACAATAATGTTTTTCTTCTCAATGTATACAAGTTGAGTAAAGTTGGCCACAAGCTCAGGAAAGTCATCTTCTAATTTCTTTCTGAGAGCATTTTCAGAAATCGCCTCAAATGCTGATTCTTCTCCATCATCATCTTTTTCTTCTTTTTAGTCGGAAGTCCATTTTCTAGCTCTTCTATTGAGAAATAGTTGGTAACTGGCAAGTCCATACCCGCATAGCGAACAATGGTATCAACCAGGACTTTAAATGGATCCTTTTTTGGAGCAGCTGGTGTAGAAGCTTTGGCCTCTTTCTTTTCCTCATTTGATTTCCTTAATTTTTCGATTTGTTCTTCTCGCTTTTTTACGGCGGCTGCTTTTGCAGCTTCAAGCTTAATTACTGCCTCATCCTCAATATCAAACATGCTAAAAATATCAGTTTGTTCTACCTTTGTCATTGTTTATTTCCTCCAATTAGTTTTTTTAAAAATTTCCAAGTATAGACTCTTTTAAAGGAACAAGCCATTCATCGTTAAAATCGTTGTCCTTAAGTACGGTAAAAAGCTCTCGTATTGTTTTTCCATTAGACGTCTTTGACCCATAGTCATCCCCGAACGGTGCCGCAAAAAAGATATTATGAAAAGTACTTAACTGAGATAGAGTTTTAATAGGAGGGAGTTCATTTCCACCCATACATACCTTTGTATCTGTGTTCACATTTGAAAAAGGAAACAGAAATAAAGGGGTTTCATCAGTTAGTATCCCTTGCTCTTGCACTGCTACAATGTTAGATAGGGTTACTTGAGTGTCAGACACTGAGTATTTAAAAATCATCCTTGGGAATCCCACCTTCTCAAAAGCCTGAGAATGATAGGTAATATCCCACCGCCTTTTCGGTATCTCAATGTATACTTCATGCTGTTTAGCAGCTCGATTCACCCATACATGCTTTATGCAATTTTGCGGTAAAATAGGAGTTGAAATGTTTTCTCCACCTGCACTAGATTCCGATAAGATCCGGATTAAATCTGATAGAGTCATTTTATATAAATCCTGGATGAGACGGTTTTCTATTTTCACCATCTTGTCCAAGCTTTCTGTCTTTCCATCAAAACGGTCAGATAATCGCAGAACCTCTACATAACCTTCATAGTCATCAATTTTGTCAGATAGCTTGATAACATAATCCATTATCTGTCACACCCTCAATTTGTATATATAAATCCTCTACTAATCTAGTAATTCTAGCCACTGCCTCAGCCGCTTCAAAAAATACACTTGTAAAATAAATTGCCAAGACCAATCCATATTCCTTATGGAAACTCATATCAAATTCAGTAAGATCTCCGTAAAGTTTGGATAATGGCTTTTTTAGCTTATCTATCTCACCCGTATCTAGTAGCTTTTGAACCTTATCATTGTTTAATAAATATAGCCGCTCAGGAGTAGAAGAAATATTAGATTCTTTAGTAATGGTTTCTAGTTTGTGTTCATCTTCATAATCCAGCTGTCTGAATGTTGGATAAAGTGCTTTTAATCCAGCTTCTAGAATCTCGAAAGATGAACCATCATAACCACCTGGATACACAATGTATTCCGGAAATTCTTTCACATTAACCCCTAAATCGTGCCAAATCTTTAATGTAAGAAAATTGCTTATTGATTCATCGTAAGCGTATTTTTCTTCTGCATCTAATAACATTCTCATGCCAATTCCTCCTTAAATGAAATCATCTTCATTCTCATAAACCTTGTTATTACATTTGGTTAATGAATAGATCAAGTCATCCCAGGCAGCGTTAATCTCCCATAGATTGTCTTTAATAGCGACTAAATCTGCCTGTGTCATTTCATCATCGTAGTGGGGGAGGAAATAAAACTCATAAAAAGCTCTAAGACCTCCGTTTAGATTAAAAGAATCAAAATCCACCTTTTTGGTAGGAGTATGATTCCATACATATTGAATGACTTTGGCTACTCCTTCCTCTTTCTTTTCAGAGGTTTGCTTTTTAATTTGCTTATAAGGCTCCAAAAGTTTTTCTACTTTATGAAAGTCAATCTTCAAATTAATTCCCCCATTCGAAAAGGAGGGAGATAACTCTCCGCTCCTTACTGTGTTCTAACTGGTAAGACCAGCTGAAGCTCTTCATACTCAGATTCACATGGAGTTAACAAGAAAGGTCTCATTTCTCCGTTGAACTTGAAACTTATGAATTCGTCATCGATGGCTTTTAAAGCATCAACAATGTATTTTCCCGAAAAGCTAATCGTGAAATTATCTTCGCCTTCTAAAGACTCATAATCTACAACCGATTCACCTTTGCCTGTTTGAGCGGTATAAGAAGAAATAGTTGCTGCTCCGTTTACATGAAGTTTAATTACTCCACCTTGTCCATTGTCTGCATTATTAGCAATCCCGCGGATTATTTCAATTTCATCCAGGAACACTTTCCGATTAATCTTCATTTCCGCTTTAAAATCTTGCGGAATGAGACGGGAAGTATCAGGGTAGGTGCCTTCTAACAAACGACAATAGAACACCAAGGAACCACTTCTAAAGATGAGCTGGTTTTCTGATTCACAATAGATATGGACATCCTCCTGTAAATCAAATGTTTTATTCAGCTTATCAAGCGATTTCGCAGGAATAACAAACTTTAAATCCCTATCTGAAGTGTTTCTCACCTGGACTTTACCCAACCGGTGAGAATCGGTACAAACCATTTGCATACAATCTCCAGAAAGGTCTAGGCATACACCGGTTAATATAGGGCGTATTTCAGAATCAGCCGCAGCAAATCCCGTTTTCTTGATTAGATTGCTAAGATCAGTGCCCTTTAAGAACAGGGTAGATTCTTCAATAGCAAAGTCGGGTAACTTTGGAAACTCTTCAGGGTCAAACGTATTCAAATTAAACTTAGACCGGCCTGATTGCAGAAGGAGAGTAAAACCATCAAGCTTTAAGGTAATGTCCTTCTTGAATCTTTTTACGGTTTCGGTCACTTGTTTAGGCAATACCGTTTTCCCTGGCTCATATACCTCAACGTTTTCACCATCAACAGGTACGTGAAAGCGGAATGATTCATTACTGTCAGAACCTATAAAAATAAGTTCTTCATTAGTAGCTTCCATGTAGATTCCTTGTAATATAGGGATATTGTGTTTGGCGTTTACTACCTTCTCTACCTTTTTTAAAGCATCAGACAACACAGAATGGTTAATTTTAATATGCATTGTTATTCCTCCATGAGTTGTTTTTTTATAAATAAAAAAGCACCAAAAGAAAGATAGAAAAATCTTCTTTAGTGCCACTCCTCAATTAAGCGATTTTAGTTAAATTTCCATTTTGAAGGTCCTCTTTAATAAATGTAGCGACTTCTTTAACATGATCCTTCGTTAGATGTATAAAGCAACTAAACAAACTCTCAATCTTCACATTAGGAAGAAGAATTTGTACATATCTTAAAGAATCACTTAAAGCAACTTTATAATTATTTGTGATAAGAACCAGGTCATTAACCGGCCTCAAAACACCATAAAATGCTCTAAGTTCCTCTTCTGTTGCTTTATCAAAAATATTTTGTAGTGACTTGCAAGTAGAATTTTGGGTCACCTTTTTGAACAGCGGAATGATAAATTGCGGTTGTTCCTTCAGGCCCGTAGTTTCTAAATACTCACCAATTACCTTTAAACAACGAGAGCGGTCAAATTCGCCCTTTTGATTCATTTGTTTAGTTCCTTTCGGAGGTTGTTTCCCAGTTTTTTCAGTACAGAGTCATTTTGATTACTCTGCTGAGCTTGGCTATTTTCTCTTTGGTATTGCTTTTCAGGCTTATTTTGAGGATCTTGAGAAGCATTTCTACAATTTCCTTTCTCATCAGCAGGCAAAGCCCAATCTGGAAGCTTTGGTGGCATCCAATAACCCTTAACATTAGTTTTCTTGTCGTTTATATAGTTGGATCCATCACGTTTATTATCAAAAACTTGTACGTAATTCTCTTCCAATCTATACAAATATCTTCCAATGCCCCACTGAACTGCAGCTCTTTTCATTGCACTTGAAAGGCCACCTTTCAATGATTCAAACTGAGTTTGCTCTGCTCCATCTGATTTTTTTATCCATTCGCCATCTACATAACATGAGATTGTACAAAGGACTCCTTGCATAAAATCAGAAAAATCATTTTGCCATCCAGCCGGTCCGAATACTTCATCTAATCGATTTTGAATTGCTCGATTTGTGACATAAGCTAAGACAAAGGCATATTTTTTACCATTGCTTTGACCACTTCGACTGACACGCCATTCGATATCCTTTGAAGGAAAAGGCGCTTGCAGCTTTTGCATAACTTCCTCCATGCTACAATCTTTCTTCACAACAACAGCCCCTTAAAGTTTCTTAGAACTTTTCCACCACTTATTTTTTGCTCCATTAATGCAAAAAAACCTCTGAGTTTGATAGTTACAAATAAGCACAAAATGCTTACTTGAATTCCATCAACCCAAAGGTTGTAAGTTTAATAGAGTATCCGCTAACCAAATTATGGCTGCCAAAAAATAAAAAAATAAAAAAGTTCCTGAAAAAATTATACAATTTTATCATTTAATTAACAATAATAAACTTCCAGGATTGTGCTATTGTGGTGTTTTTACCCTTTAAAATGCTTCCCGATGTGCTATAATATTTCTATAATTTAATTTACTTAAAGCGATGACCGCTCAAACAGCCTTTTGTTAAAGGTGTGTTTAGCGGTCTTTTTTTTGAATCTATAAAGAGGAGAACAGTTAAATAAATGCTAACAGTTGATACATTTAATGAAATTGAAATAGAAGATGACGTAGAACGATTGTTAATTCTCCGAAAACGAATGGCCTTATCCCAATATCAGTTTGCAAAGGGGATGGGAATTAGTACAAGTTATCTTGGACAGATTGAAAGGGGCGAGGTACCATTCTCTCCCCAACTTAGAGTTCGGATTAACGATTATCTGAAGCGGGAGAAAGAGATTCATGAAAAAGATATATTTAGCAG